>CAYOKO010000089.1:0-8441 GCA_964404555.1 uncultured Bacteroidaceae bacterium | reverse complement strand
TATAATATCCCCATCCAGTCCAACACATACGGCGTGAGCAATGCCGTGAGGATTCCATTCACGGTGAGACCCAGACTTGCGTAAGCACCGTATCTGCCACCCCACTCCAGAGCAGCCGATGTACCCACAGCGTGCGATGCCGTTCCCATGGACAAGCCCCTACCTATGGGACTACCCACCGTACGCAGAATGGTGCGACCCGCCATGGCACCGAAGATACCAACACACACCACCACCGCAGCCGTAAGCGACGGAATACCGCCACAATGCGCACTGATGTCCATGGCAATAGGAGTAGTAACCGACTTTGGAGCCAAGGAGATGATTACCTCACGGGAAGCATGGAAGAGTTGAGCGGTGAGGATTACCGAAAGGATACCACTGATACACCCCGCCAACTGCGAAACGATGATGGGGAGAAGCTGACGACGAATCTGCTCCAACTGCTGATAAAGAGGAACACCCAACGCAACAACCGCCGGTTTGAGCCAGAAGTCTATCATGTGTCCACCCCTGGCGTAACTCTCGTAATCTATATCGAACAACTTCAGGAAAAGAATCAACAAGGCTATGGTAATGAGGATGGGATTCAACAACAGACTTCCCGAACGATCCTGCAACTTCTTGCACCCATAATAGAGAGCAAAAGTTATGGTCATGAGGAGAATCTCATTATTTAATAAGGTATGGAGCACCGGGACAGACTGCACACCACCCAACAATGCCAGCGGCAACACCGCAACACTCAGCAGCGGCTTATTATTGTTATGGCGACGCATATAGTGCTTCACCGCCCGGCGAGAAAGCTGATAACTCCACCCCGTGACCCACATCACCACCACAATACTCACCAATGTAGCCACCACAATGGCCACCCACTCATTCTGTATATAATGATAATACTGCATAATAGCCACGCCCGGCGGAATGAAGAAGAATCCCAAGTTCTTGAGCAGAAGGTTGGAGATAGCCGCCACGTGGCGCAACTTTATCCACCCCACCCTGAGGAACGCCGTGAGCAATAACATACCCACAATACTGGAAGGAATCTTAATTCCCGTAACCGCACAAAGAATCTCGCCTAGCGCAAGACAGCCGAAAATAATGGCACATTGTAGTATCATCGCATCAATCTTTTTGACTGCAAAGGTAGCTAAAATGTGCCAAAAACAGGGGATTTACCCCCATTTCTAACTATTATTGGTTAGAAAATTGACCAAAATCACTTTTTTTAGTGATTGACGCGATTTCCTTTTTGCCGTACCTTTGCACCCGAAATCAAAATAGTAATAACAATACAACAAATAAAGAAAAGAAATTATGAAGAAGATTGGTTCTATCCTGATGATGGCAATGATGCTGATGGCAACACCCGTATTGACCTCTTGTGGCAGCGACGACGATGAAGAAACCGTAGACACTGTTACCGCAGCTACCGCCGTAGCAAAAGAGTACAGCGGTTATGCAAACGCCAGCAGCCAGTACTTTAAGGACATGATGGCAGATAACCAGACGGCAACCGTAGTAGCAGTATCAGCCGACAAAGTAAACATCTCCTACACCTCCGATACCTGGGGAACCTTTACCATCACCAATGCGACCGTAACCAAGAGCAACGACGTATACACCATCGTGGGCGAAGGCGTTACCGCCATGGCACACGCAGGACAGGAAGCTAAGGAGTATGCTTGTTCCTTCAGCGGCACCGTTGCAGCCGATGGCACTCAGGCATTTGTATTCAGCGTACCAAGCGTAATGGGCGGCTTGACCATCACCTTGTTGCCGGGCAATGCTCCTACTACAGAAGACTAAATAAATCAAAGACATAAATAAGCCATAGTGATTAAGCAGTTTTGAGTTGTAAGTGTAAGTAAACTAGATGAATCACAAGTTATTAAGTATTATTACGGGAGCAGTAGTGTTACTGCTCTCGTCTTGTAATGGGATGTTCGAAGGCATCTACGACGAGGCTCCCCTGGAGGCAGAAGATGCCTACGGATTCGTTAGCCCCTCTACAACCGTAGAGGCAGGTACCTTGGTGGTAGATGCATCGAGCTATACCAACTGGGTGTACGTAAACTTCCACACCTTGAAGGTGGAAACAAAGAGTGTTAGTGAGGAGGCTCCCGCCACATGGGACATAGCTCTGCACCGCTACGATGCCAAGACCAACGGAGGCGCAGCGGTGGAAACGGCGTATAACGACTTCTCCACCCTTAACACGGAAAATCTGTCCGACTATGTAGCCGATACTTGGACTACGGAGCAGATAGCCATTGATATGTCTACCATGATGGATGGTTATCTCACCTACACCGAGAGCGACTACAACACGGAACTCTCCAAGTGGCTCGATGTGGACACGTCCAATATGCCCCCCACCTATACCTTATCTAATAAAGTATATGTGGTACGCCTGGCAGACGGCACACGAGCTGCCGTAAAACTAGACAACTACATGGATGCCGCCGGCATAAAAGGTGTGCTGACCATACGTTATATTTATCCTATTTAAAATTACGACAAGAGAATGAGAGTTTTATACATTGCACTTTTGGCCATGGCATCCACTACGGCTATGGCAGAGGAGCTGACGGACGCAAGATTGGACTCGCTGATTGCGGCGTACGACAAGGAGATGAACCAAGTGGTGGTGACGGGTACGCGTACTCCGAAACTGCTGAGCAACTCTCCTATCCTGACGCGCGTTATCACGGAGGCGGACATTAAGAAGACGGATGCTACCAACATAGCAGACTTGCTACAGGCGGAGCTGCCGGGCGTGGAGTTTTCTTTCTCCATGAACCAACAGGTATCGCTGAATATGCAGGGATTCGGAGGTTCATCGGTTCTGTTCCTGGTGGATGGTGAGCGTCTGTCGGGTGAGACACTGGACAATGTGGATTACAACCGATTGAATCTCTGCAACGTGGCACGCATAGAGATTGTGAAGGGAGCTGCTTCGTCGCTCTACGGTTCCAATGCGGTGGGGGGTGTTGTCAACATCATCACCAAGGATATGGAGGAGCCTTTTACGTTGCAACTCAACGGTCGATACGGTTCGCACAACGAGCGTCGTGCGGGTGGTGTGCTGGGGCTCAAAGCGGGCAAACTGGCGAGCAGTACCACGGTGCAGCATACGGGTATAGACTCTTACGACTTTAAGAACGAGGGCGATTACTCTCGTTACTATGGTGGTCACTCCTGGGACTTCAAGGAGCGTCTCACCTACGATCTGAATGAAAAACTCCGATTGGTGGGTAGAGCGGGTTACTTCTTCCGTCAGCGCAATGCGGCGGAGTTGCAGCGCGACCGTTACCGCGATTTCTCGGGCGGTTTGCGTGGGGTGTACACGCCCTCGGCAACGAGCAACCTGGAGGTATCCTACGCCTACGACCAGTATGACAAGAGCGATTATATGGTGACTTCTTCACTGGATATTCGTAAATATAGTAATGTGCAGAACAGCGGACGTGCGGTGTACAACCAGACCTTCGGTACGGCGGGAACGCTGACGGTGGGTGGCGATGTGCTGCACGACTATCTGCAAAGCTATCAGTTTGAAAACAATGGCAACAAGACACAGACCACACTCGATGGTTTTGCGCAGTGGGATGTCACCTTGTGGAAGAAGCTGAATGTGATTGCGGGCGTTCGCTACGACTACTTCTCGGAGGCGAAACAGCAACACGTTTCCTCTAAACTGAACCTTATGTACCGATGGAATCGCATCACCTTCCGCGGTTCCTACGCCGGCGGTTTCCGTGCACCTACTCTCAAGGAGATGTACATGAACTACGACATGGCTAGCATCTTCATGATTTACGGTAACAAGAACCTGAAACCGGAGGAGAGCCATAACTTCCGTCTCTCTGCCGAGTACACCAAGGGGTTGTTCAATGCGAGTGCTACGGGATTCTACAACGTGGTAGACAACCGCATCACTACGGCATGGAACCAGACGCTGAACGGACAGATGTACACCAATATAGCTCGTATGTATGTGAGCGGTGTCGATGCTTTTGTGTCGGCTAAGACTCGTTGGGGACTGGGGGGTAGACTCTCCTACTGCTACACGCATGAACGTGTTCCCAAGGGAGAGGCATACACCTCTTCTACCCGTCCGCACACTGCTACGGTGCGTGTGGACTACACCAAACAGTGGAAGCACTATGGACTGGATGCGGTTCTCTCCGGAAGATTCTTGTCGAAGGTTTCGGTGGATGAGTACACCTCTGTAACATCGTATGAGGAGACGGAGCGTGTGAAGTATCCTGGATACTCCATCTGGAAGTTGAACCTGACGCACCACTTTACGCACGGCATCAACGTGACCATGGCGGTGGACAACCTCTTTAACTATGTGCCGAGTTACTACTATAGCAACTCTCCGTCGACCAACGGAACGACCTTTATGGTGGGACTCACGCTGGACGTGGACAAGATGTTTAAGAAATAAAGAATATTAAAGATAGCGTTTTTAGAATAATGAGAAAGATGAAGTTGAAGTTAAAGAAGAAACACCTTCTTGGGTTGGTTCTGGCAGCATTCCTCATAGGAGTAATGGCAGGCACGTATGTCAAGTTGGCATCTCCCACCCGAATAGCGTTTGTCAACTACCAAGCCATAACCTTGGGGCAGATTTCGAAAGCCAACAACAGCTCTTTCATAGAGATAGAGACTCTGGAGGTGGACGAACTGGATGCGCTGACAAAGTACGATATGGTGTTTGTAAACGGTATGGGATTGCGCATCACCGAGGAGCAACGTAGCCAACTGGAGGCTGCTGCAGATGGCGGCGTACCGGTGCTTACGACATCGGCTACCAATCCGCAGAACCTGATTGTATCGGTGGACTCTGTGGATTCCGAGTTCCTGAAGCAGTATATGCAGGGGGCTACACGTGGTAACTATCGCAATATGTTGAACTATGTGCGTAAGTACATCAACGGTAAGAAGTTCTTCGTTGAGGAACCGGGCGACCCTACGGCTGCCGCTTCCGGTTTGCTGTATCACACCAATCTGGAGGAGAAGGATGGCGAGGAGGTTACCTTTGCATCGGTTGCGGAGTATGAGGCGTACTTGCGTAAACATAATCTGCTGAGGGAGAATGCTCCGGCGGTGATTGTGACGGGACAGATGGGTGTGCCCGACAGCTTGGTGGCTCGTCTGGAGCAGACCGGTAACGTGGTGTATCCGGTGCGTTCTATCCAAAACTTCATTAAAAATGGACATATAGACTCCCTGAACGTGGCGGCTATGGTGAATATGGCGCACGGTAGAATGGGTGACGAGGTGGTGGCTTATCTCACCGAACATAACATTCCTCTCTTTGCTCCCCTCAACGTAAACACGCTTTACGAGGAGTGGATGGAGGATAATCAGGGTATGAACGGCGGTTTCTTGTCGCAGAGTATCGTGACGCCGGAGATAGACGGTGCCATACGTCCCTTTGCGCTTTTTGCCCATTATACCGGTAAGGATGGTCTGCCTTACGTGGCTGCTATCCCCGAACGTCTCAACGAATATGTTGCTACCATCAACCGGTATATCGGTCTGCAGAGCAAACCGAACCGCGAGAAGAAGGTGGCTATCTTCTACTTCAAGGGTCCCGGACAGAATGCGCTGGTGGCGGAGGGTATGGAGGTGGCTCCATCGCTCTACAACTTGTTGTGCCGCTTGAAGCAGGAGGGTTACAACGTGGGTACGCTCCCGGCATCGGCTGCCGAACTGGAGGCGCAGTTGCAGGAGAAGGGTAAGGTGTTTGGTGCCTATGCCATAGGTGCTCAGGCGGAGTTCATTGCCAAAATGCGTCCGCAGTTGGTGAGCAAGCGGGAGTACGAGGGCTGGATGAAAGAGGCTATGCCTTCGGAGATGTATAAGGAGATATGTGCCGTGGATGGCGAATATCCGGGCAAGGGTCTCCACACGGCAGAGGGCGAGGTGGCTATCGCACGTTTGCAGTTTGGCAACGTGGTGCTGATTCCTCAAACGGCTGCGGGATATGGCGATGATGATTTCAAGGTGGTTCACGGAACCGATGCGGCTCCTCCTCATGCATACGTGGCGTCCTATCTGTGGGCACGTTACGGTTTCAAGGCGGATGCTTTGATGCACTTCGGTGCACACGGTAGCTTGGAGTTCACTCCGCGCAAGCAGGTGGCACTGAGCAGTCGTGACTGGTCGGACCGTTTGGTGGGTACTCTCCCCCACTTCTACGTCTACTCTACGAGCAATGTGGGTGAGGCTATGATGGCTAAGCGTCGTAGCTATGCCGGCATCCTCAACTACCTTACTCCTCCTTTCATGGAGAGTAATGTGCGTGGTATATACAAGCAATTGAGCGATGCGGTGGAGGCGTATAACAAGTTGGCCGGTAATGAGAAGGTGGATGCGGCTGCCCTCAGCAAGGCATCTCTGGAGGTGAAGCGCCATACCGTGGCACTGGGTATTCACCGAGAGTTGCGTATGGACAGCATTCTGAACAAGCCTTACACCGAGGAGGAGATAGCTCGCATCGAGAGTTTTGCCGAGGAGTTGGCAAATGAGAAGATATGTGGTCGTCTGTACACGATGGGGGTTCCTTACGAGGATTCCCACATCGCTTCGACGGTAGAGGCGATGACTGCCGACCCCATCGCCTACAGCCTTTATGCGCTGGATCGCCAGCGTGGCAAGGCATCGGATAAGTTATCCAAGCATCCGGCTCAGTTCACTGAGCGTTACGGCAAACCGGCTCACACATTGGTACAACGCTTATTGGCAGGAGGTGGCACGGCTACCGATGCGCAGATATGCAGCGTGGCAGGTATCACCCCGGCACAGTTGGCGGAGGCACGTGAGATTATGGAGACGGTAAACGGTAGCAAGGATATGTTCTCCCGCATGATGGTGATGGCATCTTCCATGCCTGCTCCCAAACCTACGGCAAAGATTGCCGACCGTCCGGAGACGAGTGGTGCCAAGAAGCACAAGATGATTCCGGGTATGTCTATGGAGACGGCGCTGGCGATGGCAAAGAAGATGGGTGCGAGCGAGGAGGCTCTCAAGAAGATGGAGGCTGCCATGAAGGCGGGCAAGAAGTCCGGTAAGAAGGGTGGCAAGAGTGGTCATGCCGAGGCTATGGCGGCTATGGGCTTTAAGTCGGCGGATTCTTACACTCCGCAACAGCGCACCTTTGCGGCGGCGGTGATGGAGGTGAGTCGTGCTATTGAAAATGTAAATCGTTACCGTGAGGCGTTGCGTACCAGTCCGCAGGCGGAGCTGAGTGCTATTGTCAATGCGCTGAACGGTGGTTATATAGCCCCCACATCGGGTGGCGATCCGGTATTGAATCCGGAGATTCTGCCTACGGGTAGAAATATGTATGCGGTGAATGCGGAGGAGACGCCTTCCATTGCTGCATGGGAACGTGGTAAGGAGTTGGCGCAGGGTACCATCGAGATGTATCGCAAGGCGCACCACGATTCTATTCCGCACAAGGTGAGCTACACGTTGTGGAGCAGCGAATTTATCGAGACCGAGGGTGCTACCATCGCTCAGGTTCTCTATATGTTGGGTGTGGAGCCGGTGCGTGATCCGTTTGGTCGTGTTACCGACTTGCAGCTCATCCCCGTGAAGGAGTTGGGTCGTCCGCGTATCGATGTTGTGGTGCAGACGAGTGGTCAGCTGCGTGACTTGGCTGCTTCTCGCCTATTCCTCATACAGCGTGCGGTGCGTATGGCTGCCGAGGCGGAGGATAAGGGTTCCGAGAACTTTGTGGCACAGGGTGTAGTGGAGACGGAGCGTCACCTTATAGATAAGGGTGTAACCCCGAAGGAGGCGCGTGAGATGTCTACGGCTCGTGTCTTCGGTGGCGTGAACGGTAACTACGGTAGTGGCATCCAGGAGATGGTAGAGGCGGGCGACCGCTGGGAGAAGGATTCCGAGATTGCCGATACCTATATGGCGAATATGGGTGCTTTCTATGGTAGCGAGGAGGACTGGGAGAAGTTGCGCGACTATGCGTTCGAGGCGGCGCTTACGAACACGGAGGTGGTGGTGCAACCGCGCCAGAGTAATACGTGGGGTGCGCTCAGTCTGGATCATGTATATGAGTTTATGGGTGGTATGAACTTGGCGGTGCGCAAGGTGACGGGTAAGGATCCGGAGGCGTACTTGAGCGATTACCGCAATCGTAACCATGTGAAGATGCAGGAGGTGAAGGAGGCTATCGGCGTAGAGAGCCGTACCACGGTGCTGAATCCTACTTATGTGAAGGAGAAGATGAAGGGTGGTTCGGGCGATGCATCGGCTTTTGCGGATGTGGTGCGTAACACTTATGGATGGAACGTGATGAAGCCGAATGCTATCGACAATGAGTTGTGGGACGATCTCTATGATATGTATGTAAAGGATGTACATGGTCTGGGTACCAAGGAGTTCTTTACGTCGAAGAATCC
>CAYOKO010000088.1:0-8564 GCA_964404555.1 uncultured Bacteroidaceae bacterium | reverse complement strand
AATCACATAACCACATAAATGTTTGATTTTAAATTATAGTAATAAGCTTTATTTCATTCATAATGTTGCAAATTTAAGGAAAAAGCCTCTAACCAACAAAGATTAGGGATACTTTTTTCCGATTTCTCGAATATTTGGAAGCTTTTTGGTCGAACATTGTGCGTATTTAAGAAATTCTTTTATCGTTGTGCTAACAACTTGCGACTAAAGTAACGCACGGGGTAGAGGGTGGCTAGGTAACCTACTACCAATACGGTGACGAGAATGAGTACCAAATCGCCTGCTTGTACACTCACGGGGTAGGCATCTACCACAAAACTTCCGGCACTCTTGCCCAGGGTTATCAGTCCGTAGGTTTGCTGGAGGTAACAGAGCAGGGTGCCTATGCCTATGCCCAGAAGGGCGCCCATCAGGGAGATGAGGATGCCTTCGAGCATGAAGATGTGTACTATCTGCTTGTTGCTTGCTCCCAGGTTGATGAGGGTTTGCACATCGGCTTTCTTGTCTATGATGAGCATGGAGAGGGAGCTGATGATGTTGAAACAGGAGACCAATAGGATGAAGGAGAGGAAGATGTAGGCGATGAGCTTTTCTATCTCCATGATGTGAAAGACGTCTTCTTGCTGTTCGTAGCGGTCGAGAACGTTGTATTTGTTGCCTATGGCAGTGCGTAACTCTTTCTTTGTCTGTGCTATATCGGCTCCGGGAGCTAGTCGTAATTCCAGAGAGGAGCACTTGCCGGGGGCATCGAAGAGCCTACGGGCAAAGTCCAGAGAGGTGAGCACGTAGCCGGCATCGTACTTGTTTTGCCGCACGCTGAAGACCAGTCCGGAGGCGTAGAGTTCCTCGTTACGAAACGAGGCTACGGGGTTTCCCATATTGATGCGTTCTCCTTTCTTGGGGGCATACACTTGCACGGCATCGGCGTAGTTCACGGAGGTGCCTAGGTTGATGGCCAGTTGGATGCCCATCACTCCAAAGTCCAGCACATCGGCTTGGAGGTCGAAGGTGCCGTCGCCGTAAAACACATCGTTTATGTTCGTGAGTTCCGGGAAGTTAGGCTCCACGCCCTTTACTACGGCTATCTGCTGACGGTCGTGGTAGGAGAGGAGGGCATTGTCTTCCAAGCTCTCCGAGAAGATGGCTACCGAGGGGTGCTGCTTTACTTTGTTGAGCAGCGGGTCGGAGGCGTCGAAGTATTTTCCTTTTACCGCCGTGATTTTGAGCTGCGGGTCAAATGCCGTGAGCAACGACCCCACTAAATCGTGGAAACCGTTGAAAACGGACAGGGTACACACCATGGCAGCTGTTGTGAGTGCCACGCCACACACCGAAATTGCCGATATCAAATTGATGGCATGGTGGCTCTTTTTGCTGAAGAAATAGCGTCGGGCTATGTAAAAGGATACGTTCATTACTGCTTGAGGAGTTCGTCTATATGTTCTATGTAATCGAGCGAGTCGTCGACAAAGAATTTCAACTCCGGAATGATGCGCAACTGGTGGCGCAGACGGTTGCCCAAGTCGAAGCGAATGCTCTTGATGTTATCGTTGATGTTCTTAACAATCTCTTCTCCCTTCTCTGATGGAAAGATGCTGAGATAAGCACGACAAACACTCATGTCGGGACTTATGCGCACCTTGCTCACGCTCACCAGAATGCCCTTCATGGACTTGGTTTGCAACAGGAAAATTTCGCTTAGCTCCTTCTGTATCAGACGAGCTATCTTGTTCTGACGGGTTGTTTCCATACTTTCTTCGTTTTATATCTGTTTATACCTATTATTTTTTACGTATCAGGGTGAGTCCGTCGCGGAGCGGTAGTATCACCTTTTCTACTCTTTGGTCGCCGGCGATGAGGTCGTTGAAGGCTCGTATGCCTTTGGTCTGGGCGTCGCGGTCGTAGGCGGGGTCGGTTACGTGACCGTCCCATAGGGTGTTGTCTGCCAGCAACAAGGCTCCGGGGGTGAGGTGGGGGAGCAGCATCTCGTAATAGTCTATGTAGTGCCGCTTGTCACCGTCCACGAATGCCATGTCGAACGTGAGTCCTCGTTCTTTTGCCATGGGGGGCAAGAGTTGCATGACGTCGCCTATGATGAACTCTATCTTGTGGGCATAGGGGGAGTTTTCCAGCCAGGGACGGGTGAAGTCTTCTTGCTCGTCGTTTATCTCGAACGTGTAGAGCTTACCGTCTTCGTCCAGTCCTTCGGCCATGCAGAGGGCGGAGTATCCGCTGTAGGTGCCTATCTCCAGGATGCTTTTGGCGTGGCATAGGCGTACGAACATCTTGAGCAGTCTGCCTTGTAGGTGTCCGGATGCCATGCGTGGACGCAGCAACTTTACGTTAGTGTCGCGGTAGAGGCGGCGTAGATAGTCTCCTTCATCGTCTATGTGGCGCAGGATATAGTCGTCCAGTGATTCCATTCGTTCCGTTGTTCGGGGTTATGCGTTCTCTTTATGGGCTATAAGTGCCTCGAGTGCCAGGCGGTAGCTGTCGAGTCCGAAGCCGCATATCACGCCTAGGCAGGCGCAGGAGATGTAGGAGTGGTGACGGAACTCTTCGCGCTTGTGTACATTGCTTATGTGTACTTCTATGGCGGGGGTGGGGATGGCACGGAGGGCGTCTTGCAGGGCTACGGAGGTGTGGGTGTAGGCGCCGGCGTTCAGGATGATGCCGTCGTAGCTGAAGCCTACTTCGTGGAGTTTATCTATGAGGTAGCCTTCGACATTGCTCTGATAGTACTCTATCTCTACTTGCGGGTAGCGGTTGCGGAGTGTTTCGAGGTAGGCTTCGAAACCGGTGTTTCCGTAGACCGTGGGTTCGCGTTTGCCCAGGAGGTTGAGGTTGGGACCGTTTATAATTATTACTTTCATATTACTTCGTTTACTGTATTCTTCTGCAAAAATACGCATTATTTTCTTTTTGTGCGCTATATTTCCGTTTTTTATTGTAAGTTTGCTGTTCAATTCCACTTATTAGTATGAAGAAGGATAAAGATTACGATACCATAATGCGCCGTTATCGGCAATATTTGCGTTTGGAGTGTTCCTATTCGGAGAATACGTTGGATGCGTATTTTCGTGACTTGGATAAGCTCTTGGGGTTCCTCAACGATACGGAACGGGATGTGCGTGAGGTGACGTTGGATGACTTGCGGGAGTTTGCGGCTATGCTTACGGATGTGGGGATTCATCCTCGTTCGCAGGCTCGTATTCTGTCGGGGGTGCGTTCGTTTTATCGTTTTATGGTGCTGGATGGGTTCATGGAGCAGGATCCTACGGAGTTGTTGGAGTCGCCTAAGATTGGTAAACACTTGCCGGAGGTGCTGAGTGTGGAGGAGATTGATGCGTTGATTGCGGCGATTGACTTGAGCAAGGAGGAGGGACAGCGTAACCGGGCGATTATAGAATTGTTGTATAGTTGCGGACTGCGTGTGTCGGAGTTGTGCTTGCTGAAGCTCTCGAATTTGTACCTGGAGGAGGGGTTCATCCGGGTGACGGGTAAGGGGGATAAGGAGCGTTTGGTGCCCATTTCACCGAGGGCGGTGCATGAGTTGGAGTTGTGGTTCGACGATCGTTGTCGTATAGATATAAAGCGGGGGGAGGAGGATTTTGTGTTTCTGAGTCTTCGTCGCAGGAGTCATTTGTCGCGTATCATGATTTTCCACATGATAAAGGAGTTGGCGGAGTTGGCGGGGATTCAGAAGTGTATCAGTCCGCATACGTTGCGCCATTCTTTTGCTACGCATCTGCTGGAGGGGGGTGCCAACTTGCGTGCTATTCAGGCGATGCTGGGGCACGAAAGTATCGGTACTACCGAGATTTATACGCACTTGGATACGTCGCATCTGCGGGAGGAGATTATTACGCATCATCCGCGCAATATTAAGTGGAACGAGGAGCATTTCAAAAAATAAAAAAACGCTGCAACATGACCCTTTTATGGAGGATGTTGCAGCGTTTTTGCTTATTATAAGAACGTGTGGTTACTATTCTGCGTTCTTTAGAATGATGTCGGCAATTGCGGTAATATCGGCTACGGATATTTCGCTGTCGCCGTTTACATTGGCGGCTTTGAGGTTGTATTTACCGGTATCATCGCCCATTATGATGGCGGCTGTTGCGGTGATATCGGCTACGGTTATCTCGCCGTCACCGTTTACATCGCCCAGGAGTACGTCTTCTTCCGGATTCCACCATGCTTCTTGTGCATAGAGTACGGAGTAATCGGTGTAGAGGTTTGCCTTGGCTATGGTGGGGTGATCCATCACGTAGCTGGTGTTGCTGCCGTCGGGGTAGCGACCGGCTGACTGATTGCCGTTGAGTGCGGGGTAGGTGAAGTAGTCGTGCCAGCTACCGTCGGCTGCGGTGAGGATAAGCTCGTCGCCGTCGGCTTCCAGTTTAAAGGTGGTGTGTAGCTGTGATACGTCGGTCAACTTGTCGCACCATATCAGTATGTATCCGTGTGCCGGGATAACGGTGTTGACGCTACCGTCGGTGGGTATCTGGTACTTCTGCTGCTTTTCGTGATTGTCGCTGATGTACATTCCGGCGATGTCGTAGGGGACAGAGGTGGTGTTGTAAAGCTCTATCCAGTCGTTGCGCTTGAAGTATTCGTTGACAAATACGGTATTGGCGGCACTTACTTCGTTGATGCGTACCGGTACGGCGTGTTCTTCGTCGGCTTCGGCGGTGGTCAAGGGTTCGTAGTGGGCCACGAGGGTGACGTTGTCGCTGCCTTCGGGAATGGTGTACTCGGCATCGGTAGATACGTAGGAGGCGTTCGCCGACTGCGGGATGCGCTGGGTAAGGGATGCTTCCCAGAGGATATCGGTGGAGTTAACGGCGTTGTTGTGTACTTCTACGGCGAGTACGTTGGTTCCCTTCTTAAAGAGGGATGCGGGCAAGTCTATATATCCTTGGTCGGGGTTGTCTACGGCATAGGAGGTGGCTAGGGTACTGTAGGTGACGGTGCCCGAGGGCATATTATAACGTCCTGCTTCGGTGCCGTTTACGTACACTACAAAGCCGTCGTCTACTACGTATTGCAAGCGGAAGACGTCGGAGTTGCCGGGGTCGGCTGTCAGGGTGACGTTCTTGCGGAAGTAGTAGGTGGGTCGCTTGTTGGAACTGCTGGTTCCGTAATCGAGCGTGGTGGTTTGTCCGTAGTAGCTGTTGTAGCCCAACGGTGCGGTGCCGCTGCTCCAGGAGGTGGTGCTGTAGCTGTCGCCGTACCATCCGGTGTTGTTCAGCGAACCTTTATCGTAATAGCTCCATGTGCTCTTCATGGCAAACAGGGACTTCTCGGTATAGCTGTCGGAGCCTTCGCCCGACCATCCTACGAAGCGATACCCGGAGGGGGCTTCTGCTTTGAGGGTTACGGGCAGGAAGGCACGTCCGGTGAACGATCCCGTTGGTACGGGGATGTCGTTGTAACGGATGGCTGCGCCTTCTACATCGCTGCTGATGTTGCAGGAGATGGCATTGCTTGTGAGGGCTGCTCTGCTGTAACTCTTAAGGGCACTGGTCATGGTTTGGTTGTAGCTGTCGTTGAACTTACTGTATAGGGTAGCGGCGGTATAGTTGTAACCCACGTTGCTGTTGGTGAGTTCGCCGGCGATACGGTCGCGCAGTTCGGCTACTATGTCCTTGCATCGCTGTTCGGTGAAGACGCTACCGCCTACGAGACAGTAACTGTCTATGAACTTCTTACGGAAGGTTTCGTTCTGCATCATTCGCATAAAGATGGTGACGAACTTTATCTCGGCGGTGATATTGGAACCGGTTTCGTAGATGTAGTCGAAGGTGTAGTTCTTCTTGTTCTCGAAGGTGGTGAAGGGGGATGTGGTGGCGAAGCATCCGTCCAGGTCGTAGAGTACGAAGCGGAACTTGCTGCCGCCGTTTTCGGTACTGCGGAATCCCTTCACGTTGTTCTGGGGCCAGTCGGTGCTGCCTAGATAGAACTCGGTGGCCATATAGTTGGCATACTCGTTGATGTCTACCAGGTTGCATATCTGCTCGTAGCTGCTTGCCGTGGATGCGGTGGCGGAGAGTTTGTACCACTCCAGGAAGGCATCCTCGGTTCCTACGCTTTGGCAGTAACCGGAGTCGGGACCTATCTCGAATTGATCCATATAGTCGGTGTCGAAGCCGTAGTTGGCGGTGGCAAAGTGCTTGTTATTGGGCTCACGCATATTGATGAGTCCTTTGTAAACGCCGTTTATATAGTGGGCTACGGGTTGGTAGGACTGACAGTCTATGTCTATGCCGCTGCGTGATACGATGGTCTGTATAAAGGGATCCTTGGTGCGGTAGGTGTTGTCGTTACCGCCGTTACGTATCTGGAGGGTCTTGTGCTTTAGATAGGGCTTCTCGTCGAAGAAGGGGTAGTCCATGGAGTTGAGGTTCTCGTATTGCTTGGCTGCCTTGAGCTTGAATGAATGGGGCGACCATGCACGGCTCCATCCGCCGCAGGCACTCATGTCTACTTCCTGTGAGAAGACTTGCTTGCCGTTTTCGTCAAAGTAGTTGAAGCTGACGGGGCGATCCCAGTCCATGTTCCAGTTGCACTTGGAGCTTTGACCGTTACCGGTGCGTCCGTTGATGCCTTGTACTTGGATACCTAGTTCATTGCTGTATAGGTTGTCCGCATCGGTTACAATGGAGATGACGGGGAGGGTGTGGGAGTAGGACTTCTTTATGTAGGAGCGTGTGGTTACAGCACTTGGCAGATAACCGTCGCGGAAGAGGCGGAAGCGATAGTTGGTGGTTTCCGATATGCTGAATTTACCGTTGGTGCTTACTTCGCTTTCCTCGGTGGGGGCGGTGCCGTCGGTGGTGTAACGCAAGGTGGTACCGCTTGGTATGGTGACGCTTACGCTCAGTGAACCGGTAAAGATTTGTCCGTCGGTGTCTACTACCGGAGCGTCCAGACGTTGTGTAGCAAAGCTGCTGGTGCTGTTGGTGCTGCCGGGGGTGGGTTGTCCGGTGTATCCCCATTCGTCACCGCCGTCGGTCTTACGGGCGTAAGATACTCGGCTGATGGCTTTTGGATAGGTCTGGCTGGCTAGAATCTCGCCATTGGCGTTGGAGATGTAGATGGTGCCGCCACCGAAGTCGAGTTTGAAGTCTACTTGGGTGGGTGCATACTTGTCGCTGTGGTCGAACCATAAGCAGGTGTATCCCTTGGCGGGGATGGCACCGTGTGCCTTGCGCAGGTGGTATTTCTTGAGATTTGTTTCGTCGTCGCTTACATAGAGGTCTACGAGGGATGCGGCTTGGTCGGTGGGGTTGTAGAGTTCTACCCATCCGCCATAGTTGTAGGAGGGGTCTACGAACATATCTACGTTGGACTGCATAATCTCATTGATAATCAATGAACTTTTATCGGCTGCCACATTCGATACTCGTACTACAAGGTATTTGGAATTTACGTTTCCGCCGTCGGTTGAGGTGGCACGGATGTAGGTGGTGCCTTCGGCGATACCGGTGATGGTGCCATCGGATGCAATTTCTGCTACACCGCTCTTGGTCATAGACCAGGTTACGCTGTTGAATATAGCATCTTCGGGTTCGGTGGTGTAATCCAGCTTATAGGTTTCGCCTACTACCAGATTCACGGAGGTGACGGGGAATGTTATGCTTGTAACGGTGGGGATGGTGCCGTAGTATTCCAACTTGAAGTTGTCCATCATACACCAGTTGGAGTTGGCACTGGTTACATTACGTATACCAAAGGTTGTTTCTCTATCTTCGGTTATATCAAAGACGAGGGAGTTCTGATAGGCTCCTTCTTCGAAGGCGGCACTACCGCTCGCCATATTGTTGGGGTAATAGGTGGCTGTTGTGCCAAAGCCTCCCCAACTATTGGGTGACCAGCACCCCCCGTTAAGATTGGTGTCGAAACTTTCGGAGTAGATGTTAACTATCTTCTCTTGAGAATCATTTGCGTAGAGGTAGGCAGTGACATTGTCGGTTCCGTTCTCATAGGCGGAGATGGCATCACTACTGTTATCTCCGGTACGATAGAATGCCTGACAAGAAAGACGATATTTTCCTTGAGGAATGGTTTTGGTCTGACTGATATTAAATACTCCGTTCCAGAATTCTTGTGCCGTGTAGCTGAGTGTTGTCGAACCGGCATCTGCCGTAACGGACCATCCTTCATTTGAGTTGTCGTCAAACGATGGATTTGTAACATAGTAGGAGGTTACATCGTACCATTGGTCGGCTACAGCTTGCTGCGACAACGTGGCACTTGCAAGAAGCATGAAGGCACTTGCAATTATTTTCTTCTTTGTCATAGTACACATTAAAGTAGTATATATATATTGCTTTGCACAACAAAGATACATCTTTTTTGTCAATTAGCCGTTGATTTGTTTCATTTATAACGATAAAGAAGACAAAATACACCTAATTTATGGGAAAGAGAAGCGTAAAATATGTTTTACAACATGAATTACAGTCGCCAAACACCGTATCCGTATGGACACAAAAAAAGGAAGAACTCTGTTCCTCCTTCCTTGGGTGACTAGTGGGACTCGAACCCACGACATTCAGAAC
>CAYOKO010000087.1:0-8734 GCA_964404555.1 uncultured Bacteroidaceae bacterium | reverse complement strand
CGTACGCCGTACTGCATGGAGATAGAGCAATATCTTGAGCAACACCACATGGAGCGTTTCTTCACGATGTTCCATAATATTCCTTTCCAAACGCTACCTGCTTTCTATAAGTTGGCAACGGTATTTGTCTATCCCTCTCGCATAGAGGGATTTGGCATACCTATGTTGGAGGCTATTACGAGTGGAACACCGGCAATAGGTTGTACGGGTTCGTGCCTGGAGGAAGCGGGTGGTCCGGACTCTATATACGTCCATCCGGACGATGACAAGGCGATGGCAGATAACCTCTTGCGTCTCTGGAACGACACGGAATTAAGACAACAAATGATAGATTGTGGCAAGGAATATGCCACCCACTTTACCGACGCAGCACTGGCGGAAAACTTGATGGAGGTTTATCGCGAAGTACTGGAGCGCAATGAATAACCGGGCAAAAGGTATGGAAGGCTCATAAAAAAATCGTACCTTTGCACCCGATTTAAAGAAATACACGTATGCTGAAACAGTTTTTACATTTAATGAAACGCTATATACGCCCATACCGTAAGTACTTGGTGTGGTCCGTAATTCTCAACTTTGTGTCGCAATGGTTGAACGTATTCTCCTTTGTTACGTTGATTCCTATCTTGAATATTCTGTTCAAGGTGGAGACGCAGCATTATGAGTATATGGAGTTTGACTGGCATCACATAAGCAAAGACGTTCTCATTAACGATGGATATTGGTATATACAAGAGATGATTGCTACCCACGGCGCTTTCTTTACGCTGGTGGTTTTCGGTCTACTCCTTATTATAATGACGGCACTGAAGACTGCCGGATATTTTGCCTCTCTCTCGGTAATGGTGCCGCTACGCACCGGCATTGTGCGGGATATTCGCATAGAGGTATATAATAAGGTGTTGCGCTTGCCGCTCAGCTTCTTTTCCGAGGAGCGCAAGGGTGACATCATGGCGCGTATGAGTGCCGATGTGGCTGCGGTGGAGACTACGCTTACGAGTTCTCTGGATATGTTGATTCGTAACCCCATCGCTATTGCGGTTTGCTTCATTTCACTGTTCTTCCTGAGTTGGGAGTTGATGTTGTTCGTACTCATCGTTCTGCCGCTTGCCGGATGGGGTATGGGTACCGTGAGCAAGAAGTTGAAACGTCGTTCGGACAAGGCGCAGGCTATCTGGGGTAATATTCTTGCCCAACTGGAGGAGACGCTTGGCGGACTGCGTATCATCAAGGCGTTCATTGCCGAGGATAAGATGCTGAAGCGCTTCAACGATATCAACGAGGAGTATCGCAAGGAGACGAGTGCAGTGGTGATTCGTCAGAATTCGGCGCACCCCATGAGCGAGTTCCTGGGAACGGTGTTGATTGTGGTGGTACTGTGGTTTGGCGGTATGCTTATCTTGAGTGACAATTCTCCTATCGAAGCCTCATCCTTTATACTTTTCTTGGTGCTGTTGTATAGTGCCATCAATCCGTTAAAGGAGTTTTCGAAGGCGTTCTATAATATTCCGTTGGGTATGGCGAGCATGGATCGTATCGACATGATTCTGCAAGCGGAGAACAAAATTCACGATCCGGAGCATCCGGAGGAGCTGAAGGCTTTTGAGGAGGGGGTTGAATTCAAGAATGTCTCCTTTAGCTACGTGGAGGGCAGACCGGTGCTTAAGAATATCAACTTGAAGATTCCAAAGGGTAAGACCATTGCTCTGGTGGGACAGTCGGGTTCGGGTAAATCTACGTTGGTGGACTTGGTTCCTCGTTATCACGACATAACGGAGGGTGAGGTGCTTATCGACGGAAAGAACATTAAGTCGGTTCGCATACAGGATTTGCGTAGTCTTATAGGGAATGTAAACCAGGAGGCAATCCTCTTTAACGATACTTTCTACAATAACATCACCTTCGGCGTGGAGAATGCTACCATGGAGCAGGTGATAGAGGCTGCGAAGATTGCCAATGCGCACGAGTTTATTATGGAGAGTGAGAAGGGGTACGATACCATGATTGGTGATCGTGGTGGTAGATTGTCGGGCGGACAGCGCCAGCGTGTCAGCATAGCGCGTGCCATCTTGAAGAACCCTCCGTTATTGATTCTGGACGAGGCGACTTCGGCACTGGATACGGAGAGCGAGCGACTGGTTCAGGAGGCGTTGGAGCGTTTGATGCAGAGTCGTACCACCATCGCCATAGCGCATAGACTGAGTACCATTAAGAATGCCGATGAGATATGCGTTCTGTACGAGGGAGAGATAGTGGAGCGTGGCACACACGAGCAACTCTTGTCGGAGAGCGGATATTACAAGAAACTGTACGAAATGCAGCAATTATAAACAATAAAGGGGAATGAAATCATTCCCCTTTATATGTACTATACGGTTCTTCCAAACTCATGTAGTGGAAGTTGTGTTGGCGTTGACCGCTTTGCTTGGGTATGGTCATGTAGTCGCCATACTTGCGGGTAAGGTAGGTATCCCACTCTTGTACACCCCACACTTGTTCGCCTTCAAACACTACCGGTGTCGGCTTTCCCAGTTCTGTCTTGGGCATAATGCCGCGCATACCGTCGTCGTAATCGCATATATACTCCGACTGTGCAAAGGGATACGTCAGCAACAGCTTGCGTATGCTGCGCTGCACACCTTCTACGGTGAAGAGTTTTCGGCAGAGCAACGGAATCCAGGAACTCGCTCCATGACCGTGCTTATATGGGTCTCGGTGTACCAGGTAGAGGACTCGTTTATAGAATTCGTATCTACCGAAGTGCATACGACGCATCAGCTTGTTCTGCGGAACGCCGTCCAAGGGGAATACGTCTATGTAGACACCGCCCAAATAGCGTAGGTGCATACGTTCTATCAGTGTGGTGGAGGCATCTTGCACCTTGCCGAAGGGCAACGGATAGGTTGGGTCGGTTTCGGCGCATACCAATTCATAGGGTTGTGGCAACCACTCCCGGGCATGACCGATAAAGAGTTCATAATCTTCTCTCGGCATACCTATATCCAGATCATCGTCCCAGGGAATAAATCCTTTGTGGCGTACAGCACCCAGCATGGTACCTGCCATAATGTAATAACGCAGTCCGTGTTCACGGCACATCTTGTCCACCGCCATTAGGTTGCGTAGGATGCGCAACTGTAGCGGTCGGATATCGTAACTTGCCATATTCTTCTATATTAATATAAGGTAGGGGGAATGAGGCGCTGCGCTTGCTCAAAGTCGCTCACGGTGTCGAGTTCTATGGAGAAATACTCGGTGGTATCCAGCACATAGAAGCTGTAGCCCTGTGGGATGAGTCGCTCAAAAGCTCGTTCGTAGAACACATTGTCCAGCCCCTCTCCTTCTATCATCTTTTGCAACTCGGTAAAGAGAGCACGAGTGTAGGCTGCCGACATCTTTTCTATGCCGATGGATTCTCCTATAGCGTCTTGTATGGAGCATACCTTGCTTATCTCGGTTACACGGTTCCGGGCATCTACAATGACCTTTATCTCCTCCTCGCCCAGTTCATGACGGTTCAGTGCAAGGGCATCGGCTTGTCCGCAATCCAGTAGTTGTCGTACTATCTGTGGGTCGTAAACGATGTCGCTATCGAGCAAAAGGGCATCTTCGCCTTCTATATAGGGGCGTGTGAGCCAAAGGGAATAGATATTGTTGGTCGATTCGTAGCGTTCGTTGTAGATAAAGGTGATATTCACCTCGGGATACTGTGCAGTCAGGAAGTCGCGAATCTGTTGTTGGCGATAGCCGGTGACTACCACATATTCACGTATGCCATTGGCTAGCAGAGCATCGAAGCAGCGTTGTAACAAACAGCGTTCTCCTATGCGCAACAAGCACTTTGGCATGGTATCGGTGAGCGGACGCAGTCGTGAGGCTATGCCCGCAGCAAGAAGGATGGCTTTCATCGTTGTGCTATTTGTTTGATGGTGTCAATCACCAAGCGGTTCTGCTCGGGGCGTCCCAGCGTGATGCGCATATGGGTGTTGATATCGGGTTCGTTCATGAATTTCACCTTATAGTCTTGCTCGGCAAATGCTTTCTGCAAGGCTTCCTTCAGTTCTATGGGATATTTTATGAGGATGAAGTTTGCGACCGACTTGTACACTTTGAATCCTTCCAGTGCTCCTATCTCCTCTTCGTACCAACCACGACTTTCGTTCATCTGGCGGGCTATGTCGCGGTAGTGAGCATCGCTCTTGAGTGCGGCAATGGCTAGATCCTCGGAGATGCGGTTGTATCCCAGGTACTTATTGCTATACTTCAGGAAGCGTGAGAGTTCCTTGCTGATGAACCCGAATCCCATACGCAGTCCGGGTAGTCCGTAGAACTTGGAGAGGGTACGGGAGATGATGAGGTTGGGGTATTTGTTTACCAACCGGGTAACGTAGGAGGTGTCTGCGGAGACGAAGGAGGCGTAGGCCTCATCTACCAGTACAACGGTCGTTGCGGGTACCCGTTGCAGCAATCCGTCGAGTTCATCGGGAGTTAGTCCGTTGCCGGTGGGGTTGTTGGGGGAGGCGAGCAACAGAATCTTAGGTTGCTCGGTCGCTACCATCTCCAGCATCTTGTCGAAGTCGTACTTATAGGTATCGCCTTCTTCGTAGAGTGGGTATTGGAGGGTGCGTCCTTTCACCTCGTCGGCTATGGATTTATAGTACCACCAGGAGAACTTGGGAATGAGCATGGTGTGCTTATCGGCTTCTTCGGTGAGGAAGTAGTGTACGGTTTGCTTCAATATATCTTCGCCGCCATATCCCAGCAGCACCTGACTTTCGTCTATGCCATATTGCTCTGCGAGATACACAGAGAAGATACTCTTCTTTCCCTCATCGTAGATGCGGGTGTAGAAGCACAACTTATTTACGTCGAAGGAGCGCAATGCTTCAACGACCTCCTTGGAGGGAGCGAAATTAAATTCGTTTCTATCTAAAAAATTCATGTCTGTTTTTAATTATGATGCAAAATTAGATAAAAATTACGACATTTTACCCTTTTCCAACATCTTTATGGCTGCGGACACAATTTTTCTTCTATACAGAGACGTTTCTTCTACACTCCTACTTCCTTTTCTATAAAGTAGCGTGGTCTGCGTTTCACCTCTTGATATATCTTGCCTATATACATTCCGATGATGCCTACGGCGGTAAGTATCATACCTCCGACAAACCACATAGAAATGAGCAGTGATGTCCATCCGGCTACCGTAACTCCTTGCATAAAAGAGATAGCAGCGTAAGCAATTGCGATGAAGGACAGTGCTACGAGACACAAGCCTAGCATAGAGATACACTGCAGCGGTCGTACGGAAAAGGAGGTGATACCGTCGAGTGCAAACGATAACATCTTGCGGAAGGGGTACTTGGATTCTCCGGCGAAGCGTTCACTGCGGTTGTAGTAGACGCAGGTGCTTGAATATCCCAACGAGGGGACGAGTCCTCGCAGAAAGAGATTGCGTTCCGGATATGCCATGAGTGCGTTGACGGTTCGGAGGCTCATTAGGCGGAAATCGGCGTGGTTGTACACCACTTCGCCGCCGAAGGTTTGCATTAAGCGATAGAACATTTGTGCTGTGTTACGCTTCATCCAGGTATCGGTGGTGCGTTCCTTTCGCACGCCATAGACTATATCGTTTCCATTCAAATAGGCATCTACCATCTCCGGTATGGCTTGTGTGTCATCTTGGAGGTCGGCATCAATGGAGACAATAGCGTCTACTTTATGCGCTGCCGCCCATTCCATTCCTGCCCAGAGGGCTTGCTGGTGTCCTTCATTGTGTGCCAACTTTATGCCTTGGACATACGGGGTCTGTGCAGAGAGTTGTTCTATCAATGCCCAGGTGGAATCTTTACTTCCGTCGTCTACATAGAGGATTCTACCGGAATCTATTTTATTTTTCTGTTCCAACTGCGTCAACACATCTTGCAAGCGGTGTGTTGTTTCAGTCAATACTTTATCCTCGTTATAACAAGGAACTACGATTAGGAGCTTCATACTTTACTTTGTTTTTTTGATTTAAAGACCCATTTCACCAACACGAAATTCACAGGTATGGCTATGGCAAAGACGGGAATGGGAGCGAGTCTTGCAGATATGCCCATACATAGAAAGAGATTGAGTAGCGCCATGTGGAGCAGAAAATTCACTCCGTGTGCTCCACTCATCCCTATCAGCTTTCGCCACGATGGGGGTGAACGGAATGTAAAGATGGCGGTTAGGAAGAAATTACAGAAGAACGCTAGTATATACCCTATGGCGTAGGAGATATTTGCATCTAGCCACTGCAACAGTACATAATACAATCCGTAATGCAGGAGGGTTGCGAACACACCTACCATGGCGAAACGAATTGCCTCGTATGCTACATCCTTCCGTCCTTTCATTCTATCTTTGATTGACTTTTTCATTGTACGGAAGACTTTCGATGTTCAACATAGAACATAATGAGAAGGATTATTCCGGCAACAATGGTACACAGCAGACCGAGTTTAAGACCGGGTAGTAAGTATTCAAAGCGTATGGTGTGCTTTCCAGCAGGTACCCGAACGGCTGAGAATCCTAGATTTGCTCTATAAATCTTGGTGGGTTCTCCATCGATGGTGGCGGTAAAACCGGGGTCGGGTGACACACTGAAGAACATCATGCGACAGGAATCAAGGTTCGTGGTTGCTGTAAACCCGTGGGTGTCTCCATCGAACGAGGTTGCTACATGACGTCGCAAAGCTGACACGATGGATTCAAAGTCTGCGGTATCGGTATTTTCTACACATCCTTTTCGCATATAATGACCGAGTGCTTTAACGTCATCATCCTCCACAACCATGTTAACCAGCAATGGCTTAACGGGGTCTTGCAGTGTAGGATAGAGTTTATCGAACTCGGAGCGTGTTATGTATGTGTCATAACAGAACCCCATGGAGACATAATACTTAAAATCGTATTTCGTACAAAATTTCAAGCTGTCAGGGTGTGTGAGGGATTCGGGAGATAGTAACTGCTCCCTCAGGAAACGATAATCCTTATAATCATAATATTCCTTGACAGAGAGTAGAATATCGTGTGAGATTCGTCCGCGCTGTATAATCAACGTTGGACAAGCCGGAAACGAGTCCAGAATACACCGATAATCTATCTGATTTTTATCAAATACGCTATGAAATGAATATGCCCCCGGTCTGTTCTTTAGAAGTGATATATTTGAATAAGACCCTACGTAATCTATTCTATGATGAAAATTTTCCACCGTATGACTTAAAGACTTATCTGTAATATACATCGAAAACCTATCTTTACCGGGTTCACGAACACTAATGGTTTGGAAATTGATAAAGACCCATGCACCCATACTAGTAAGAACGGAAATACAAACAAGATATATAAGATTTCCTTTCTTTTGCTTCGAATACACAAAAGCACCTAACAACAAGAGATTCAAAACGGTTAATGCGACCTCTAGCACCTCTCTCTTGTTGTAATGAATGAACTGTTGCCGACGATGAACTATCTGTATATAACCCTCCACGAACAAGACAAAGCCAACATATAGAAGTGCAAGTATCGCATAAACGAAAAATGAGCGACGTGTAATCTTTTTATTTTCAATAAAGTAAGCCGATGCCAATATAAACATCAAAGACAACGCATAGAACCATCGACAATATTGAGGTTTTGTAAAACCTGAGAATACATTGTTTAGAGGCAGAAAAAAGGCAAAGACTAATAGAGTAACGAGAAAATACCTTAGCCATTTAGGAAAATTTTCATTTCTTGTTATTAGGAACATACCTATTAGGAATGGTCCAACAACCGGAATATATATAGCCTTACTAGAAAAATCAACGTAAGAAAAGGCAGTTGGAGTGCCCTCTGCTATTTTAGGCATAACGAATGCCCTTATAAAATCAACATAATCAATAAGAGATCTTTTACCGAAGTGTATTCCGCTACGAGAGGAACCTGCCACATGCAATACCGTAGGAAGAAGTACAACTCCGGAGAGTAATATACCGAGCGCAACCGACATAGCAGACTTCACTATTATCTTCCACTTTGGTTTATCTGAGAAGAACAGACGAAACAACATATACATAGCTCCACATAGGAATGAAGGCAGAGCAAAGTAATAATTTATCCACGTTACGCCAAAAGAAGCCAATACTAAAAAAGAATAGCAGTATTTACGATTATCTATAACATTCTCTATTGCGATAAGCAACAACGGAAACATTATCATTGGCTCGCAGAAATGATAGTATTGAAGATTTACAATAAAGAAGGAAGAGAAGCAGTACATAAGTGCACCTGCAACACAACTGTTTACACTAATTCCCATCCGCTTTAAGTACAAATATGCTACATATCCCGTAGCCAAGCATTTTAACCAAAGTGCAAATAAGATTCCCAACATGACAACATCGTACGGAAACAGCGAAACAATCCAAACGAAAGGACTAGTAACCGTGTAAAAACTATAGCTAGCAATAAAATTCTCGCCGAAATAGGTATTCCAGCTCCACCATGGCGTTCCGGAAGCAAACAAACGCTTCGTTTCTAGAATAAAAGAAACCTGCTGTTCAACAAAATCATCAACATAATCGTCACAGATACCAAAAAAACACAGCGGGAGTAATGCAAGAAAAAGAATTATCGTTATCAGACTACATAGTTTTACTTGAGGTATACGAACCAGTTGTTTTACGGCTAGAACTTTTGTCATAGGGTTTAAGAAATCTAC
>CAYOKO010000086.1:0-8783 GCA_964404555.1 uncultured Bacteroidaceae bacterium | reverse complement strand
TTCGAACCCAAGACCCACGCCTTAGAAGGGCGTTGCTCTAATCCAACTGAGCTACAGAACCATCCTTAATCGGCTGCAAAAGTACGAACTTTTTGCGAATTGACAAAATATTTTGCCGAAAAAGTGCAAAACCGCCCCCTACTTTGTAGCAAATCTACGCCTCCTATACAATTTTCTCAACATAGGAGCCACCACAATTACCGTAACCGCCAAGATAACCAAGAGCACACCCAGCAAGATGCGCGGCGTCATCACCTCACCGAAAACCATGGCACCAATAGCAAGAGCCGTTACCGGTTCCAGCGCTCCCAAGATGGCAGTCAGAGTGGAACCAATGTACTGAATGGCACGCGCCATGGTGATGAGTGATATGACCGTGGGGAAGATGGCAAGCGCCGAAACAATACACCACGACGAAGCATCCGGCAACGGGATGAGGCGAGTGCAACCATACAGACGCACAGCGTAGAAAAGAACACCGAAAAGCAACGCATAAAACGTCAACTTGGTATTGGGCAACTCCCGGAGCGAAGAACGATTCACCCCCACGATGTAGAGCGCATAGGTCAAAGCCGAACCACCCACCATGAGTATCCCCATGGGATGCACGTTGGCACCACCGTCCGCCCGGCACAGTAACACTATACCAACGGAGGCCAGGAGAATGGAGAGTATCGTCAAGGGCTTGATACGCTCCTTAAAGAAGATAGCCATGATGATGGCAACGAGAACCGGGTACACAAACAGTATGGTAGATGCTATGCCGGCATCCATGTAGTGATAACTTGTAAACAAGAAACAGGAGGACACGGCAAACAAACAGCCCATAACCATGAGCGGAACAATTTGGTGACGTTGCAGCCGGAACGACTGGCGCTGTATGCGCATGAGCACCCCCAGTATCACCACAGCTATGGCGTAGCGGTAGAACAGAACGCTGTCTACATCCAGTCCCGCCTTGTAGAGGGGTAGGGTGAAGAGCGGAATAGCACCGTAACACACGGCAGACAGTATGCCGGAAAGTACTCCTTTGGTTGTATGAGTCATATATAGTATTGTTTTTTTTCGGGATGCAAAATTACACAAAATATGCGGAGTAAAGGCACTATATATATAAAATAAGGTATACCAGTCGAGGTTTTAACGTTCGTTTCCGAACAGAGTGGACGTACGTCTAGACAGCAAATAACCAAAAATAAGGATAAAACACGAAAAAATCATCAAAAATAGCGATTGCGTGAACCGAGAAATTGCCGTTACTTTGCACCAAATTAATAAAATAAGGATAAAAAGATGAAACACATGGCCGGTTTGGCACTCCTGGGAGCCCTTAGCATACTCCCCATGAGCGCACAAGAACCCGTTGGAAAGACGAGTCGCTTGACACTTGGCGGTTACGGCGAAGCCGTTTACACCCGCAATTACTACAGTAATAGTTATCTTCGTTACACCGATGCCGAAAGCAAGAAAAATGCCAAAAGCAACGGTCAGTTCGACCTGCCACACGTAGTACTCTTCGTAGGCTACGACTTTGGAAAAGGATGGACCATGGGTTCCGAGATAGAGTTTGAACACGGAGGCACCGAATCTGCCATGGAGATAGAAACCGAAGAAGGCGGCGAATACGAAACCGAAGTAGAACGCGGCGGCGAGGTAGCCATAGAGCAATTCTGGTTGCAAAAAACCATCAAGCCCTACCTTAATATACGTGCAGGACACATCATAGTGCCCGTAGGTCAAACCAACAACCACCACATGCCCACCGAATTCTTTGGCGTCTATCGTCCCGAAGGCGAAAACACCATCATGCCCTGTACCTGGCACGAAACCGGAATCTCCGTTTGGGGAAATGTGAAACTCTGGAACGACGAAAGCAGCCTACGCTACGAAGCCATGTTGCTGCCGGGACTAGATAGCGAACGCTTTGGCAGCCAAGGCTGGATACACGACGGCTCCGCCTCTCCCTACGAATACAAAATAGCCAATTCCTACGCCGGAGCCGCACGCCTGGACCTCACCGTAAAGCGCGGCATTCGCCTCTCCCTCAGCGGATACGTAGGCAACTCCTTCAACAACACCCTCCAACCCACCGAGAACAGTAAAAACGACGGCGTGAAAGGCACCGTATCCATAGGCTCCTTCGACTTCGCCATCAACCGCAACAACTGGATTGTTCGCGGATATGCCGACTACGGTCACTTGTCCAATTCAGCACATATATCCAACTTCAACCGCCACATGTCCAACGCATCCCCCTCACCACAGCAGTTTGTAGCATCCGATGCCTACGCCATAGGCGTTGAGGCCGGATATAATGTGTTTGCCTTCAGCTCATCGCTCACCAACGACCAACAGAAACTCTACATCTTCGGTCGTTACGACAACTACGACTCCATGTACAAGATGGAGAGCGGTACCGCCTACGACTGGTGCGGACGTCAACGCTTGGCAGGAGGTTTCAACTACTATCCCATCAAGGAAATCGTAATCAAAGGCGAATACGCCATAGGTCTGCTCGCCAAGAAATACAACAACGAACCCAGCATCTCCCTAGGCATCGCCTATTCCGGGTTCTTTAAATAGAATAACAAACATTTTAATTTATATATCATGTACACAACTATCAAAACAGGCTCCATAGCACTGGCAGGAGCCGTATTCTGCTTGTTTGCCGCATCCTGCTCAAGCGACAACAACGACGACGTAGTAAGCAACCTCTCCGCCAAGGAACAAGCCTTCCAGAAAGCCGTAGAGCCGTTTGTAAACAACACCGCCATCCCCACCTATAAGGAAATGGCCGACAATGCCATTCTGCTCTATGACCAATGTGTGAACATCCAAGAGAAGTTCGCCGACGGTACACTGACGCAGAACGATATCATCCTCGCAGGCAACTACTGGAAATCCTCCCGCAAGAGCTGGGAACTCTCCGAGGCATTCCTCTTCGGTCCTGCCGGCAACCACAACATAGACCCACACATAGACTCCTGGCCACTCGACAAGACCGCCATGGACAACCTCCTGAAGGACATCCGTTCCGGCAAGGCATGGAACATCGACAACAACGCCGGATACGGCTTGTTGGGTTTCCACTCCGTAGAATATGTACTCTATGAGTTGAGCGCCGACGGCACGACCTCCAACCCCCACTCAACCAACTACACCGCCGAAGAACTCGACTATCTGGTAGCCGTAGCCGAAGACCTGCGCAACCAATGCGTATTGCTGGAAGCATGCTGGGCAGGCGAAGACGGCATCAGCGACGAGAAGCAAGCCATCCTCGAGGACGCAGAACTGGGTTACGGCGAGGACTACGGTTGGGAGATGATCAACGCCGGACAAGGCGGTTCACGCTTCAAGACCTACCAAGCAGCAGCCGAAGAGATGATACAAGGCTGTATCGACATAGTAGACGAAGTGGGCAACACCAAGATAGGACGTCCGCACCTGGGTTCTACCGAGGACGACCGCAACTATATCGAGTCCCCCTACTCCTTGAACTCCATCGAAGACTTCCAGGACAACATCCGTTCCGTACAGAACACCTATTGCGGTAGCAACAGCAGCGATGCCTCCATCTCCGATTACATCAAGAGCGTGAACAGCGCCCTCGACACCAAGGTACGCAACGCCATCACCAACGCCATCAACGTAATAGGCACCATCCCCGAGCCATTTGCCAAGAATGCCACCGGACAGCAGGCAGCCAATGCCATCGACGCTTGTAGCGACCTGGGCGATGTACTCGACGAAGTAATGACAGAATTGTCCAAGCAATAATTACATCACCCTTTCGGGGTTTCGGAGTTGCACGCCGGGAAGCTACAACTCCGAAGCCCCTTTTACACTTACAATATAAAGCTGAAAATCACGTTAATATATAAGGTATAAAGATTAGCATTATGAAAAAGCAATATTTCATGTTGCCACTGGCCACCCTCCTTATGGCCTCCTGTGCGCACTACGATGATGCTGAAAGCACCGCAGAGGTTACAGACCCCTCCACCACCGAGAAACCCGACTGGTACTATGCCGGCGGTAAGTTGGGAACCTCCTACCTCTCCACCTCCAACGCCTACGAGCAACCCACTCCGGCAGTAGAGCAGAGCGGTATGTATCAATCCTTCAAGAACGGTGAAGCACTGTTCGAGAAACCCTTCATGGCAAACACCTCCGGCACCCGTTCCGGACTAGGTCCCGCCTATGTACGCAGCTCCTGCATCCACTGCCACCCCGGATACGGACACGGTAAGCGCGTGCCGGCAGGAACCTTCGAGACCAACGAGATAGGCAACGGCTGTCTGCTGGTAGTGTACAACCCCGACACCGACGGCTACGTAAGTTGGGTAGCCGGTATGCCGCAAGGACACGCCGTAGCACCGTTTAAGGCTCCGGTAGACGAGTCCAAGATTACGGTGAAGTGGCTCAACGAAACCGACGAGTGGAACAACACCTTCCCCGACGGCGAAACCTACGAACTCATCTACCCGGAAGTAACCATGCCCAAGGAAGCCATCTACGTCTACAACCAAGGGTACGACAACCTAGGCAACTACGCCGTGAAACTGGAGAGCACCATCGGTGTCTACGGAACCGGCTTGCTGGATGCCATCGACGAGGCCGACCTCAAGGCACAATACATACAAGAAGAAAAGGACGGTTACCTGACAAATGGTTTGAATCCCGCCTACTTTGCCAACGGCGAATGGGTGAGTATGTACTCCAACAGCGTGCAAGGCGACGGCACCAAGTACGCACGTAAGTACACCTATGCACTCTCCCGCGGTCCGCTGCAAGATGCAGCCGGAGCCAACGCCATCTGGAACATCACCAACGTAACCCGTTCCGACCGTCGTTATCACTACCTGGACGGTGCCGGTACCTATGCCGAGTACTCCTCTAAAGACCCGGAAGTACAAGCAGGCTTCGAGGACTATATCGCCAAGGTAGACCCCAACAAAGAACACGCAAGCTGGTGGACAGGCACCATGGAGAGCCGCATTAAGTCCTACCTCACCGCCAAGGATCTGCCCATAGAGATGAACGACCAAGAGTATATAGACTTTATGGTATGGCACCGTGGACTGGCCGTTCCCGCCGTTCGCGACATAGACAACGAGAATGTACGCAAGGGTAAGGAACTGTTTGCACAGATAGGTTGCACCTACTGCCACCGTCCCTCCTGGACCACAGGCGACGACGAAATAAAAGACCCCGCCAAGTTCTTTAAGGGCAATGAGCTTCCCCGTTATCCGCACCAAACCATCTGGCCCTACACCGATATGGTACAGCACAAGTTGCACATGACCAACGATATACGTACCGGTTGGTGTCGCACCACCCCGCTATGGGGACGCGGCTTGCACCAGAAGTGTACCGGAGCCTCCACCGCCGACCGTATGCACGACTGCCGTGCACGCACCGTCAACGAGGCAATCATGTGGCACGGCTTCTCAAAGCAGAGCGACGCCCGCTACACCGTAGAGAAGTACCGCCAACTCTCCAAGTCGGATCGCGATGCTATTTGCGCATTTATCGATGCAATTTAACACGACCCCTCTCATAACAAGAACTAAATGATACGAACATTATCTTTTGGAATGATGGTTATAATGATAGTTGTCCTCATGGGGGCAACTATCATTGAACCGTTTTATGGAACACAGTTTACGCACGACTACCTCTACACCTCGCCCTGGGCTATCGGTGGATGGACATTGCTAGTAGTCCTTGCCGTTTGTCACCTGCTGCACCGCCGCAAAGCCATGGGGTACGCTACGCAGTTGCTCCATGCGGCATTTGTGGTCATCCTTGTAGGAGCAGCCACCTCACACTTCACCTCCAAGCATGGCAGCCTGCATCTAAGGAAAGGAGAGAACCCCATAGAGTATTTCACCAACGATGACGGAATACGGGAGTCACTTCCGTTTGGCATCTCCCTGCGCGAATTCGCCGTTCGCTACTATCCCGGTACGAATTCGCCCATGGATTTTGTAAGCTCCCTCTCCTTTTCCGGCAGCGATACCGCCACAGTGAGCATGAACCATATACACGAACGGGCAGGCTATCGCTTCTATCAATCATCCTACGATGCGGATATGCAAGGCTCAACCCTGAGCGTGGCATACGACCCCTACGGCATAGGCATCACCTATGTGGGATATTTCCTCATGGCACTCTCCATGGTACTCTTCTTCTTCCAGAAGCGTAGCATCTTCCGTACGCTGCGCTGGGGCACACTGGTGCTTCTGCTGAGCATCCCCGCATGGGGCAGTGCCGCAGAGTTGCCCACCACTGTTTCGCCAAAGGTGGCAGAGGCGATGGGCGACCTTTACATACACTACAACGGACGCATCTGTCCGCTGGAGACCTTTGCCCGCGAGTTCGTCTTGAAGATCTACGGCAAACCGAGTTACCGGGGACTCTCTCCGGTGCAGGTTACGGCGGGATGGCTGTTCTACTACGACCGCTGGAAGAGCGAACCTATGATTCTTATCAAGGACAAGGAGGTGCGCCAACTGTTGGGCGTAGAAGACGATTATGCTTGCCTGCAAGATTTCTTCAGTACGGCAGGTTTCCAACTGGAGGGCAGGCAGGACCGTGGTTCGGCGGCAGCAAATGAGAAGTTTACACTCATCAGCACCGTAGCTACAGGCACGGCACTCCGGATATATCCCATAGACAATAAGGATTGGTTCTCTCCGGCAGACAATCTACCCACCTCGGTACCCGAGGAGCAGTGGATTTTCATCCGCAAGAGTCTCAACCTGGCGGCGCAGAACCTCTATGAGGGTAGGGAAGAGGAGACCGTTCACCTTCTCCGGCAGATACGCAAGTATCAGCAAAAGACGGTAGGCGTGGAGAATCTCCCCACCGACCTACAGTTCCGTGCCGAGAAACTCTACAACGTACTTCCGCTCACCAAGGTTCCGGCAATGGTGCTGCTCACGGTGGGCATTCTGCTCTACATCTTCTCCATCCGTTCGTTGCTCACAAAACGTGCCGCATGGTTACAACCGGTGGCAGTAGGCTTCGCATCCGTAGCACTGGCGTATGTCACCCTCATTATAGCCCTGCGCTACATTATATGCGGTCACATCCCCTTGTCGGGAGGTTTCGAGGTGATGCAGTTTATGGCATGGTGTGCGTTGGTACTCGTATTAGTGGCGAGTCGCAAGATAGGTCATTTCGGCATAGCCGCCGGCATTTTGGTGGCAGGCTTCTCCATGTTGGTAGCGGGTATCGGCGAGAGTAATCCGGCAATCACGGCGCTGACTCCGGTGCTGAATTCTCCGTTGCTTTGTGCGCACGTCACCATCATTATGTTTGCCTACGCCATGCTCATGTTCCTCTTCCTGAACGGTATCACCGCATTTATCTTGCACAAGAAGGTGGAGCTGGTTAAGGGGCTGCGCAACATAAGCACCATTATGCTTTATCCGGCACTGTTTCTCTTGTCTATAGGCATCTTCATAGGTGCTATATGGGCGAACCAGTCGTGGGGTACGTACTGGAGTTGGGACCCCAAGGAGACGTGGGCACTCATCACCATGATGGTGTATGCCATAGCTCTGCACAGTGGCTCCATTCCCGCCTTCCGCAAGCCGATGGTTTTCCATGCCTATATGGTGGTGGCGTTCCTGACGGTGCTCATGACCTATTTCGGCGTGAACTTCCTGTTGGGCGGTATGCACAGTTACGCCTAGTGGATATAGCTGTTTTGTACCTATTTTTCCGCCGAAAGTTGGAAAAAATGTGTACAAAACAGCTATTTCTGTAATTTTTATGCAAAAAACTTGCAGCAAATGAAATTTAGTCGTACATTTGCAACGTACGAAAGATGTTTAACTATAAATCTATGTCATATGAAAAAGACCTTATTACTGATGGTGGCTTTCCTTAGCACTCTCTTTGCAACATCCCCCATGTTTGCCGACACTCCCGTTAGCGAGAAAGATACAACCGTATATATTTCCGGTGTGGTAGATGTACAACCATCGTTTCCGGGTGGTGTGATGCGTTTTGTATCGGAGCACCAAACTTACCCTCTCGAGGCGTACGAGAACGACATTCAGGGCAAGGTGGTTGTTTCCTTCGTGGTAGAACCGGATGGTTCTCGTTCCAACTTTAAGGTGGTTAAGAGTGTCTTCCCTTCCTTGGACAACGAGGCTCTCCGTGTCTTGAAGATTATGCCCAACTGGAAGCCGGGAAAGATAGAGGGCAAACCGGTGCGTGTATTGTACTACGTTCCCGTTACTTTTGCGCTGAAGTAGGGGCGAGACATCCTCAAAATACTGCTTTTTGATGCGTGGAAGCGTGGAGGAGTACAGGAATTTCCTGTTTGCCTCCACACTTCCACGAAGTTTGTTAAATAACTGTATTCTAGTTCTGTAGACTGTATTTATAACTTCCACGTTTACTTCTATGAATTAGACTACAAACAAGCATATCTTTACTAGTATTTAAGCTATTTTACAAGAAATGGGACACAACGGGTGAAGGCTTTTATTTGTGCAGATTTAAAATGCAGTGTATCAAGTAGTATGAAACATACAGCTTTCTTAACAATCTGCGGAAGTGAAGGGCAGAAGGGTAAAAATGAAGGGAAAGTGAAGGGCGCCCCTTCATTCGTAATATGCATATTACCAGTGCTGTTACGAGGAAAAACAGGGAAAATGAAGGGTCTTCCGGGAAAAACTTCCAGGGGGGTGTAAAGCCTCCGGTGAGCCCTTCATTCTGTTAAAGAGTCTATAACCTCCACGCTCCGTTGTTACTTCCACGCT
>CAYOKO010000085.1:0-8785 GCA_964404555.1 uncultured Bacteroidaceae bacterium | reverse complement strand
GGTTTTGAGTGGGGTAACGAGTATTATGCTTCGGACTACTTCCAGCAATTGTGGGATTTTGCGGTGCGTCTTATCAAGGAGGGTAAGGCGTATATAGACGAGCAGACGGCGGAACAGATTGCCGAGCAGAAGGGTACGCCTACCAAACCGGGTACGGATAGTCCTTATCGCAACCGTCCGGTGGAGGAGAGTTTGGCTCTCTTCGAGAAGATGAATAGCGGAGAGGCCGAGGAGGGCAGCATGGTGCTGCGTGCCAAGATTGATATGGCGAACCCGAATATGCACTTCCGCGACCCTATCATCTATCGTATTATTAATAAGGAGCATCACCGCACGGGCGATAAGTGGAAGGCTTACCCTATGTACGACTTTGCGCATGGCGAGAGTGACTTCTTTGAGGGGGTTACGCACTCCTTGTGTACGCTGGAGTTTGTGGTTCACCGTCCGCTGTACAACTTGTTTGTGGACTGGTTGAAGGAGGGGAAGGACCTGGAAGACCATCGTCCTAAACAGCGTGAGTTCAACAAGCTGAACTTGAATTATACGCTTATGAGCAAGCGTAACTTGCTGATATTGGTGAAGGAAGGACTGGTAAACGGATGGGATGACCCACGTATGCCAACTCTGTGCGGTTTCCGTCGTCGCGGTTACTCACCGGAGTCTATCCGTAAGTTTATCGACAAGATAGGTTACACTACGTACGATGCACTGAACGACTTCGCTCTCCTGGAGAGTGCCGTTCGCGAGGATTTGAACGACCGTGCCACCCGTATATCTGCCGTCATCAATCCGGTGAAGCTCATCATCACCAACTATCCGGAGGGACAGGTGGAGGAGCTGGATGCCATCAATAATCCCGAACATCCGGAAGAGGGTTCACACACCATTGAGTTCAGCCGCGAGCTGTGGATAGAGCGCGAGGACTTCATGGAGGATGCTCCCAAGAAGTTCTTCCGCATGACGCCGGGCAAGGAGGTGCGTCTCAAAAATGCTTATATAGTAATGTGTACCGGCTGCAAGAAGAACGAGGCGGGCGAAGTGGAGGAGATCTACTGCGAATACGACCCCGAGAGCAAGAGTGGTATGCCGGGTGCCGACCGCAAGGTGAAGGGTACGCTGCACTGGCTGAGCGTGGGACACTGTCTGCCTGCCGAGGTGCGTATGTATGATCGTTTGTGGAATGTGGAGAACCCACGCGACGTGATGGCCGAGATTCGCGAAGCACAACAGTGTGACGCGCTCACGGCTATGAAGCAGATGATAAATCCCGACTCTCTGCAGGTGTACAAGAACTGCTACGTGGAGAAGATGGCTGCCGATTTGAAGCCTCTGGATTACCTGCAGTTCCAGCGTACGGGATACTTTACGCTCGATTACGACACCACACCGGAACATCTCGTGTTTAACAAGACCGTGGGACTGAAAGACACGTGGAAGAAGGTGAATAAGTAAGGAAATAGGCGATTTTTACATAAAAAAGCAGGTAAACAGTAAAAAAAAGTACGGATTTATTGTCTGTATGGAGATTTTTACTTACATTTGCAGAAAATTAAAGATAAATAGATATGAAATCATTGCTGAACGCATATTATTACTTCTTTTTTTACTTTTACTTTGGCAACGGAGTGAAGCGGGAAGTTGTGTGTGTAGGCACTGAGATGTAAAGATAGCAAATACAAGGTCCCGCTTCGAAAGATGCGGGACTTTTTTTGTACAAATAGTAAAGATAAAAATGACAAGAGTAGCAATACAAGGAATCGAGGGTTGTTTCCACGATATGGCGGCACACCACTACTTCAAGGGTGAGGACATTGAGTTGATATGCTGCAATACATTCGAGGAGGTCTTCGAGAGCATTAAGAACGATAGCACCGTGATAGGATTGGTGGCGATTGAAAACACCATAGCGGGTAGCTTGCTACACAACTATGAGTTGCTGCGCGAGAGTGGTCTAACCATCGTGGGGGAACATAAGTTGCGCATCTCACACAGTATCATGTGTCTGCCGGAGGACGACTGGAAGGATATAACCGAGGTAAACTCCCACCCTGTGGCTCTCATGCAGTGTCGCGACTTCCTGAGCCATCACCCGGAGATGAAGGTGGTGGAAGCGGAGGATACTGCCGGAAGTGCGGAGATTATACGCCGTAAGGGTCTACACGGGCATGCTGCCATCTGCTCTAAGTTTGCTGCTCCGCTGTACAACATGAAGGTGCTGCAGGAGGGAATAGAGACCAATAAGCATAACTTCACCCGTTTCCTGGTGGTGGCAGATCCTTCACGTGCCAATCTGCTGCGCAAACTGAGCAATGCAAACAAGGCTAGCATCGTCTTTACATTGTCGCACGAGGAGGGCAGCTTGGCGGCTGTACTTTCCATCATTTCATTCTATAAGATTAATCTAACCAAGATACAATCGCTTCCTATCATTGGCAAAGAGTGGCAGTACACGTTCTACGTGGATCTCACATTCGAGGATTATACTCGCTATGCACAGTGCATGGATGCTATAAAACCTTTAGTCAACGAACTTAAAATTTTAGGTGAATACGAAAATGGACAACAAACTGTATGATAACGCTATAACGCCTGCCGACCGCTTGGCGGACGTAAAAGAATACTACTTCTCGCGCAAGCTGAAGGAGGTGGCTAAGCTGAATGCCGAGGGCAAGGATATTATATCTCTGGCGATAGGTAGTCCGGATATGCCGCCGTCTCCGCAGACGATAGAGACGCTGTGTACGGAGGCTCGCAAGGCGGATGTGCATGGGTATCAGCCTACGGTGGGTATCCCGGAGTTGCGCAAGGCTATGGCGGATTTCTATAAGAGATGGTTCAAGGTGGACTTGGATCCGGCTACGGAGATTCAACCACTGATTGGTAGCAAGGAGGGTATCCTGCACGTGACGCTGGCGTTCGTGAACCCGGGCGATAAGGTGCTGGTGCCAAATCCCGGTTACCCTACGTACACGTCGCTTAACAAACTGCTGGGCAGCGAGATTGTGAACTACGATTTGACTCCGGAGAACGACTGGCAGCCCAACTTCGAACAGTTGGAGGCTATGGACTTGACGGGGGTTAAAATTATGTGGACCAACTATCCTAATATGCCTACGGGTGCCAAGGCGCAGCGTGAGACGTATGAGAAGTTGGTGGACTTTGCGCTGCGTCATCACATCATAGTGGTGAACGATAATCCTTATAGCTTCATTCTGGGTAAGGAGTATCTTAGCATCTTGCAGATACCGCGTGCCAAGGAGTGTTGCATAGAGTTTAACTCCATGAGTAAGAGCCACAATATGCCGGGATGGCGTGTGGGTATGCTGGCATCGAATGCGCAGTTTGTGCAGTGGGTGCTCAAGGTGAAGAGCAACATAGATTCCGGTACGTTCCGCCCCTTGCAGCTGGCTGCCGCTACGGCGTATGCCAACGATGATGCTTGGCATGAGCAGGCCAACGTGGAGACGTATAGCAAGCGACGTGCGCTGGCAGAGGAGATTATGACAACATTGGGATGTACCTTTGATAAGAACCAGGTGGGTATGTTCCTGTGGGGCAGAATCCCCGATACATGGAACGATGTGGAGGAGCTTACGGAAAAGGTGTTGCACGAGGCGCGTGTGTTCATCACTCCGGGCTTCATCTTCGGTAGCAACGGTAAACGCTACATACGCATCTCTCTCTGTGCCAAGGAGGAGAAGCTGAAGGTGGCTCTCGATAGAATCAAAGAAGTATTTATAAAATAAGAATAAACAATAAAAAAAGATAGGATATGGAATTAGAATTGCAACCGCTGAATTTGCCCGGCGTAGAGGCAAAGCGACCGCTCATTATTGCAGGTCCGTGCTCTGCAGAGACAGAGGAACAGGTTATGGATACAGCTACTCAGTTGGCTAAGTGTGGTATTAAAATTTTCCGTGCAGGCATCTGGAAGCCACGTACCAAGCCGGGTGGCTTCGAGGGTAAGGGCGAAGAGGGTCTGCCCTGGATGACTCGTGTAAAGCAGGAAACGGGTATGCTCATCACTACCGAGGTGGCTACACCGAAGCACGTGGAGGCTGCCTTGAAGGCGGGTATGGATATCCTCTGGATTGGTGCTCGTACCACTGCCAACCCGTTTGCTATGCAGGAGATTGCCGACTCCCTGAAGGGTGTGGATGTTCCGGTGTTGGTGAAGAACCCGGTGAACCCGGATCTTGAGTTGTGGATTGGTGCCTTGGAGCGCATTAACGGTGCCGGTATAAAGCGTCTGGGTGCTATCCATCGCGGTTTCTCCAGCTACGATAAGAAGATTTATCGTAACTTGCCTATGTGGCAGATTGCTATCGAGTTACATCGTCGCATTCCGCAGCTTCCCATCATCTGTGACCCATCTCACATCGGGGGTCGTAGAGAGTTGATTGCTCCGCTGTGTCAGCAGGCAATGGATTTGGGACTGGATGGTTTGATTATAGAGAGCCACTGCAATCCGGACTGCGCTTGGAGCGATGCAAAGCAGCAGGTTACACCGGATGTGCTGAACTTCATCCTGGATAAGTTGGTGATTCGTGATACCACACAGTCTACCGAGTCTCTGAACGCACTCCGTAGTCAGATAGACGAGATTGACAATGACCTCATCGAGTTGTTGAGCAAGCGTATGCGCATCTGCCGCGAGATTGGTCAGTACAAGAAGGAGCATAACATGACGGTGGTACAGACAGGTCGTTACAACGAGATTCTGGACAAGCGTGGTGCACAGGGTGTTCTCTGCGGTATGGATGCCGACTTCATGAAGGATATCTTCCAGGCTATCCACGAGGAGAGCGTTCGCCAGCAGATTGAAATCATCAACCGATAAGTAAGGAAGCAACGCAATGAGAATATTGATATTAGGTGCCGGCAAGATGGGTAGTTTCTTTGTGGATCTGCTCAGCTTTGACCACGAAACGGCGGTGTACGAGATAGATGCCAAGCGTATGCGTTTTATGTACAACACGCAGCGTTTCACCACCATGGAGGAGATAGAGGAGTTTAATCCGGAGTTGGTTATCAATGCGGTGACTCTTAAATATACTCTCCCGGTATTCGACCAGGTGATTCCACACTTGAGCAAGGATTGTATCATCAGCGATATCTCCTCCGTGAAGACGGGATTCAAGGAGTATTACGAGAAGACGGGTATGCGATACGTTTCTACGCACCCCATGTTCGGTCCTACGTTTGCCAACTTGGGACAGCTGAGCAACGAGAACGCTATCGTGATAACGGATGGTGACTATATGGGTCGCATCTTCTTCCGCGACTTGTATGTACGTCTGGGACTCCATGTGTGCGAATATTCCTTCAAGGAGCACGATGAGATTATGGCTTACTCGCTGTCTATCCCGTTTGTGAGCACCTTCGTGTTTGCTGCGGTGATGAAGCATCTCGATGCACCGGGTACCACCTTTAAGCGTCATCTCAAGATAGCCAAGGGGGTGCTGAGCGAGGACGATTGTCTGTTGCGCGAGATTCTCTTCAACCCGGAGACCAAGGGGCAGGTGGAGAATATCTGCAAGGAGATGAAGGAGCTGGTTTCTATCATCGATGCACACGATGAGGATGCTCTCAATGCATATCTCACCAAGATTCGTAATAATATTAAGTAAATAAGGAACGTTTCCCCTCGCCTACTCTTTGGGAGCGAGGGGAAACGTTTTCATATAAAGAAAGAGATGAATAATACAACGAACACGTATGCCGCTCTGTTCGATCTGGACGGCGTAGTATTTGATACGGAGGGTCAGTATAGTATCTTCTGGGGGATGATTGGCAAGGAATACCATCCCGAGATAGAGAATTTCGAAAAGATTATCAAAGGGCAAACCTTGGTGCAAATTTACGATAAGCACTTTGCCCACGTGGCGGATGAGCAGCCCAAAATAACCGCTCGTCTAGATGAATACGAGAAGTCCATGGCATACAACTACATAGCGGGAGTGGAGAATTTCATTCGCGAACTAAAGCGCAATGGTGTGAAGACAGCTGTAGTGACCAGCTCCAACCAAGCCAAGATGCAGCAAGTGTATGCACAGCATCCGGAGTTTAAGGAGTACTTCGACGAAATTCTCACAGCCGAACATTTTGAGCGCTCCAAACCGGATCCCGATTGCTACTTGAAGGGGGCTCAGGTATTTAGCCTACCCATAGAGAACTGCGTAGTGTTCGAGGATTCCTTCAACGGACTGCGTTCCGGACGGGCTGCCAAGATGAAGGTGGTGGGACTGGCTACAACCAATTCGCCCGAGAGTATACAGGAGTTTTCCGACAGGGTAATAGACGATTTCAGCCAATTCCACTACGAAGATTTCCTACAAATATTACAATAGATGTGTTGCTGCAACAGCTCTTTTTCTATATAAAAAGGATTCAAATAGCGAAATAAAATGCTATAAAAAAGCAGATTATTCACAAAAAGGGCATCTTTTATTTGTAAAAGTTGTCATTTCTCGGAAAAATGAAGTAAGTTTGCAGTCGATTTTTAAACAAAAGTAGAAGAAAATGGCTGGATATTTAGTAGAAGACAACCGTAAGGTGACTACCCATCGCCTCATAGAGATGAAGCAACAAGGCAAGAAAATTGCCATGCTTACCGCTTACGACTACACTATGGGAAAGATTGTGGACGGAGCCGGTATGGATGTTATTCTAATTGGAGATTCTGCAAGTAACGTGATGGCAGGTAATGTAACAACCCTCCCTATCACGCTCGATCAAATGATTTATCATGCTACCAGCGTGGTAAGAGGTGTGAAACGTGCTCTCGTGGTCTGCGATATGCCCTTTGGAACGTATCAGATTTCACCGGAGGAGAGCGTTAAGAATGCTATCCGCATCATGAAGGAGAGTGGCTGTGACGCTCTCAAACTGGAAGGTGGTGTGGAGATTCTGGACACGGTGAAGAGAATCCTCGATGCCGGTATCCCGGTAATGGGACACTTGGGGCTTACACCTCAGAGCATCAATAAGTTTGGCACCTATGCAGTGCGTGCCAAGGAGGAAGCGGAGGCCGAGAAACTCAAGAGTGATGCAAAGGCACTCGAGGAGATAGGTTGCTTCGGTATTGTACTGGAGAAAATCCCTGCCGTGCTGGCAAAGGAGGTTGCCAAGAGTACAAAGATTCCTATCATAGGTATAGGTGCCGGTGGCGGCGTGGACGGACAAGTGCTGGTGTGCGACGATATGCTGGGCATGAACAAGGGATTCACTCCCAAATTTTTGCGTAGATATGCCGACCTGGACGAGGTAATAAGCAATGCTATAGGCAATTACATAACCGACGTAAAAAGCTCCGACTTCCCCAACGAACAGGAACAATATTAATTTAAATGAATACACTCGACTCCAAGCTTAGTCTGGATAGATGGACCGGTGTGCAATGGTCACTGGTTACCGCCAACCTATTGGTGACGGCATCGTGTTTCCTTTGTTACCAAATTAAACCGGTGAGCAGTGCTATGGCTGCCTTTGGTATAGGTCTTTTCGTGTTTGGTCCCGTATGCGGATTCTTACTCGATAAATACCGTCGTAAAGCCGTAGCCGAAAGAAGTTTACAGATGCTCTTGGTGGCGCAGTTGCTCTACTCGGATGCTTTTGTATTTGGCGATACGGAGATGTTTTTCCTGCGTTTCTTCCAGGGAGCTTTCTTTGGACTGGCTCAGTATGCACTAAGCACATTGGTGCTGGATCTTACGCCGTCCGAGCAGCGTAGCGAAGTGCAGTACGGCTTCTGCTGGGCAGAACGTTTGGGACTGCCCGTGGGACTGTTATTAGCTTTTGTGGTGGGATTGCTGCCACAGTTGCTTCCACTGCCCGAACTTGTCACCATCGGTGCCAATCGCTTTGAACCGGTACGTGGCATACGCATTCTCACATCGATTGCTATGATTGTGGCGTCCTATTTTATTGTACACCGCACCCACGTTCCCTTTCGTGCTCCATTGACACCCAAGATGTTTTCACTGGACAGATTCCTGCACATCCCCTCTTTGCCGGTGTTTGTAAATATGCTGTCTGCCTCCCTCATCACAGGTATGACCATAGCGTTCTACCTTATACGATATGGAGCTGCCGACAAGATATGGACGGGCATGAGCGTTACTACGGCTATCTTGGCAGGTTTTGTGGTTGCACTGGTGGCACGCAAGAAGCTGTTCGAGAATGCCGATGTACGCAGCGAGATTGTTGCCGGATACATCTTGATAGGTGCCGGACTATGCATCTCCTTGATTAGTTCGGGTAGCGTGCGTACGGCATCCGCCTTTCTCTCAAGCCTTGGAGCGGGACTTATCAGTTGCAAAATGTTGGCATACTTTGTGAAGATGTGTGGTCACTGTCAACGCGGTTCGGCACATAGTTCCTATATGCTTTGTTGGGAAGGAGGCATCTGCCTGGGATATTTCCTGGTGACGCTAGTGCCTTACAACGACATAGAACTGAAAGTTGGTGGAATACTGTTATGCATTTGTTCCATACTCTTTTACATCTTCTATATGCATCCATGGTTCATGCGACATAGAAACAGATAATAAATATCAGCTGGAAATAAAATCCACTCCCGGAAGTTTTACAATCTGCAAACTTTTTGGAGTGGATTTGTTATTTGATAGATTTAAATTTGCACAAACCATAAGAATTCACTAATTTTGCATGAAATTTTAATATACAGAATAAAAATGTACAGAACAAATACTTGCGGCGAGCTTCGTTTGAGCGATGCCGGAAAGCAGGTTACCCTGGCAGGATGGGTACAGAGAGTGCGCAA
>CAYOKO010000084.1:0-8790 GCA_964404555.1 uncultured Bacteroidaceae bacterium | reverse complement strand
TTTTTAATCGACGTTTTTTGTTGTTTCTTTTCGGGTGCAAAGGTAGACAATTTTTATGATACCTGCAATCCCTACGATGGGTCATATTGCATACCACATATATGGTATATTCCATTTTTTCGATTTTTTCCTACGTACTTTCATAGTTTTTTACTAACTTTGCACCGTTTCACAAGGATTTATACAGAACGACATATATAACAACATGGAAAAAAGAAATGTGGCGCTCATTACGGGCGTAACGGGACAAGACGGTTCCTATTTGGCCGAGTTCTTGTTGGAGAAAGGATATGAGGTACACGGAATCATCCGTCGTTCCTCCGTAGATTACCGCGAGCGCATTGCGCACTTGGAGGGAAAGCCGAACTTTCATCTTCACTATGCCGATATGGGCGACTCCATGTCGCTTGTAAAGGTTGTGGGAAAGGTGCAACCCACCGAGTTGTATAACTTGGCGGCGCAGAGCCACGTGCAGGTGTCTTTCGATTCGCCGGAATTCACGGCAGATGTAGATGCTACGGGTGTACTGCGTGTGCTGGAGGCGGTGCGTGCCAATAAGTTGGAGACTACCTGCCGCATCTATCAGGCATCTACCTCCGAGTTGTATGGTAAGGTAGAGGAGGTTCCGCAGAACGAGAACACTCCGTTCCACCCATACTCTCCGTATGCGGTGGCAAAATTGTACGGATTCTGGATTATCAAGGAGTATCGCGAGGCATACAATATGTTCTGCTGCTCCGGTATCTTGTTCAACCATGAGAGTGAGCGTCGCGGCGAGACCTTCGTAACACGTAAGATTACGTTGGCGGCTGCCCGCATAGCACAGGGGAAACAGGAGAAGTTGTATCTGGGTAACTTGAGTTCTCTGCGCGACTGGGGATATGCCAAGGATTATGTAGAGTGTATGTGGCTGATTCTCCAGAACGATACACCGGAGGATTTCGTGATAGCTACGGGTGAGCAGCACTCCGTGCGCGAGTTCTGTTACCATGCCTTCAAGGCTGCCGGCATAGAGCTGGAGTTCAAGGGCGAGGGTATGGACGAGAAGGGTTACGATGTGAAGACCGGTCGTTGCCTGGTGGAGGTTAGTGCCGATTTCTATCGTCCTACCGATGTGGTGAACCTCTGGGGTGACCCCACCAAAGCGAAGGAGAAGTTGGGTTGGAACCCGCAGACTACCTCTTTCGAGCAGTTGGTGCAGCTCATGGTGAAGCACGATATGGAGAAGGTGGCTGCCGAGCATGTGGCAGACGTAATGCGTATTAACCTTGCCGAGTATCTCGAGAAAGGATTGGTGAAGTAAGATGATGGAAAAAAATGCTAAGATATATGTAGCGGGTCACCGGGGTATGGTGGGTTCCGCTATTGTACGTGAGTTGGAGCGTCAGGGCTATACCAATATTATTACACGTACGCACAAGGAGCTGGACCTTATCGACCAGGTGGCGGTCAACGAGTTCTTTGCGAAGGAGGCTCCGGAGTATGTGTTCCTGGCGGCGGCTAAGGTGGGTGGTATCATTGCCAACCAGAATGCGCTGGCAGACTTCATGTACGACAATATGATGCTGGAGATGAACGTTATCCATGCGGCATGGAAGAACGGTTGCAAAAAGTTGGAGTTCTTGGGTTCCTCCTGCATCTATCCGCGTATGGCTCCGCAGCCCATGCCGGAGAGTTGCTTGCTGACGTCGGAGTTGGAGAAGACCAACGAGGCGTATGCACTGGCAAAGATTAGCGGACTGAAGTATTGTGAGTTCTTGAACCGCCAGTATGGTACCGATTACATCAGCGTGATGCCTACCAACCTGTATGGACCGAACGATAACTACCATCCCGAGCACTCCCACGTGTTGCCGGCGTTGATTCGTCGTTTCCACGAGGCTAAGGAGGCGGGCTTGAAGGAGGTGACTTGCTGGGGCGACGGTAGTCCGTTGCGTGAGTTCCTCTATGTGGACGACCTTGCCAACTTGTGTGTGTTCCTCATGAACAACTACAGCGGCAACGAGACGGTAAATGCCGGTACCGGTAAGGAACTTACCATTAAGCAGCTGACGGAGTTGGTTGCGAAGGTGGTGGGGTACGAGGGTGCCATAAAGTGGGATACCACTCGTCCCAACGGAACACCGCGTAAGTTGCTCGATGTGAGCAAGGCGCAGAAGTTGGGCTGGACGTACAAGACCGAATTGGAGGATGGCGTGAAGTTGGCATACGATGACTTCCTGCACAATCCTATGCGTGCCGAAAGATAAGATTATAAACAAATAACACTGAGAAGATGAAACCTATTCACACAGAAAATGCACCTGCTGCTATTGGACCATACAGTCAGGCGATAGAGGCAAACGGATTTGTGTTTGCTTCCGGTCAGTTGGGACTCGACCCTGCCACGGGCGCTTTCCCGGAAGGGGGTATAAAGGAGCAAACCCGCCAGAGTCTTACCAATGCAAAGTCTATTCTGGAAGCTGCCGGAACGGATCTTGCACACGTGGTGAAGACTACGGTGTTCCTGTCCGATATGGCAAACTTCGCTCCTATGAACGAGGTGTATGCCGAGTTTTTTACCGCACCTTTCCCGGCACGTTCCGCCGTTGCGGTTCGTGAGTTGCCTAAGGGGGCACTCGTAGAGGTGGAGTGTATTGCGGTGAAGTAAAGGATATTCTTCCGTGATAAAGCAAAAAGGGGGGATGCTCAAGCGAGCATCCCCCTTTGTTTTATCTCACGATTTTCGGTTTCAATTCATCCGGAGCATCTTTGGTAAACATATTGACCGCCGGTGCCTGTTCCGTATATAGGTGTTGAAGCGTCTCTACAGGAAGCGTGATGGAAGGAGCGAACTGTTCACTCTGCATATACGCCAAAATAGAGGCACGCAACTGACGCGCCACAATGCGCTGGTCCAACTGGTTCGTAATATCGAACGTCGTCATGAGCACCTTACCCCCCAGGACGTTCGCTTCCACAATCATACCCAACTTACGACTCACATGCCACGTATCGATGGGCTGGAACGGCGACTGATACTCCGCCGGAAACTCCGCCAGGTTCATCACCTGCGCCTTGTTCACCAGTTCCCACCACTGCGTGTCCTGCCAATCGTCCGTGCAGAAATGTGCAAACAACGGATGTTCTTTGCGGATGTAAGAACCCGTGGTATGCGGCGCACGCATCTTAAACCAACTGGTATTCCAGAAGATAGGCATATACGTCTGCTTCACATCACTGCCATACGTTACCTTACCCGCCGCCGTGAGCAACACCTTACCACCTCGTTTCAACGTGCGAATAGCCTTTGCGTCCAGCGTATCGCTAATGTATATATCCTTCGCTACCTTAGGCATCTCCAACTGCTGCGGATAAAGGTGAATATCCCACTCGTTCGTGTACCCCGCCACCTGCACCTGCAAGCGAACCTTCTGCGGTATACCCGTAGCCTCCACCTCTTTATAAAGACTCAGCGGAATACAAATGGTACCCAAGTCTATGTTCTTTCCCACCGGCAGAGTACGCTCTACCGACTTGTACTCCAAATCCTTCGCAGGCATTTCGCATCCCGAAACATTCTCCTCAGCACTCGTCCGGCAATCCGTCTTGCCACACATAGCCTCGTTGCGATGCTTCCCCTCGTAGAGCACATCTATGCAATAGGTACTCTTTCCAAGTTCGCCGCTCACCGTAATCTCCTCGCCCGTAGCCGAAGTACTCGTCAACGTATAACTCGGCGTTGCCTGCAGCGCACTCCCCGAAGCATTGTACAACTCCACCGGAACCCTCAAGGTATCCGCCGTGGTGTACACCATCTTAGGCAACTTAGCCAGTGCCACCACCGGCGCACAAGCGTGCTTCAGCACCGCTTGGTCGGCAGGTGTACTATAACTCTTCTCCTTCCAGAAGACATTGAGCGGACCCACCAGCGCCGTACCCTGTCCACTGTAGTCGTTGAGCCCCAGCAGTTGGAATCCGGCATAATCACGCGTACGCAGATTACGTTCAATCTCATACTTATACGCCAAGTTCTGCAATCTACTGCTCGCCGCCAGGAAAGCATCCGCCAAGTCGCCCATATTATTGTGCTGCAGCAGGTCCTCAAAGATATCGAAGTTGCCCGCCTTGTACACCCCCGTGTAAAGGCTACGCTCCTTCAAGTCCGGGAAAGCACACCACTGTCCCTGTTCGTGCGCAATAATCGGAGCATTGCACACCGGTTCCGTGCGACCGTCCGGTAAAGTATCCACCGCCAGTGCCGCACTCGGCGCCCCCTCCGTTGTGAAGTTGCGCGGACGCAGCAGTTGGTCGTAGTAGTCATCGTTGCTCTGCGGCGCCCTGCGATCCCAGTTCAGACCGCGCGCACCCCCCTTCACATGGTAATCGCTGTTGGCATCCCACGCCCAGCCACCGCCCACCGAAGCAGCGCAGTAGATACGACGGTTATCCCCCGTAGCGTGCCAGTAGTCCACAAACTCATGGCACCACTTCACCCAGTTGCCCGCCGGTTCGTTGCCCGCCGCCAGCATACAGAAGGAGGGGTGATTGCCATACGCCCGCACCATCCGCTGTGTCTCCTCCAGGAGATACCGGTCTATCGTCATGCCACTCTTCAACTTCACCCCATGGTTCGGCCATGAAGGACCCTCCGGTTGCAGATAGATACCCACCTTGTCTGCCGCTGCAAAGGCAGCCTCCGGCGGACAGTAGGAGTGGAAACGCACATGGTTGATGCCGTAACTCTTGCACTTCTCGAACAACTCCCGCCACGATGCCTCGTCCGTAGGCGGAAAACCCGTCAGCGGGAAGTTGCAGTTCTCCACCGTTCCGCGTAGCCAGATGGGTTGGTCGTTGCATAGAATCTGTCTGCCCTCTACCCGTATCTCTCGCATACCAAAGGAGGTTTGCACCGTGTCCTTTCCCAATAGGGTGGTAAGCGTGTGGAGGTTGGGCGTGAATTCACTCCAAAGAGAGATGTCCTCACCGGTAGGAATGCTATACACCCCCGTCCGGATATCCGCCTCCACAGGAGATACCGCCTTGCCGTCCAGCAGGAAGGTGGGTGCTTTCTTTCCGGCGATGTTCTGTTCCACCTGCACCTTAAGCGTGTGGGAGCTAAGTTGCGGATACACCTGCACATTGGTGATGTACGTCTGCGGACGGAACTGCACCTCCATGCGTCCCACCACGCCGTTCCAGTTGCCCTGCGTCTGGTCGGTAACGCTGTGCGAATCCTGCCCCACGCACACATTCTCTATGCCGTTGTACACCTTTATGGAGAGTTGGTTCTCCTTGTTGTATATTATATAAGGAGTAATGTCGAAGCAGTGCGGCACACTCAGCGAAGAATCCCGTCCGGCCAACTGCCCGTTCACATACAAGGTAGTCTCTATATGCGGTCGCTCCAGGAAGAGCAACACCCGCTCCCCCTTGTGCTCCTTGCCTATAAAAACCGAGCGATTATACTGCACCTCACCCACAAAATGCTTCTTGGGTGTAAGAAAAAACGGAAACTTCAGGTTCTCCTGCGTGCGGAATTTCGCCATATACGGGTTATAGTAATACGAAGAATCGTAGAGACTACCCGTCCAGCGAGTATTCACCGTAACATCATCCCCCCAATTATTGGTAAGCGTAGAACCCGGCAGCGTCACGGAAGTCCCGTCCGGCAGCGTCCACGTACCCGATATGTCTATATGTTGTTGTGCCGAAACGGCTGTCATGGTCGCGAGGCCCATGGCGGTTAGAATAGATTTCATTTGATAGTTGTTTGTTGGTATCGGTTGCAAAGGTACACAATTTTTTTACACAAATGTTGAAATCCGTAAGATACTTTTAAGAATAATCGAAAAAATTGTTATCTTTGCAGCCGTTAATCAACAAATAGAAACATGAAATCGTACAATCAAATGAAAATGCTGTGGTGTCTCAGTGTCCTGTTGGCACAACCCGGCAGCGCACAAAATGTGAAAATCTCCTGGCTCAAGCCCGGCGTAGTTCACGTAGTAAAGACACCGGAAAACACCTCCGTACCCGGCGAAGCATCGCGTGTGGTCATCGCCACCCCCGAATCGGTAAAGGTGAAACTCACCACCCCCGACACCCATCAACGCATCTACACCACCTCCCAACTCGTAGTGCGCATAGACGATGCCGCCCACACCGTACGCTTTGAACGCCCCGACGGCACCTGTCTCTTGCAGGAGGGAGCCTGCGCTTTCACCCCCATCACCTCCGGGATAGACGAAGGTAGATACAAGGTGAAGCAGTCCTTTGCGCTCGATGTAGACGAACCCATCTATGGCGTAGGTATGTTGCAGAACGGCAAGATGTCGCAGCGAGGCGAGCATCGCCGTATGCTCCAGTCCAATCTGGAAGACTACACTCATTTCTTCCAAAGTATCAAGGGATACGGCATCTATTGGGACAACTATTCCCCCACCCAACTCGAGGACGATGGCGTACTCTCGCTGGAGTCGGAAGTGGGGCAGAAGGTAGATTACTACTTTATGTACGGCGGCGATGCCGATGGCGTGATAAAGCAGATGCGTTACCTCACCGGCGAGGTTCCCATGCTTCCCCTCTGGACCTACGGATTTCATCAAAGTCGTGAACGATACAAATCGCAGCAAGAGCTTCTAGACGTAGTACGCACCTACCGCGAAAAGCACATCCCCTTCGACGGCATTATACAGGACTGGCAATACTGGGGCAGCAACTACACCTGGAACGCCATGGACTTCCTCAACGAAGAGTTCTCTCGTCCGCAACAGATGATAGACGAGGTACACAACCGGCACGCACACTTCACCATCAGTATATGGGCGAGCTTCGGTCCGCAGACGCTGCAATACAAGGAGCTGAACGACAAGGGACTACTCTTCGACTTCCAAACCTGGCCTCAGTCCGGACTCAGCTTCTGGCCGCCCCGCATGGACTATCCCTCCGGAGTAAAGGTCTACGACTGCTACTCTCCCGATGCTCGCGACATCTACTGGAAGTACCTCTCCAAGATGCACAAGATGGGGGTAGACGGATGGTGGATGGACTCAACCGACCCCGACCATCACAGTTTCAAAGAGGCCGATTTGGATGAAAAATGTTCTGCCGGTTCCTATCGTTCCGTGCGCAACCTCTTCCCCTTTATGACGGTAGGGGGTGTGGATCAGCATCAGCGTGCGGAGGACAAGGAGAAGCGTGTCTTCATACTCACCCGTTCCTTCTTTGCCGGACAGCAACGTTACGGAGCCAACACTTGGAGTGGTGATGTAGGTAGTTCATGGGATTCTTTCCGTAAGCAAGTACCTCTCTGCTTGAATCATACCCTAACCGCCAATCCCAATGTCAACACCGATATCGGCGGTTTCTTTGCCGGTGCCTACAACACTCAAGGGGCTAATTCAGCCACTCGCAATCCGCAGTTTCAGGAGTTGTATGTTCGCTGGATGCAGTTCGGTCTTTTCTGCCCCATGATGCGCAGTCACGGCACCGACGCCTATCGTGAACTCTACTACTACGGCAACCCCGGCGACTCCATCTACGATGCGCTGGTCAACACGGTAAAGATGCGTTATCGTCTTTTGCCCTACATCTACAGTTTGAGTTGGCAGGTGAGTCGTCACGACGATTCCTTTATGCGTGCCTTGGTCATGGATTTCAAGGACGACCCCGAGACCTGGGACAATGGCAAGGAGTTTATGTTTGGTCACAGCCTACTGGTATGTCCGGTTACCGACCCGCTCTACACGCAAGAAAAGATTGTTAAGACCGATGCCATGACAGGTTGGAACAATCAGCAGGGTGAGGGCGAGACTTCTTCCTCTGCGGTCGATTGGAGCGCAAAGAAGCGTTATACGGTATATCTTCCCAAGGGTGCCGACTGGTACGACTTCTGGACCGATGAGAAATACACGGGTGGTCAAGAGTTGTCTGCCGATGCACCCATAGCTCACTCTCCGCTCTACGTAAAGGCCGGTAGCATTCTTCCCGTAGGTCAGGACTTGCAGTACAGCAACGAGAAGTCATGGGACAACATCACGCTACAGGTCTATCCCGGTGCCGATGCTTCCTTCACGCTCTACGAGGATGAGGGGGATGGCTACGGTTATCAGCAGGGTGCTTACACGGAGATTCCTATCGCATGGAACGAGAAGTCGCATACGCTCACGATGGGTAAGCGTAAGGGAACTTATCCCGGAATGCTTGCTACTCGTACTTTCCAGGTTCGCATTCCGGGCGCTGCTCCGGTGTCTGTAACGTATAGCGGAAAGGAGAAAAAGGTAAAAATATAAGCGTAGCCGATTTGCAAGATGAGACTTGCGAATTTTACTTGAGTGAAGGGTGTTTTGTGGTGCTTTGAGAGCCTTCACACCTCCTCTGAAGGAACTTTTTCCGAAATACCCTTCACGCCCTTCATTCTCGTTGTATTTTGTTGGCTGTGTGGTTGTTATGAGTGAAGGGCTACCCTTCATTTACCCTTCATTCAAATTTCTCGTTTAGACTACTTTATTGCGAATAATTATTAGTAATAGCTGTTATTTTTACAGTAATCGTATCGGTACGTAAAAGAACTGTGAAGGGTATGATTTAAAACGCACAATATCAAGCAGTATGAAGGGTAAGGATTTCTTAATAAATGCGGGGGTGAAGGGGAGGCGCATAAAAATGAAGGGTAAGTGAATGGTGAGTCTTCACTCGTAACAGGTGTACAATCAGATGAATACAACGAAAATGAATGGCTTGAAGGGTATTTTGGGAAAAACAACTTTTAGAGGGGTAGAGGGACTATTGTGACCCTTCACTTGTTAA
>CAYOKO010000083.1:0-8807 GCA_964404555.1 uncultured Bacteroidaceae bacterium | reverse complement strand
GTCGGCAACCAGTACTTCTATTTCGTTCATTTTTGTACTTACCCTAAACTTTACTGTCTTTTATATATTAATATGATTTTATTCTCTATTCCAATTATCTCAGATCCGGGATAACGTGCAGGAGTGCCTGTCGCACACGGTCGCGGCTAGCATCCTCGGTGAGCACCATGAGTATGGTATCGTCTCCGGCTATGGTTCCAAGAATATCTCGTATCTCGGCATTGTCAATATCGTATGCCATACTGCTGGCATACCCCGGGCGAGTCTTCATCACAGCCAGGTTGCCGGAGAAATCGAGCGATACAAAGCCGGTGTGCAACATCATGTTGGGGATAGATTCGTGTGTGTCCACCACGCGCTTATACATGGTGTTGTTTGGCAATACATACATATAGCTGCCATCCATGCTGCTGGCTTTTGCCACCTTCAACTGCTTTAAGTCGCGTGAGAGGGTAGCTTGTGTAACAGCGAATCCTGCCTTGTCCAATTCTTGCAACAACTCTTCCTGACTTCTTATTTGGTTGGATGATATAATCAACTTTATGGCGGTCAGTCGGCTGTTCTTGTTTCCCATATTTCCCATTTCTTTGTATAAATATACTTTAATCGGCTACAAAATTACGAAAATATCTCGTATGTTGTATAGAATATATGGAAATAAATGCATTGAATATGTTACTTTTTCGGGTTTATAGAGGCGGTATGGTGTAGGAACTGCACAAATACGTAATAAATATGCAAGAATATGCAGATAGAGACCCCCTTCATGGCAGATTGTAATAAACGACAAATGCGAAGCAAATCTGCTTCGCATTTGTCAATAACGATGTATAAAGCTTAGTTGGACTACCTGGATTCGAACCAGGAATGACAGAACCAAAACCTGTAGTGTTACCATTACACCATAGTCCAAGCCTCGCACTCCATTCGGAAATGCGATGCAAAGATACGGCAGTTTTTTGAGACTGCCAAATCTTTTCGCATATTTTTTTACTTTGCTATGATAAGGAAGTACTTTTTCTTGCCTTGTTGCAGCAGAATATACTTACCGTCGAGCAAATCTTTTTCGGTAACAGGCTGGTCGAAGGCTGCCAACTTCTCCTTATTAATAGATACACCACCGCCTTGGGTCAACTTACGCATTTCGCCCTTGCTGGCAAAACATTTGGTGTGCTCGGCTGCCAAATCGACGGCCTTTACTCCCTCGCCGGCAAACAAACTTGCGGGCACCTCATACTGGGGTACACCCTGGAGAACTGCCAACAGAGTAGCTTCGTCCAGTTTCAACAAGTTTTCCTTGGTAGCTTTACCAAAGAGAATGTTGCTTGCTTCCACAGCGGTATTGTAGTCTTCTTCGGAATGAACCATGATGGTAACCTCCTTTGCCAGACGCTTCTGTAGTACGCGGCGACCCGGATCCTCATCGTGCTCGGCAATCAGGGCATCGATGGTCTCCTTGTCGAGAGATGTGAAGATTTTGATATACTTCTTTGCATCCTCATCTGCTACGTTCAACCAGAACTGGTAGAACGTGTAAGGAGTGGTATAGTTGCGATCCAGCCAGATGTTACCCTGCTCGGTCTTGCCGAACTTCTTACCGTCGCTCTTGGTGATGAGCGGACAAGTAAGCGCATAACACTGTTCGCCACCCATACGACGAATCAACTCGGAACCGGTAGTGATGTTACCCCACTGGTCGGCACCACCCATCTGTAGCTTACAGTTCTTATGCTTGTGCAGGTAGTAGAAATCGTATCCCTGCAGCAGTTGGTAGGTAAACTCCGTGAAGGAAAGACCGTCGCGAGCCTCACCGTTGAGGCGCTTCTGTACACTCTCCTTAGCCATCATATAGTTTACGGTGATGTGTTTACCAATGTCGCGTGCAAAGTCGAGGAAGGTGAAGTCCTTCATCCAGTCGTAGTTGTTTACCAACTCAGCCTTGTTGGGCGCATCGCTGTCGAAGTCCAGGAAACGCTCCAACTGAGCCTTTATGCACTTAACGTTGTGTGCCAGTGTCTCCTCGTCGAGCAAGTTACGCTCCTGGCTCTTACCGGAGGGGTCGCCAATCATACCGGTAGCACCGCCAATCAGAGCCAGCGGTTTGTGACCGCAGCGCTGGAAGTGACGCAGCATCATGACACCGCACAAGTGACCTATGTGCAGGGAGTCGGCGGTGGGGTCAATACCCACGTAGGCTGTTACCTGTTCCTTCTCCAGTAACTCTTCTGTTCCGGGCATCATTGTATGAATCATGCCTCTCCATTTCAATTCTTCTACAAAATTCATTGTATCTTTATTGTTATATTCTTTCTTATTTGTTGTTTTTAGACACTCCGCTTCGGGGGTATATTTATATATAATGTGTCGTTGGAGTGCAAAAGTACTACCTTTTTTCCCAACTACCAAATTAACGCGTTAGAATCTGACAAACTTTGTCCTGAAAATCCTTTCCGGCATCACTTTTCAGTATTCCCTGGTTGATTATGCAGAAACACAATACGTGTCCGTTCTTTGCCGTAGCATATCCTGCCAAGCTGCTTACGCTGTAGAGCGTTCCGGTTTTGGCGTGTACATTATTGTAGGCGGTTCCGTGCGTCATACGCTTCTTGAGCGTACCGTCCACTCCGGCAATGGGGAGGGCGGGGTAGAGGGCGTTGAAGATATCTCCGTGTCTGTAGGCATAACGCAGAAATGCAACCTCGGTGGCAGCGGTCGTATGGTTGTAGAGTGACAGACCGCATCCATCGGCAAAGTGTATCTTGCGAGTGTTGCAATCCAACCTCCCGGCGAGTTTCTCCACGTACGCCAGCGATTTCTCAGCCGATGGGTAGTTAGCGTGCTCTTGTCGACAGAGTTGATAGAGCATGGACTCGGCATAGAGGTTATCACTCTTCTTCATCATGGGACCCAGCACATCGGCAGCGGTGTGTTCGCAGAGTATGAGCTGTTCCGCTTCCTTGGGCACATTCCCTATGCGATATTCGCTTGCCGTTATCAGACTATCTTGGAGCAGTGCGTTGATAAACAAAGGCATAAAATCCCTACGTCGATTGGTGAGTAGGGGAGATAGGGTAGGGTTATCATCGTCCCAGCACCATCCTTTGCCCCACTTCAGTGTATCCTTAAAGGAGACATCGGCATAGACCTCACCCTCTATGCGTTTTATACCGGCATTGCGGAAGGAGCGTACCATATTGTTGATATCGTTGTTGCTCACTACCGGATCCATGCCACCCTTTATGTAGATATTGCCGTAGAGGATAGAGTCGGTGACGACTCCGGTGTTGTAGATACGTGTCTTGAAGGTATATCCGGCACCGCGAGAATCCAGAAACGTGATGGCAGTCAACAACTTTTGTGTTGAGGCGGGTCGGAGTGCCTGGTTGGCGTTGTATTCGTAGAGGGAACGGTCGTCGGTGAGGTCGTACACCGCTATTCCCAGTTGACTGGTCGATGTAAAGGAACTCTTCTCTATTAAAGCGTTGATACTTTGAGAGATGCTTGCACTGTCGTCAATCTCCGCTACGTCGGCATCTACTTCTGTTGTATCTACCATCTCCTCCTGCGCCATAGCGTGAAAAGGCATTAGCACCGATAATAAGAGGAGTATCCATCTACACTGTAATCGTTCCGGTGAATGTAATCGTTTCGCTGGCAGGAAACGTAGTAAATCTATCTTTTTTTTCATGCTTCTTCTTCTTTCGTAGTCTGTTGTCTTTTCAGCAAGGTGCGGCAGAACTCCTCCGGGTTCTCCGGTGTCAGCAGATAGCTTTTGTTGTTCTCGGTAGTGAGCAACACACAGTCTCCCCGTTTCAGACCCATCCAGGTAGGTCGACAGATTTCAATCTTTTTTATCTTGTCCACCTCCAGGACCGTTTGCGCAGCGAACCTACCGTTCAAGAGAAACAGCTGTCGGTCGGCTATGACATACTCCGTGTGCAACAGCTTCTCCATTTGCAGCACCGCCACCCCCACCACAATGAGTCCCGGCAGCGGCTGACGAATCCAAAAAAGATACGCCGCCACCAACATAGTTGGCAGCAAACAAACGTACAATTTTGTGCGTTCAAATCTACCCCGAAAAGTGCGTTTATGTATCATTCTTACCACTAGTCTTGCGAAATTTGGCGCAAGTTACAATAAAAAAATGAAAAAATCGAATAATCTTGTAGGATAAACCCACTTTTTTAAGTAAGTTTGCAGAAAGTTACAAAGAAATAAAGAGAACTACAATGATACGAAAATTTGATTTTCTCGTAATTGGGTCCGGTGTAGCAGGTATGAGCTACGCCCTCAAAGTATCCCAATCCGGCAAGGGAAAAGTAGCCCTTGTATGTAAAACAACCATCGATGAGGCTAACACGGCAAAGGCACAGGGCGGCGTTGCTTCTGTGACCAATTTAGAGGTAGACAACTTCGAAAAGCACATCCACGACACCATGGTGGCGGGCGATTACATCAGCGACCCGGCTGCCGTTAAGCAGGTAGTCGAGGGCGGACCGGCAGGTATTGCCGACTTGGTTCGCTGGGGTGTCAACTTCGATAAGAACGAAAAAGGTAACTTCGACCTCCATCGTGAGGGCGGTCACTCCGAGTTTCGTATCCTGCACCATGCCGACGATACGGGCTTCGAGATTCAGCGTGGTCTTATAGAGGCTGTACGCAAGGATCCGAATATTACGGTATTGGAAAATCATTTTGCCGTTGAAGTCATCACCCAGCACCACTTGGGCAAGGAGGTGAACCGCCACATGGACAACATAGAGTGCTACGGCGCTTACGTCCTGGATCCGGATACCGGTAAGGTAGATACCTTCTTGAGCCGTGTCACCTTGATTGCTACCGGTGGTACGGGTGCGGTATATGCCACCACCACCAACCCCAACATCGCTACCGGCGACGGCATCGCTATGGTATATCGTGCCAAGGGAATCGTAGAGGGTATGGAGTTCGTACAGTTCCACCCCACGGCACTGTTCAACCCGGCAGAGCGTCATCCGGCATACCTCATTACCGAGGCAATGCGCGGTTACGGCGGCATCTTGCGCCTACCCAACGGCGAGGAGTTCATGCAGAAGTACGACAAGCGATTGAGCCTCGCTCCGCGCGATATTGTCGCTCGTGCCATAGACCGTGAGATGAAGATTCATGGATTAGATCATGTTTGTCTGGATGTTACACACAAGGATCCGGAGGAGACCAAACACCACTTCCCCAACATCTATGCCAAGTGCTTGAGCATCGGTATCGACATCACCACGCAGTACATTCCGGTAGTTCCCTGTGCTCACTATATGTGCGGTGGTGTTAAAGTAGACTTGAACGGCGAGAGCAGCATCCACCGTCTCTATGCCGTGGGCGAGTGCAGCTGCACCGGTTTGCACGGCGGTAACCGTTTGGCTAGTAACTCTTTGATTGAGGCAGTTGTATATGCCGACGCTGCGGCAAAGCATTCATTGGAGGTGATAGACAACTATCAGTTCAATACACAGGTACCGGAGTGGAACGATGAGGGTACCATGAGCAACGAGGAGAAGGTGCTCATAGCACAAGACATGAAGGAGGTTGGTCAGATTATGAGCAACTACGTAGGTATTGTTCGTAGCGACCTGCGTCTGCACCGTGCATGGACCCGTCTGGACCTGCTCTACGAGGAGACCGAGGAACTCTTTAAGCGTGTAAAGGCCACCCGTGACATTTGCGAGTTGCGTAATATGATTAATGTAGGCTACCTCATCACCCGTCAGGCGATAGAGCGCAAGGAGAGTCGCGGTTTGCACTATACCGTAGACTATCCTAAGCACGCTTACGATCAGAAATAATGAATAGACTCGGGGGGCGTATTGCATAAGACGCCCCCGAACCTATATATTATTGTATAGTGTATGTCCTTTCGCCCAAAAACAGAAGATTATAAACAAAACAACAATAAAGTAATGAAGAAAACCTTATTTCTGACAGCCGTTCTGGCTGCGATGGCCGAAACGCTGAGTGCCCGTACCACCGTGTCGGGAACGAGTGATTATCTTAAACCGTGGGTTACACCGCAACGCACGGTCTTGTACAATGTCTTCGACGAAGGACAGAAATTCCCCTTGGAATGGGGACTTGATGTCGCCTGGATAAGCGAAAGCAACATACAGCGCGGAACACGTTTTATGAAAGGCGAGAACGTAAAAGTTATCCGCACCTCCTTCCAGCCGGCGGCAGATATGTCATCGGGCGAGATGAGTACGTACCAGCAGACCTGCTTCAAACAACGTCTCACCGCCATAAAACGTGCCAAAACCGAGGGTGCAACGAGCTTCAAGTTGATGCTCAACAGCGACCCTGCCGACCCAACCGGAGCAACCTCTGGGTACGTAGACGACTGGTTTAAACCCAATGGAAAATACGACCCCGACCGCTGGGCCACCATGTTGGATATCTACCGCCAAGCCTACCAAGATGCAGGCTATGAGGTGGTAAGCGTATCCCCCTATAACGAACCCGACTACGGATGGGGACAAGGAACCTCTACCGACTTCCTAAACATCTGTAAGTCGCTTCGTACCCTTTCATCCTTCGACGACATTCGCATCTGCGGTGGTAACACCCTAAACTGCGACCAAGCACTCACCTGGTACAATGTACTGAAGGACAACATCGACGAAGGAAACACCCATCAACTTGCCGGAACCTTCGACAACTATGCCAAGTTCTTTACCCAAGTACGTGCCGACGGTAAGCACGCCACCGCCGACGAGGTTCACAACACCATGGAGGCAATGGTAGGAGCGGAGTACGGACTGCAAACCGCCATCTGGTGGGGCGATGCCGGACTGAGCCGCGGCGAATTTGTGCAAGCCTGCAACGGCGACCGCTTAGCCTATGCCGAACACCGCGACAACTGGACCTCTGCCGCCGTGTATCGTAAGACCGACGGTAAGATACGCCTCTTCGGCGGAACCTCCGAGCGTCAGGCAGTAGCCACCAACTATCGTTTTCTCACCACCAATGAGTTTCCGGTATTTGTAGACGGTTACGGTCCTACCTATGAATATGTGGTAGAGCTCCCCGGCGGTAAGTCCGGCAGCTACCGGAACGGACAGACCAATGCCGAAGTTACCCGCCTGATTACCTACGGTGAAGACCCCCAACCCGCTGTCGAAGGAACCTTCTCCATTGTCAACGGATACAGCGGTAAGTACCTCAGCGTAAAGGACGGCACCTTCAGCAACGGAGCCAATCTGGTACAAGACAGCTATCGCAAGAAGGGTACCGAGCAGCAAACCTATCAGCAATGGGATATCGCCCAAATAGAATCCACCTGCGGCGACGACTTCAGTTACTACGTCATCCGCAACCACGCCAACAGCAGCTACCTGCCCGATGTTCTCAACTGGTCCTACGACCGTACCAACATCATCCTCTATGCAGGAGACGTAGGCAATAACGAGCGTTGGTTCTTCGACTATCAAGGCGATGGATGGTTTGCCATCCGCAACGCCCACAGCAACCTCTGTCTCGCAGTCACCTCCAAGACCAATACCGCCGGAGCCGTCATCGTGCAGACCGCCTTCACCGGCGACCTAAATCAATTGTGGCGTCTTGTTCCGGCAGGTTACCAATATAATAAGGTAGCTCCCGCAGCCCCCACCGCCCTCAAGGCAACAGCACAAGCAGCCTCCATCCGTCTGGAATGGAAGCAACCTGCCGACGAAGACCTGCAAGGCGTAAACATCTATCGTGCCAAGGAGGGGGACGACACCTATTACATGATAGCCCGCCAGGTAAACGATTCCGCTTTCATCGACAACACCGTGACGGATGGTGTAAAGTATAGCTATCGCCTCAAGGCAGTGGACTACAGTCAGAACCTCTCCGAATACACCGACGTGGTAACAGCAGCCTCTACCGGAGAACCAAGCATCATAGCACGCTACACCTTCGAGGACAACAGCACGGAGGATCTTAGCGAACAAGCCAACCATGCCGCCGTCTACGATGCCACCTTCGATACCGGTAACTTGGGCGAAGACGGTTGCCTCTCACTCGATGGTAGCAACGACTTCATCCAGCTCCCGCAGGGTGTAGCCAACCATTCATCATTGACCATTGCTACATGGGTACGTCCACGTAGTACCAGCAATTGGCAACGCATCTTCGACTTCGGCAACAGCACCGATGCCTATATGTTCCTCACCACCCGTGGTGGCAGCACCAAGATACGTTATGCTATAAAGAACGGAGGCAGCGAGCAGTACTTGGACGGTACCGCCCTCTCCTACAATAAGTGGAGCCATGTAGCCGTAACCATAAGCGATGAGGCTGTAACGCTCTACGTCAACGGTGAACAAGTAGTACAATCCACAAGCATCACCTTGCGTCCAACGGATGTTCGTCCGTACCTCTGCTACGTAGGTCGCAGTCTTTTCGAGAGTGACCCCTTATTCAAAGGAATGTTGAACGATTTCCGCATCTACAACTACGCCCTCACCTCCGAACAAGTAGCTCAGTTGGCAGGACTCACCTCCGAGGCACTGGTAGGCGATGTCAATGCCGACGGCGAAGTATCCGTAGCCGACATCACCGAGGTAGCCGGCATCATCTTGAACGGCACAACCGACAATAAGCAAGCCGATGTAAACGGAGACGAGGAAATCACCGTAGCCGATATTACGGAGATTGCAAATATCATTTTGAATGCAAAGTAGTAAATCCCCGAACTTCCTACATTGTTGATGTAGATGTGTTTATATGCTGAAATTTCGCATATTCTAGAAAAATAGAGCGAGGCTATTCCTTTTAGCGGGAAGCCTCGCTCT
>CAYOKO010000082.1:0-8831 GCA_964404555.1 uncultured Bacteroidaceae bacterium | reverse complement strand
TTTTCTCCCACTTCTCCTTTATGTTAAGTTCCATGGGGTTGGGCTGCGGTTCCCACAGGGATTGACCCTGTAGAGCATCCGGCATATATTGTTGTGGAACGTAATGGTTGGGGTAGTCGTGCGGATACTTGTAGTCTAGACCATAACCTAGATCCTTCATCATCTTTGTGGGGGCATTGCGTAGGTGCATGGGAACCGGAAGATTGCCCGTGGACTGCACTACGGAGATGGCTTTGTTTATGGCGTTGTAGGCCGAATTACTCTTTGCCGATGTCGCTAGGTAAATGGTCGCCTCGGCCAGTGGTATGCGTCCTTCCGGCCAACCCAACTTATTCACGGCATCGAATGCTGCATTTGCCAGGAGTAGGGCGTTGGGGTTTGCCAAACCTATATCCTCTGCTGCCGAAATCACTAGTCTGCGAGCTATGAACGTGGGGTCCTCACCTCCTTCTATCAGTCGGGCCAACCAATAGATGGCTCCGTTGGGGTCGCTGCCTCGTATGCTCTTTATAAATGCCGAGATGATATCGTAGTGCATCTCACCGTTCTTGTCGTAGGCCATGGGGTTCTGTTGCAGGCGACGGGATACCAATTCGTTGGTTATCACCACCCGATTGCTGTTTTCGGCCTCTACAATCAGCTCCAATATGTTGAGCAACTTACGTGCATCGCCACCGCAGTATTGCAGTAGGGCATCCTTTTCTTGCAGTTCTATGTTCTTCTCTTTTAGGTAGATGTCGGTGGTGATGGCTCGCTGGATAAGCTCCAGTAGGTCGCTCTCCTCCAGACTCTTGAGTACGTACAGCTGACAACGGGACAGCAAGGGACGTATCACTTCGAAGGATGGATTCTCCGTGGTGGCTCCTATCAGCGTTACTATGCCTTGTTCCACTGCTCCCAGGAGTGAGTCCTGCTGCGATTTGCTGAAGCGGTGAATCTCGTCGATGAAGAGGATGGGGGTGCCTACGGTGGCAAAGAGGGAGTTGTCCTTGGCTCGTTCTATCACCTCGCGTACCTCTTTCACACCGCTTGTTACGGCACTTAGCGTGTAGAACGGTACCTCCAGTTGCTGGGCTACAATCTGTGCCAATGTGGTCTTGCCCACTCCCGGAGGTCCCCAGAGAATGAACGATGATACGTGCTTGGATTCAATCATCTGACGCAGGACTGCGCCTTCGCCTACGAGGTGTTTCTGACCTATGTACTCTTGCAGACAGGTAGGTCGCATTCTTTCTGCTAACGGTTTTGCCATATATTTTTCTTTTTTTCTTATGCAAAAATACAAATTTTTTACGTAACTTCGTACCCTAAAAGCAAAAGAAATGATATCCATTATAATACCTACCTATAATTATGTGTGTGTGGAACTGGTTACAACGCTTCATAACCAGTTGGAGGAGTGTGGGGTTGCTTACGAAATCCTGGTGGCGGACGATTGTTCTCCGTTGCGTGAGACGGTGGTGGCCAACCGTGCCATTAATCATCTTTCGCACACTACGCTGATAGAGGAGCGTACAAACTATGGTAGGGCGGTGATACGTAACCGTCTCATAGCTCGTTGCCGATACGACTATGTGTTGCTGATGGATAGCGATGCGAAGGTCTGCCGTCCTACCTTCATAGCCGATTATCTTGCTGCTGCGGGTAAGGCGCCGGTGGTGATAGGGGGACTTTGTAATGTGCCGGAGTGTCCGTCGCCTGCGGTGTCGTTGCGCTTCCGCTACGAGCGGGCTGCCGACAGGAAGCGTACGGTGGAGATGCGTAGGCGGAATCCTTATCGTTGGTTTACGACTTTCAATGTGATGGTGGAGCGTGAGCTGCTTCTCGCCACGGGGTTCGATTCCGAGTGCAAGGAGTATGGTCATGAGGATACGCTCTTGGGGATGGAGTTTTGTAGGCGTGGGGTGGAGGTGTTGCACATTGACAATCCGCTTATCCACATGGGACTGGAGCCGAATGCTGTCTTCCTGGACAAGACGGAGGTGGCGCTCCGGGGGCTTCATAATATGTCGCGGGAACGACGGATGGGGGTTGCCGTTTCTGCTCTTGCACTGCGTCTGCAGGGTATGGGATTGCAGTCGGTATGTAAATATCTTTTTCGTATTTCGGAGAGGATGCTGCGACGAAATCTTCTGGGTGATACTCCGTCGTTGCTTTTGTTCCAACTCTATAAATTGGGCTATTTTATGCAGTTAGGGTAGGGAAATGGTCTTGTCAAAATTCCCCCGTCATCGCCCGAAAATGCGTAAAATAGCGGGATGAAACGGTAAATCGACAAAACTTGATGCTCTTTTTGTCAAAAAATCGGTTCTTGCTCACGAGGAATCCTTGTAATATTGCACCACTAATTTTAACCTATCGAAAATATGTGTGCAATAAAATTCCAGAATCAATTGCTGGAGATCCAGAATGAGCTGATGCGTTTTGCTATTAAGTTGACGTGCGATGCGGAGGAGGCTAATGACTTGCTCCAGGAGACTTTCTTGAAGGCTCTCGATAATGAGTCGAAATTTGCCGATGATACCAACTTCCGCGGATGGATGTACACCATCATGCGCAACATCTTCATTAATAACTATCGTAGATATACGCGCGATCGTACTTATGTGGATCGCTCCGAGAATCAGTACCAGATAAACACTCCGCGCGATCTTTGTAGCCGTGTTACGGAGGAGACTTACGACCTCAAGGAGATACGTCGTGTCCTCCATGGGCTTCCTGTGGAGTATCGCATTCCTTTCTCTATGCACGTGGCGGGCTTTAAGTATCGTGAGATTGCCGACCGTCTGGAGTTGCCGCTGGGTACGGTGAAGAGTCGCATCTTCTTTACTCGTCAACGGTTGCAGGTGCAGTTGGTGGATTTCTTGTAGTGCGAACAATTCTCCCTGTTCGTGTGTTATGGTTTTGTTTAATTCTATTTAAAATGATTACGATATGAAACAGTTATTCTTGACACTCGCCCTCGTGGGCAGCTTTACCGCTGCTGTGGCGCAGGAGACTGCCGTAGAGGTTGTGGAGGTTCCCGCATCTCGCTACAGTGTCTCTACCAACTCCTTCTGGTCCAATTGGTTCTTATCCGTGGGCGGTGGTGCACAGGTTATCTATGGTACGCCCAAGGGGGATGCTTCCTTTGGCGATCGCATGACGCCTACCCTGTCGGTTGCCGTGGGGAAGCAGTTTACTCCGGGGCTTGCTTTGCGTGTGGGGGCTGATGGTATCTGGAGTAAGCAGGTGTCGCATCATGATACCGACGATTTCCAGTACTTCTATCTCCATGCCGATGCTCTCTTCGACCTCTTGAATATGATAGGCGGATATTCTCCGGGTCGTGTGTATCACCTTATACCTTATGTGGGTGCGGGGGCTTATCATGTGTTCGATTTGGACCATGCTTGGGGGATGGGTTTCAACGGTGGACTCATCAACCGTTTCCAGTTGGGGCAGGCTTTCAGCCTCGATTTGGAGCTTTCTATTGCCATGCTTAACAAGACGTTTGACAACTTAACCACTCAGCGTCGTGGATTCGACAAACTTCTGGGTGCTACCATCTCCTTGACCTATAACCTACCTACTCGTGGATTCCGTAACACGCCCGATGTGGATGCTCTCGTGGCTCTCACCGCGGCACAGTCGGCTGCTTGTGCGCAGCAGTTGGCGGACTGCCAGGCGCAGAACGATGCGCTTGTGGGGCAACTCCAGCAGGCTATGAATGCTACGCCGCCGCCTCCGGGTAAGTCGCATGGAAAAACAATTGCGCTTATGCCGGCTCAATCAATCTTTTTCAACCTTAATTCTGCCGAGATTGCTTCTAGAAAGGATCTTGTGAACCTTGCTGCCATAGCTAAGATGGCGACCGAGAATCATTGTACGCTTGTGCTTAACGGTTATGCGGATAGCAATACGGGTTCGTCGGAGTATAACCAACGTCTCAGCTTGGCGCGTGCCGAAACGGTTGCTGCCGAGCTGGAGAAGATGGGGGTTTCGCGTTCGCACATTGTGGTGAAGGGCGATGGTGGGGTGGATAAGTTGTCGCCTTATCCCTACAATCGTCGTGTGGTGATTACGTTGCAGCAATAGTTATTTGTTGTACGTGTAGCGAAACGTGCGATACCCCACCAGTCGGTCGTATCGTTCGCTCGGTTTGCGATGATACACCAGGATGCTGTACTCGTTTTCCGTCTGGAAGAAATCGCCCTCCGTAGGAGCTGTTTGACCCACAGTTTCTCCGGAGGGAACGTATAGGTACCGGTAGTTGTAGTAGCCTTGCTTGAGGAGTATGTCTGCTTGGTAGTAGCCTCCTTCGCGATTGTACTCCATCTTGTACTCGGGCAGGAGGCGATTCTGTGTGCATCCTCCTTCTATGTACACGTCTCCTCCTGTAAGCTCGGGGGCTATGAGGAAGAAGTGGAATACCACGTATTCGCTTGTTGTGGCACTCTCTCCGTTGTCGTTGCGTACATAGAAGAGTCCGTTCTGGTCTTCGGTGTAGACGTAGTTCTTGGCTTGCTCTATGGGGAACAGTATGGCGTGATAGTAGGGCTCTACCCATTGTATCTCGTTGACACCCATGGAGGTTACGTGTACGTCGCGTAGCTCGAACTTGTGATATTCATTCCCGGCGGGGAAGATGAGGTCTCGGCAGTGTTGATAGACCAGTCCGTTGCCGTTGCGGAAGGTGGGCTTGGGGTTGTAGACGGCGTTGTCCAGTCGGCGGTTTTGCATTACTACTGTCTTGAGTTCTTGGTCGGGGTTCATGACGGTCCATCCGGCATAGCCTATGTTGATGTCCATTTGCTGGTGTGAGCGGTTGAAGTCTATGTCTGTGTTGGTGCTCATGCTTGCCATGACGCTTAGTCGTGGTTCTACGATGCTGAAGCGTGCCGTGAGCAGGGGTGTGTCGGTGTCTTGTCCGCTTTCGTCGTAGAATACTTCTACTTGGTAGTTGCCGGAGATTTTCATGCGTATGTCTTCGTTGGGCAGTGTGAGTGTGTAGTGGGTGTATAGGGTGGTGGTGTTCAGCGACTTTTCGTAGTCTTCCAGGGGACGATTGTTGAATCCTTCCATGTAGTCGCTTTCGAAGATTTCTTGCGAGGGTGTCCAGTCGGCATTGCAGTGGGTGAGTCGGTAGATGTAGCGATGGTATTCCGGGGTCATGTCGTCGAACTCAATGCGTAGATAGTCGGCACTGCCCAGGGTGAGGACGGGGGCTAGCAGGGCGTTGTTGTTGACGGTGAGTTGCAGCGTGCGTATGTGTGGGGAGGATACTTCGCTGTGTTGTGCTATTCCTTGTAGGGGGAGGAGTAGCAGTGCCATGGTGTATAGAAGAGTTTGTTTCATGCTGCGAAGTTCGGAAAAAAGTTTGAATGGAGCAAATAAAATGCTATAAAAAAAGCATCCTACCCATCACGAGTAAGATGCCCCAATCAAAATGAAAAAACTTAGAAAAACTTGTATCTCTATTTTGTGAACTTCATACCAATCTGTATACCCTTTACGTTCTTAACGAGTGAGGTTACAGTTGCAATCTGGCTTGTAGTAGTTGTACTTGCCTTGCTTGCCAGTGTGTTCATGAAGGCGAGCAACTTGCTTGCCGTGAACGTAATCTGCAGTTCGCTGCCGGAGAGCTTTACGTTTCCGGATACACTTACACCGGTGAGGGTGGAGGTAAGTGTGATGGTGGAACCGGAGATGGAGTATGTTCCGCTACCGGTGGTGGAGCCGTAGCTGCAGGTGAAGGTGTTGTCGCTGTTGAAGGTTATGGTAGATTTACCTGCCTTGAAGCCAACTTTTGTCATGGCTGACAACATCTTCTTCTCTACCTTGGGTGCCAGGACGGCTCCTCCTACGGAGGTGATAACGTCTTCGGACTCGAAGGCTACTGCCGGCTGGCTGTATTTCCATGTTCCCTTGATGCTGGATTCCGATACGGTGCTGGTTCCAATCAAGTTGGTTACTGCTGATGTCAGTGAGCTAACGGTGGAATTGCTTGATACGGCTGCTGTTGCCACGTTCTTGAGTACGCTACTCAAACTTTGTGCTGTTGCTGCTTGGTTTCCGCCTACGCAGAGAAGCGCAGCTACAAGCGTGTATTTAAAAAACTTCTTATTCATCTTTTTCCTATAAATATAACTTTTTTATTCGCCTGCAAAGGTACGGTTTTTTGATGCTACTCACAAACATTTTAACGGAAATCTTTGTTTGTCGTTCGAGTTTTTAGACGAACCGTTCTATTTTAAGGATGAATTCCGAGAGTTTCAGTTCGTTGTGTATTCTCCTTGTGGTTGGAATACGCGGAGGTGGAAACGGTGGGTCATGAGTACGAACTCTGCCAGGAGGGATGAGAGGAGGCTTTCGTAGGGTTCCCACTTGGTGAGTGTGGTGAAGGCGTACACTTGTAGGGGGATGCCGTAGGTGTTGGGTGGGAGGGTGTACACCATGAGGCGTTCCTTTTCTTCTATCAGTGGATGGTGGGTCAAGAGGTGGGTCATGCATAGGCGAATGAGTCCCAGGTTTGTTGCTAGGTAGCCGTTGCCACGTTCTTCCGTGGCTACGTCTTCTGCTTCGGCATAGGCTCGTATCACGGGGTATTGCATCTTCATGCTTTCCAGCATTTCCGTTGTGCATTCTACAATGGAGTCCGGGCGTATGGTGAGGGAGAAGAGGATTCTGCGTGTGCCGGCTTCTTTCATGGCGCGCCAGTTGATGAAGGTGCCTGTGAGTAGGGTGTAAGGGGGGATGGTTACTAGGGTATTGTCCAGGTTGCGTACTTTTACGGTGGTGAGCGATATGTCTTCTACTATGCCGTTGATGCTGCTTCCGGCTACTTCTATCCAGTCGCCGGGGCGCACCATGTCGTCTTTTGTGAGGAATACGCCTGCTACAAATCCTAGTAGTGTGTCTTTGAATACCAGTAATAGTACGGCTGCAAAGGCTCCCAGCCCGGTAAAGAGGCTGATGGGGGAGCGGTTTATGAGGATGGAGATGCATACGATGGCGGCGATAAATACCAGGATGATTTGCCCTAGTTGTGCCAGGAATCCGTTGAGTACGCCGTGTACGTTGGCTAGAATCTTGTTGACTTGTAGGGTTGCTATTATAATAAGGTATATGTTGGCCATTCGTTCCATCATCATAAGTGCTCCGCTGCTTCCCGTAAAGGCGAAGGGGAGGAAGAGTACTATGATTACCGGTGGTAGCAGTCGGGCAAACGGGGTGATTTGTTCTCGGCTTAGAAAGCGGGTAAAACGCTGTCGGCTCCACAGTGGATAGCTCCATGTGAGCAATTTTCCTACGATGTATCCTGTGGCGTGCGATGCCAGGATGAGGAACAGTAGATAGAAGAGTATGTCCACCCACTTCAGGTCGGAGTAGGGGATGCCTAGGTGCAACAGTACTGTGCGAATGGTTTCCAGTGTGCTGTCGGCAAAGTGTGTGCGTATTTCCATACACATACAACAAAGAGCGCGGGCAGATGGTTTCACAACTGTCTGCCCGCATTAAGAATATTTAGGTCTAAATCTTTTTCTTTTTGGGGGTTCCTACTCCTCGCTGAACTGCTTGATGCGTTGTTCCTCCTCCAGTTTGCAGATGAGCAGTGTGTTGTCCTTCTCTGCCACGATGTAGCCGTCCAGACCCTGTACTACCACTTTCTTTTCCTGTGAGGTGTGAATCATGCAGTTGTGTGATTCGAATACCTTTACGTTGTTTCCTATAATGGCATTGTTGTACATATCCAGCTCGATGTGTTCATGCAGCGAACCCCATGACCCTAGGTCGCTCCAACCGAATTCTGCCGGGAAGACGAAAATCTCTTCGGCTTTCTCCATGATGGCATAGTCCACGGAGATGTTGTTGCACGTGGGGAACACCTCGTTGATAGCCGCTTGCTCCTTGTCGGTGCCGTACACATTGTTCAGCCCCTCGAAAATCTCTGCAAGGCTTGGCTCGTACACACGGAAGGCATTTACAATGGTATGCACGTTCCAGATAAAGATACCTGCATTCCAGAAGTAGTTGTTTGCTTGTACGTACTTCTTAGCCGTTGCCAGGTCGGGTTTCTCGCGGAACGCATCTACACGGAAAATCTCCTTGTTGCGAGCCGATGCCACACTCAAGTCACCCTGTATGTATCCATAGCCTGTCTCCGGGCGTGTAGGTTTCATACCCAGTGTCAGGATGCCGTCCGACTCTGCCGTAAACTTCAAGGCTCCCTCTATAACACGCTGGAACTCCTTTACGTTCATTACGATAGCATCGCTGGGCGATACCACAATATTTGCTTCTCTATCCACCGACTTGATGCGCCAACTTACATACGCCACACACGGTGCCGTGTTGCGACGGCAGGGTTCCAGCAGAATGTTGCTCAGCGGCACGTTCGGCAACTGTTCATGCACAATCTGTTGGTAGTTAGCCGAGGTTACAATCCAAACATTCTCCGGGGGGCAGATGCCCTCGAAGCGATCGACCGTAAGCTGAATCAGTGAACGCCCGCATCCCAACACATCTATAAACTGCTTGGGGCACTCGGGGGTGCTCATAGGCCAAAAGCGACTTCCTATGCCGCCTGCCATGATTACAAGGTGATTGTGGTTTGCCATATATCGTAATGTCTTTAGTGTCAAATTAATTTTAGTATAGTAACTCTTGCGTCTCTATCGGTCGCAAATACTCTGCAAATATACATTACTTTCTTCAATTTTACACTATAAAATGTTCCTTTTGTTACGAAAAGAGTGTATTTTTAACAGAAAATAAGGCAATTTACCCTTCTCTATGTATAGAAAAAGGGAGAGAATGTTCTTCGTTTGAGATTTTTTTCGTACTTTTGC
>CAYOKO010000081.1:0-9220 GCA_964404555.1 uncultured Bacteroidaceae bacterium | reverse complement strand
GAGCAGATTGCCCTGAGTCGCGGACATGAAATTGTTTGCATCATCGATATTGATAATACGGAGGACTTCGATAGTCCGGCATTTGCATCGGCAGATGTTGCCATTGAGTTCACTGCTCCCACCGTGGCATACGGTAATTATTTGCGTGCCTTTAAGCACAATGTGAAGGTGGTGAGCGGTAGTACCGGATGGATGAAGGAGCATGGTGACGATGTGAAGCGCCTTTGCGAGGAGGAGGGACAGACGCTCTTTTGGAGTAGTAACTTTAGTCTAGGTGTAGCTATCTTTAGTGCGGTAAACACCTATTTGGCAAAGCTGATGAATCGTTTTCCGGAGTATGATGTAAAGATGGAAGAGGTACACCACGTACATAAGTTGGATGCTCCCAGCGGTACTGCTATCACCTTGGCAGAGAACATCTTGAAGCAGATGGATCGCAAACAGGAGTGGGTGCGTGGAACTTTGCATAATGCCGATGGCACGGTAACTCCTACGGAGCATAAGCATCCCGAGGAGTTGGAGATAGACTGCGTTCGTCGCGATGAGGTGCCGGGCATACACTCTATCACTTACAACAGCGAGGCAGATTGCATTACCATCACTCACGATGCCCACAACCGTAAGGGCTTCGCTCTGGGAGCTGTCTTGGCGGCTGAGTACACTGCACAGCACCATGGTTTGCTTACCATGAGTGATATGTTTGACTTTTAATAGCTTACCTCTTTATGGCAACGGAAAACCGTAAGAAGAAACATGGCGAGAAACCCAAACAGTGGGTCAAGTTCGGGGTTGTAAGCGTCTTGTATCTGCTCTTCCTCCTCTGGGTGGAGAGTTGGTGGGGATTGTTGGTAGTACCTTTTATATACGACCTATACATTAGTCACAAGATAAACTGGGGTTGGTGGAAGGATATGGAGAGTGATTCCGGTCGCTTCATCATGAGTTGGGTAGATGCTATTGTGTTTGCTCTCGTGGTGATTTACTTCCTGAATCTCTACTTCTTCCAAAACTTTGTTATCCCTTCTTCCTCTCTGGAAAAGAGCTTGTTGGTGGGCGATTACCTCTGTGTGAGCAAGGTGAGCTATGGTCCCCGCATCCCGGAAACGCCGCTGACACTTCCGCTTACGCAGCACACTATTCCGGTGCTTAACTGTAAGAGTTACAGCGAGTGGCCGCACTGGGAGTATCGCCGTGTGCGTGGTTTGGGTGATGTGGAACTCAATGATATTGTGGTGTTCAATTACCCGAGTGGAGACTCCATCTTGGTGAATCCGGCGTATCAGAACCAGGACTACTATACTCTCTGTTATCTCTACGGTGAGAGTATCTATCGTGAATCTTGGGGAGAAAACTTTCCGGTGATAGATTCGCTTACGGTTCTGCAACAGCGACAACTTTACGATTTGTTCTATAAGGCCGGTCGCGACTATATGGTGCAGAATAACAGCGAGTTCTGGGGGATAGGTTATCGTCCTACCGACCGTCGCGAATGCTACGTAAAGCGTTGCGTGGGGTTGCCGGGGCAGACGTTGCAGATTAAGAATGGTATTGTTTATCTGGACGGTAAGGCGAATAAGGAGCCGGACAATGTTCAGTATGATTATAAGGTGACTCTCAAGAATCGCTTTGTGAGTGAGGAGGACGAGGATTGGTTGCACGACCAGGGCATCAGTCAGGAGTCCTTGACGCAGTTGATGCAGACCGGATATATGCCGCTGACTCAGGCTGCATACAAGGCGTTGAAGGCTCGTACTGACTTGGTGGAGAGTGTAGAACGTGACAACCGTGCGGTGAGTGAAGGACTTTATCCACATAACATAAAGACCGGCTGGACGCGCGATAACTACGGCCCTATTCTTATCCCTAAAAAGGGTATGACGCTGGATCTTACGGCTCCGGATATTCTCTCTACGTTGCCTCTCTACGAGCGTTGTATCAAGAATTACGAGCGCAATGACCTCCAGGTGAAGGAGGATGGAACGATTCTCATCAACGGCGAGGTGGCGAAGAGTTATACCTTTAAGTTGGATTACTACTGGATGATGGGTGACAACCGTCACAACAGTGCCGACAGCCGCTATTGGGGTTTTGTTCCCGAGGATCATATAGTAGGTAAGCCTAAGTTTATTTGGCTCTCCCTTGACCCGGATCGTAGCATTTTCAATGGCGGAATTCGTTGGAAGCGCTTGTTCAATATTGTAGATAATATAAAGTAAAAACCCGGTGGACGTATTATTACCCTCGGCATACTTGCCCTCCGTGGGATGGTTTGCACAGCTCTATTCGCACTCTAAAGTGTGGATAGAGGGGCATGACCATTACCAAAAGCAGACTTGTAGAAACCGTTGTGTCATAGCGAGTCCCAATGGCGTACTTCCGCTTACTGTTCCTATAGAACGATACGATACGCCCAAATGTGCTATGTGCGACATTCGCATCTCCGATCATGGTAACTGGCGCCATCTGCACCTCAATGCGCTGGACAGTGCCTACCGCAATAGTCCGTTCTTTGAGTATTACATAGACGATTTCCTCCCGTTCTACGAGAGGAAATTTACTTTCCTATACGATTATAATATGGAGTTGGTGCAGCTTGTATGCAAACTCATAGGTTTGGAACGAGAGATACAGTGTACCACAGGGTATGGCGAGGTAGGCAGCGATACCGCTACGGAGGCTCCGCAGCTCTTGGATATGCGTACCGTTCTGTCAAACAAGCATTACGATGCCCCCATCTCCGGTTTTGTGCCGAAGTCCTATTACCAAACTTTTCAGCAACGTTTCGAGTTTCTCCCCAATCTTAGTATTGTAGATTTATTGTTCAATATGGGACCGGAGAGTATCCTTGTGTTGCGCGATTCGGTGAGATAAACGTTATCCCTTTTACTCCTTAATCACTGCATGGATGGGGTGTGTAAACACGAAACGTGCCCCCAGTGTATAGTTGGTGTCCACCCAGATGCGACCACCCAATTGCTCCACAATGGTACGTGTGATGGACAATCCTAAACCCGTACCCTGACGGAAACTATCCAACTTCTTGAAACGGGCAAACACCTGCTCTGCTTTCTCCGGCGGGATACCACAACCCGTATCCGATACGCTTACCGATACGAAATTTGCAGCCTTATGATTGCTAATAGGCGTACCGTCTGCACGACACTTCGATACCTTCACCGTGATGCTACCCACCTCCGTACACTTCTTGGCGTTGCTCAGGAGGTTTGTCATCACCTGCAACAAACGTTGCTTATCCGTCGTTATCGTGATGGAGCCGCTCGGCATATCTGTAAAAATCTCTACGCCCGCTTTCAAGTCCGACTTAGCCGAATTTGCCGCCATGGTACATAAATCCACAATGTCTACCGGTGCAAGCGAGTATGTCATCTTGCCCGCATCCATCTTGGAGAGGTCCAGAATATCGTTTACTAGGTTCAGCAAGAGGTTGCTATTCATCATGATAAGGTCGCTAAACTCCTTACGCTCCTCCTCCGTAATCTCCATTTCCGGCGTAGTGATTATCTGTGAGAATCCCACAATTGCATTCAGCGGTGTACGAATCTCGTGACTCATGTTTGCGATAAATGTAGACTTCATGTTGCTCGCCTCCTCTGCCTTATCGCGTGCCTTCACCAGTTCCGCACTTTTTATCATGAGGTCGGACTGTAGGTTGCGGTACATATTCATATAGTACAAGGATACCATCAAACCGAGAGACAGTAGGAAAACCACCATAGCTGCTGCAAGAATGGTGTACTGATGTTCCTCCAGAAAACTTGTAGGCTTGTTTATCGTCTCGTAGCGGTATGGAAATTTCGCCAGTGTAAGTCCCAATTCCGTCAGCTTCTGATAGTCGAATGTGTAGGAATCCTCCAATATGTCTACCTTCTTAGGCTTGCCATCCCGAAGGTATCTGTAGGCTTGTTTTGCCAGAAACTTACCCACAAGCTTGTATTGAGGGGAGCAGGTTCCCAGTGTCCAGTGCCCCATACCTATGCCCGTAAGGCTCACGGCGGGTAACTCCGGGTTGCTCATGGCAAGCGTATATGTGGTGTTTTGTAGCGCATAACCTTCCGTACAGTCTATACGCCACGTACCTACCATTAATACCTTGTTGGTTGACATCTTGCCGATGCGACCGTTTACGTTTATGAAGGACTCGAATCGTCCGTCTATATACTCCACGTTGTACTTCGGAAATCTCTTCATCTCGTTGGCAAAGAATGCTTTCATGGTGAGACCGCCAAACGTGTTGTCCGACAAGAACACCAGGGAATCGCACTTGGGATAGAATCGTTTCACCAATTCCAAGTTGTGTTCAATATCGAATTTATAAACCCTACCGCCTACAATGTTGTAGTCCTTGAAGTCTTCCAGAATGTCCAGTGATGCAGGTAGATAGCTGGAGTCGCGATATTCCTCTCCCTTTGGTAGGAGAGAGATATCGCGACTGCGCATACCTATCATAACCGGAGTCTTCTTGAGTTCCTTTTGCGGCAGAGAAAAATAGGTGGAGTTCGCCTCGTTGCCCAGCAGAATGACTAGTGCCGGTTGCTGGTTGTTGCGATAGTATTTCTCCAGCAACTCCCACAATCGGTTCTTCCATTCCAGACACTCCGAAAGGTTTCGGCAGTTCATGTTCTCCAGTGCAACCGTGAATTTGCCTCCCAGTCGGGTGTATTCTTTTCCGAATTCCTCTACATTTTCTTTTATGTTCTTGACCTCAGGATTGTAGGAGCTGACAATCACAATTGTCTTCTCCGGCTCTACCTGTGCCATCAATGTGTTGACACAGAATATGCTGAGTATCGTTAAAATCCATGTTCTAAAGTAGCGCATAGAATCTTTCTTTATTTGCTAAAAAATGATTTTAAGTTTCACGGAATAAGTCCGCCCAAAGGAGTAGTAACAACGGTAGACGTCGTCACGGGTGTTCTTGGTTCCGTTATAATAAGCTTCTGTTAAATATTCGTTGTTGAATAGGTTCTGTACGTTGCCATACAGCACAGCACGACAGGTTCCTATTTTGAATCGATAGTTGGCGTTGAGGTCTACCTGTCCGGCATCCGGTAATTTCCAAGGCTCTGCCAGGTTGAATTCGCCGTTGGCACTCATACCGCTACCGCTAAAGGTATAATCGGTATAGTTGCGTGCATAGTAGAAGTAGTCGGCACCTACGCTGATGTTGTTTTCGAATTTATAACGCAGACCGAGCGATGCTGTGGTTTGCGGAGAACCGCCCACGTGTATGCCCTTTTGGTTCAAGTTGAACTTGGCATGGTCGGCAGCACCTTGACCGGAAGCCAGTGTTCCCTTGAGGTCGGCAAGGGGTTGACCCTCCGAGTTGTAGAAGTAGGCAATAGCATTGCTATCCCATTTCCAGTTGCCTAGTGACAACATACCGTGAATCTCCAACTGCTTGGTGGGGCGTGCCGTAACGTCCACCTCCACACCCATGTGCTTGGCATTCACACCCGACATATTGGCTATGTAGTAGTCTGTAAGTCCTTCGGCGTTGGTGTATTCGCCCGACTTCACCATGGTTCTGTCCAACCATTTGGTATAGTAGGCGTTTACATTTGCCGTAAGCCAGCGGTTGCGGAAACCGTATCCCAGTTCAAGGGAAACCACCTTTTCGTTGATGGCGTTATTGTTTATCTCGTTACTTATCAGGTACATAGGGAATACGGCACCACCGCAGAACGGAGCACGACTAATAACACCTACATTGGCAAACACATTATTGTGTCGGTCTATATTAACATTGGCACCCGCCTTGGCAGAGTAGCCTAGATAGTTCTTTGTCTTGGAACGGGCGTGCTCCTCATCGTAGTAGTAGCGGTCGTAACGCCAATAGCTACAATTGGAAAGTGAACCGGACGCAAAAGCCGTCAACTTCTTATGACTGTCGTACTCCGCCTGTGCGAATACACCCTCCTGCATCACGAAGTTATCGTAGTCGCGCCCTATAACATCGCCCACGCCCAACTTCTCGTACACCCAGTTCGGATCGTTCGCCTTGGAGTTTCTCGAAGCCAACACCGTGCTGCGGTAACGGTAATCCACAAAGTAATCACCGTTGTAGAGGTCGGTTATCACATAAGTATGCGTACCCTTGTAGTAGCGCATATCGATACCTCCGTTCACTGTCCAGTTGTCTGCCACCCGGTTGGTATAGTTGGACACCAAACCGTACCAATTGTGGTTATTCACACTCTTGGTCATTACCATTAAGGAACCGTTATAATCGCTATCGCTCGTCTTGTTCTGCTCGTTCAAAGCCTGTACTTGGTCGTACGCAAAGGTACCGTCGGCATTGCGGAAGTTGTAAAGCAACTTACCGTAAGACGCACCATACCAACTGTTGGCATAAGAATAGTTATATCCCTGACCGCTATAGCCGTAACCCCGACCTATGGAGGTGTAGAGTGATGTACTCAATGAAGACTTCTCGTTTATCTGCCACTGATAATTCAGAGAGATTTGCGGTTTGTGATACTGATTGTAGCTTGATGTGCGTCGCTGTCCATTCCGGTCGAAACCATACGTAGGGTTGTAGCGATACTGACTCTTTCCCCCCATATAGTTCTTTACATTGTCCCACTCCGCTATAGACAAGCCATCGTTGGCATTGCGCTGGTTGTGGTGTTGTGGTGCACCGAACGCCGTCAGTGAAAGAACAGAGCTTCGGAACTGTTTGGAGATAGCCAAGAAATAGTTATATCCCTCAAAGTTAGTACCCTGCACATAACCATCGCCCCACTTCTTACCCCCCAGGAAGGTGGCACACCAACCGTTTTTGCTCAGTCCGGTAGACACCGAAAGGGTTATTTCGTTGAATCCATCGTTGCCCACGCCGTAGCTCACGCTACCGCCACGCTCCTGGTCGGTTGTTTTGGTAATGATATTCACCGTACCACCCACGGAAGGCGAAGACAACTTGCCGGCACCCAGTCCACGCTGTGTCTGCATGATGCGCGTCACATCGCTCAGTCCCGCCCAGTTGCTCCAGTAGAGAGTACCCCATTCCATATCGTTCATCGGCACCCCGTTCACCATTACCGCCACATTGGCACTCTGGAAACCACGCATATTCAACTTGGAATCTCCGTATCCACCGCCCACCTTGGACGCATAGACACCCGGCGTACTCTTCAATATTTCCGGGAACTCCTGGTTGCCAAGACGTTCCTCTATCTGTCCCTCCGTCACATTGCTCATCGCCACCGGCGTTTTGCGCGACAGACCCATCTGCGAGGTGATAATAACATCCTTGTATCGGATACCCTCCTCCACCAAACCAATATATCCTAAGTCTGTTTTTTCACTTTTATGAAGGTAGACAGGCACCTCCATATCCTTGTAACCCAGATAAGAGAACTTCACAATACCCTTCCCGGCAGAAGAACGGATGGAGAAATAGCCACTATTATCGGTTATAGTACCGGTTGCAGTACCGGATACATTCACAGCCACGCCCACAAGGGGTTCGTTGGTATCCGAGTCGACCAGTGTCCCAACAATTTGCTGAGACATACCTTTAGTCATACCCATTAGACAGATAAGGTATAGAACGCAGATTCGCTTCATTTTCTTAGAGTACTTTTTCCTTTTCACATATTTGTTGCCACAAAGGTACGCAAAAAACATGGAATAGAAGACGAATTTTTGTAGAATTGTATAAAAATGCTCAAAAATCACCTGTTTCCACCCTACTTATACACGATGCACGTCATCTTATCCTCGTCCAGAATCTCGTTGGCAATATCCTGCAACTCCCTGGAAGTAAGAGCATCTATTTGACTATACAACTTCTTAACATCCCTTCCCCGCCCATAGCGTAGGAAGCTTTTACCCAGTGTGAGTGCCTGCGATTCCAAGTTATCGAGCGACACACCTATCTGCCCCTTTATCTGGCGCTTGGCAGCATCCAGTTGCATGGAAGTAAGCGGCATTTCGCGCATCTTCTGCAACTCCTTGTGCGTAAGGTGCAAACAACGGTTTACATCCTCCGCATCGCAACCGAAATAGATGCAAAACGCCCCCGTATCCGTATAGAACGTATGGTTACTCTCTGCCGTGTACACCAGTCCCCGCTTCTCTCGCAACGATACATTGAGACGTGAATTCATGCCCGGGCCACCCAGGATGTTGCTCAGCAGATACAACCCTATGCGACGATCATCGTACGCACTGTAGCAGCGATTGCCTAGCAACACATGCGCTTGGTGCGTATCCTTGTTCATCTCCACCCGCTGCGGCGTGTACAGCGTAGGCATTGTACGTCCCCCACACAACCCCGTATGTTCCAGCGGCTCCCGGTTTATAGCCCTCTCCAGTGCCCGCACCACCAACTTGTGCGGCACATTACCTAAGAAGAAGAACACCATATTCTCCGGCGTGTAGTAACGGTGGCAGAAGCTCCACGCATCCTCGCTCCGGAAGCGGTTCAGCGTCTCCGGCGTACCTAGGATGTTGCGCCCCAGCGCATTTCCCGAGAAGATAAGATTCTCGAAATCATCGAATATCAACTCCGACGGACTATCCTGATACAGCGCAATCTCATCCTGCACCACCTCACGCTCCTTCTCCAGCTCCCTCTGCGGAAACGTACTGTGCCACACGATATCCGCCAGCAAGTCGATAGCACGCGCATAATGCTCCTTCAGCACCGCCGCATGATACACTGTCTCCTCCTTGTTTGTATAAGCATTCAAATCGCCCCCTACCTGTTCCAGGCGGTTCAAGATGTGCCACGAACGTCGACGATGCGTACCCTTGAACGAAAGATGTTCGCAGAAGTGAGCAATACCATTCTCCTCCTCCCGTTCATCGCGAGTACCCGCATTGATAAAAAAGCCGCAGTAAACCACATCCGTAGGCGATGTAGACTGCACCACCCGCAAGCCACACGGCAGGGTAGTAGTAAAGAGTTCCATAGAGTTCATAATCCTTTCCAAACGAAAAATCGTGCAAATTAATACTTTTTTTGCCGATTGAGCAAATATTTTCCCCGTTTTTTCGTATATATATAGTAAGGGATGACGTTTCGCAAGGCAAAGACCCGCCGGAATGTCAACAAAAGAGCATATAGTATCTGAAAGGATAATAAAAAATCCAAAAAACAGGGTGCCGAATTTTGTTCTCACCCGAAATTGAAGTAACTTTGCATCCTATTTGAAACAAGAATATGAGACAGTTAAAGATTAACAAGAGTATT
>CAYOKO010000080.1:0-9347 GCA_964404555.1 uncultured Bacteroidaceae bacterium | reverse complement strand
TTGTTGCCCATACGGGCTGTTGCAAAGATTCCATATTTATTGTTTGTTTTTATTTGTCTTAAAGTTCATTCTTGTGTAGCTTCCTGCGGGGTGGCTTCACCAAAGCCGGTGGTGAGTTTCCGGAGTCGGGTGATTTTGGGTTTGAAGTTGTTTTGCTTCAACCATCGGTTGGTGAGCACGGTGCCTATGCAGTACTTGCTGAAGCCGGATGGGTGTATGCGTAGCTGGCGCAGGAGGGCTTTCACGGGGGAAAAGACATTGCCGTCTCGCTTGAGTTCTACAATGACAAGGTCGCCGGTTTCGGAGTGTTCTCCGGTTTCGAAATTGTCGAAACAGACGTCGAAGTCTATGGTGAGGCGTTCTGTCTTAGCCTTGTTTACCAGTGTGATACGGTGGAAGCGGTTCTGCAAGCAGGGTTCCAGTCCGCGCAGATGCACGTGGGCACGCTGCTGTAGGAAGAGTTCGGTACGTTCCTGGGGCGTGGTGGCTTCCTTGTAGTCGCCTACGGGGTCATCGCCGTGGGCTATTATCCACTGTTGATACTGCTTTATGGCTTCCTGCCCTTCTACGTCGATGCGTTTCTTCTTGGTGCGTCCGTGGTTGTCTTTCTTCTTCACTTCCAGGAAGGTGATGTTGGAGTCCAGGTAGGTGCGAACGCGTACCTTATAACGTGGGGCGCATCCGTCGCGATGCTCCGTGAAGAAGCGGTGCTCGTTGGTGTCCCAATAGATGGTCTTGTAGGAGGCTATTACTTTGTCGTCTATTTTCTGAACATAGTATTTGCCTTGCACCAGGTCTAGGAGTTGCAGAAGCTTCGCCTTATTGGTCACGAATTTACTGTCTATTCGATTCATCAGTCGAATAGAGGACATCTCTTCGAGGGAGATGGGTTCCAAACGGGTTAACCGTTCCAATATCTTCTCATTCATTTTTCATGAAGATGATGCGTTAATGTATTCCGTTACTTGTTTTTAGGGTGGTGCGCCGTGAGGCACACATTTCGTGGACAAAGATATACAAAAATTGCTGTTTTAACAAAAGAAAAGCATGGAAAAGTCTAAAAATAGCTATTTTTCGGGAAAATTTTGACGAAAAGATTGGTGTAAACAGATAAAAACACTACTTTTGTTTGATATATAGTAAACAGACGTATAAATCATAAATCAAGGAGTAATCTTATGATAGATGTAAAGACTTGTCTCGCTGAAAGCGAAGAGAAAATGGAGATGGCAGTGATGTACCTCGATGAGGCACTCTCTCACATTCGTGCCGGAAAGGCCAGTGTAAAAATTCTGGATGGTATCCGCGTGGATTCCTACGGTAGCATGGTTCCGCTGAACAACGTGGCGGCACTGACTACTCCGGATGCGCGTAGTATCGTCATTAAGCCTTGGGATAAGAATATGTTCAAGGTAATCGAGAAGGCTATCATCGATAGCGAGGTGGGTATCATGCCGGAGAATAACGGTGAGATTATCCGCTTGGGTATTCCGCCTCTCACCGAGGAGCGTCGTAAACAGCTGTCCAAGCAGTGCAACAAGGAGGGCGAAACGGCGAAGGTGAGCGTGCGTAATGCGCGTCGCGATGGTATTGATAAACTGAAGAAAGCGGTGAAGGAGGGTCTGAGCGAGGACTTGCAGAAGGATGCCGAGGAGAAGCTGCAGAAGATTCACGATAAGTATATTAAGCGTGTGGATGAACTGCTTGCCGCTAAGGATAAGGAGATTATGACCGTTTAACCCGGGAGACTGAACGTGAAGGGACTTGTTATCAAAAACACGGGCAGCTGGTACTCAGTGAAGAGAGATGAGGATGGTGCCGTTATTGAGTGTAAGATAAAGGGTAACTTTCGGTTGAAAGGGATACGCAGTACAAACCCGGTGGCCGTTGGCGACCGGGTTTCCATTATTTGTAACCGGGAGGGTACGGCGTTTATCGAGGCGATAGAGGACCGTAAAAACTATATCGTACGCAAATCGAGCAATTTGTCGAAGCAGAGCCATATCCTGGCTGCTAACTTGGATCAGGCGTTCTTGATTGTTACATTGGCGCATCCGGAGACGTCTACGACGTTTATCGATCGTTTCCTGGCATCGGCGGAGGCGTATCGTGTGCCGGTGGTGCTATTATTTAATAAGGTGGATTGCTATTCGCCGGAGGAGTTGCACTACTTGGAGTTGGTGCGTGGCTTGTATGAGGGCATAGGGTACGATTGCTTGGAGATTTCTGCGGAGACGGGACTGGGGTGCGACCGTGTGGAGGCGTTGCTGAGGGATAAGGTGACGTTGCTGTCGGGGCATTCGGGTGTGGGTAAGTCTACGCTTATCAATCGTCTTATTCCGGATATTAACGTGAAGACGGCGGCTATTTCGTCGGTTCATGATACAGGTATGCATACGACGACGTTCAGTGAGATGTTCGATCTTCCTTTCGGTGGTTATATTATTGATACTCCGGGTATAAAGGGGTTCGGTACGTTTGATATTGACCGTGAGGAGGTGGGCCACTACTTCCGTGAGATTTTCGAACTGTCGTCGGAGTGTCGCTTTGGTGCGGGTTGTACGCATACGCATGAACCGGGTTGTGCGGTATTGAAGGCGGTGGAGGAGCATCGCATAGCTGCAAGCCGTTATACGTCGTATTGCTCTATGCTGGAGGATAAAGAGGAGGGAAAATATAGATAATTTAGGTATCGAAAAAAAAGTTCGTCCGCTCATAAGGGAGTTCCTTTTATGAGCGGACGAACTTTTTTATAGAGGGATGTATCCTTCTAGAAGTAATACGTTACTACGTGGAGGTAACATACGGCTGCGGGGATGGCGAGCAAACTGCTATCGAAGCGATCCAGTATGCCTCCGTGACCGGGCAGTATGTTGCCGGAGTCCTTTATGCCGAGGGTGCGCTTGAGTTGTGATTCTACCAAATCGCCCAGGGTGCCGAAGATGACTACTACCAGTGCCAACCCGCCCCATACCAACGGGGTGGATACGTGCGTATATTTATATATAAGGTAGGAACATAACACGGCTACCACTGCTCCACCGGCTGTGCCTTCCCAACTCTTGGCGGGAGAGATGCGTGGAAACATCTTGTGCTTTCCTATCAGGGTTCCTACGCAATAGGCTCCGGTATCGTTGCACCAAAGGAAAACGAAGATGGAGAGCGCAAACACGGGTACATATACGGTGGAACCGTCCACGGGGTCTACATTGAATACCAAACAGCTCAACAGGGAGAAGGGTAAGGCTATGTAGAGGTGGGAGGCTAACGCTACTATCCAGTTTTGCACGGGATTGGCACGCTTTAGGAACAACTCTTCTACCAACAGATAGATGAGCGAGAGGACGTAGGGTACAAAGACCACGCCCGGCATAATCTTGGAGATATAGGAGGAGAATGCCAGGAAAAGATAAGCTCCGGAAACGGTGGTTATCATTCGGTTCACCTCACTATTGGTGCTCATTAGTCCGGTAAACTCCCACACGGAGAGGGCGGTGATGAGTAGGAACAACAGCATGAAGCTGACGTGCGACCACTCTATGCCTAGTACCATGATGGCGACAAAGGCTATACCCGTAAGGGTGCGTACCACAAGGTTCTTCTTCTTTGCTCCCATGGGTTTATGCCTCCTTCGTTTCTGAGGATGACTCCTCGGTCGTTGACTCGGTGCCGGTACCGGTTGTTTCCTCGCTGGATGCTTTCTCCTCGTTCATGGACATAAGTTCCTCTGTGCGACTTGCCCATGGACGCTTGCCAAAGATTTTCTCTACGTCTTCTGCAAAGATTACCTCGCGCTCTTCCAAGAGTTTAGCCAACTGTGCGTGACCTTCTTTCTTCTCCTGGAGCAGTGCCTTGGCACGTGCGTACTGGGTGTTTATCATTGTCTTCACCTCGGCATCTATCTCTTGTGCCGTTGCTTCGGAGTAGGGTTTGGTGAAGGAGTATTCGTCCTGATTATAGTAGCAGAGGTTGGGGAGGGATGTACCCATACCCATATAGGCTACCATACCGTAGCTCTGCTTGGTGACACGCTCCAGGTCGTTGACCGCACCGCTGGAGATATGTCCCAGGAATACCTCCTCGGCTGCTCGTCCACCCAGGGTTGCACACATCTCATCGAGCATCTGCTCCTTGGTGGAAATCTGTCGATCCTCGGGCAGATACCAGGCAGCACCCAGTGAACGACCTCTCGGTACGATGGTTACCTTAATCAACGGGTTGGCATAGCGAAGGAACCAAGAGATGGTGGCATGTCCCGCCTCGTGAACGGCTATGGCGTGCTTCTCTTCGTTGGTCATCACCTTGTTCTTCTTCTCCAAACCACCTATGATTCGGTCTATGGCTGCCATGAAATCGTCCTTGCCTACCGCTTCCTTGGAGTGACGGGCAGCAATCAAAGCCGCCTCGTTGCAGACATTGGCAATGTCGGCTCCGGAGAAACCGGGGGTTTGACGTGCCAACAAATCTATATCTATGGAATCGTCTATCTTTACGGGTGCCAGGTGTACCTTGAACACCTCCTTACGTTCGTTCAAGTCGGGCAGGTCTACGTGAATCTGACGGTCGAAACGTCCGGCACGCAGCAGGGCTTTGTCGAGCACATCTACACGGTTAGTGGCTGCCAGAATGATGACACCGCTGTTGGTGCCAAAGCCGTCCATCTCGGTAAGCAACTGGTTTAGTGTATTTTCACGTTCATCGTTACCCCCCATGGCACCGCCCTTACCACGGGCACGTCCCACGGCATCTATCTCATCTATAAAGATGATACAGGGGGCTTTCTCCTTGGCTTGGCGGAACAAGTCGCGCACACGGCTGGCGCCTACACCTACGAACATCTCCACGAAGTCGGAACCGGACATGGAGAAGAAGGGTACATCGGCCTCGCCGGCTACTGCCTTGGCGAGCAGGGTTTTACCGGTTCCCGGAGGACCTACCAACAAGGCTCCTTTTGGAATTTTACCTCCCAAATCGGTATATTTCTTGGGGCTTTTGAGGAACTCTACTATCTCCTCTACCTCTTGCTTGGCTTCGGCTTGTCCGGCTACATCCTTGAAGGTGACGCGAGAGACCTCTTTACTACCCTTCTCTACCAACTTGGCTTTGCTCTTGCCTACATTGAAGATGCCGCCGCCAACACCGCCGCCGCCCATATTGCGCAGGAGGAAGAACCAGAGCATGATGATGAAGAAGAGGGGGAAGATGTTCCAGAACATGGTTCCAAAGATGCTTTCGCCGCTTTCATAGGTAATGGAACCGGTGAAGTGTCCGTCTTTCTTCTCTTCGTCCAGGTATCTATCTAGGTTGTCGAGTGAACCGTACTCTACCTGTATAGCGGGGTCTTTGCCCAACTTGGAGGGGTCGCTGCGGAATACTTCGCGCAGGTGTTCCGATCCTACATATATCTCCAGGGTGCCGTCTTTCTTGTCGGCTATCACCTTATTTACATACCCCTTCTCTACATAGGTCTTGAACTCGGAATAGTTTATCACTTTCTTCACCTGCGTATCTGTGCCGGTGAAGTAGAGTGTTACCAAGACCAGTATTATAACAAGGTATATCCAGTTCATGTTGAACCGGGGCATGTTTGTCCTTTTCTTTGTTTCGTTACTCATTTCTTGCTTTCTATGGTTTCGTTAATCTAAATCGGGCAGCGTGGTTATTTTGGCGTCTGCCCACAATGTTTCCAACTTGTAATAGTCGCGTGCTTCCGGGAGGAAGACGTGTACCATAACGTCGCAGTAGTCTATGGCTACCCACTCGGCATTGCGGAGTCCGTCTACGCCTATGGGCTTCTCTCCACAGTTCTTGCGAACCACATCACTTATGGAACCGGCGATGGCTTCTACTTGCGTAGGAGATCCTCCTTCACAAATCACAAAGTACTTACAGATGGTTCCATCTATATTCGTGAGGTCGGCGATTACTATGCCGCGACCTTTTTTCTCTTGAATTCCTTCTACGATATTCTTTATCAAAATGTCTTTTACCATATAATGTATTATAATGAGTTGCAAAGGTACAAGTTTTTTTTTATATCTGAAAATCTAAATATAAAATAAGGTGGAATTTTCATTTTTTTGTGCATTCGGAGGGAGAGAAATAAAAAAATTCGCACTTTTGTGCATTTTTTTCGCCAAATGTTTTGGCAGTTCAAAATAAAGTCGTACCTTTGCACCCGTTAAACAAAACAACGCTTAACAATGGGCTATGGTGTAATGGTAACACTACAGATTCTGGTCCTGTCATTCTTGGTTCGAATCCGAGTAGCCCAACCAAAAAGAACGCTGATTTCGGTCAGCGTTCTTTTTTTGTGTTCAGTCACGTGACTACATAGGTAACCACCAACGTGTACATTACGGATGTATGCGTTGGTGGTTACGTGGGTGTACTTATTTACGCAGGGTCAACGATTCACATATTATTCGGGCTGCGGTTTCGGATGCGGGGGTTGTGCCTAAACGTTCGACTACCGTGTCGTAACCTCGAAGCACCTCCTCGCGACGCTTTCCACCTTCTATAATATCTGCTAACTCGCGGCGAAGGGTGTGGTAATTCATATCATCCGCAACCAACTCCGTTACTACTTCCTTATCGGCAATGAGGTTGACCAGGGAAATGTACTTCACCTTTAGCAGGAGTTTTCGAAGCAACTTTATGAGCTTTCCACACGGAGCATAATAACACACCACTTGAGGCACGCGGAAGAGTGCCGTCTCCAGCGTGGCTGTGCCCGATGTTACCAACGCCGCTTCGGAGTGCATCAACAGTTCGTACGTCTGATTGTAAATAACCTTCACCGGCATCTTCTCCAACAGCCCTTGGTAGAATCCCTTCTCTATGGACGGTGCTCCCGCCACTACTAGCTGATAGGTATCGGCATAGTGTGAAGCGGCCTTCACCATGATGCTCAAGTTGTCCTTTATCTCCTGTTTTCTACTCCCCGCCAAGAGGGCAATAATCGGTTTGGAGGAGAGATGATTACTCCGGTGGAACTCTCCGTCATCGAGCGTGTGTTGCGCACAATATTCCGTTACCTCCCCCATCGTAGGGTTGCCTACATAATCTATTTTGTAATTATGTTTCCGGTAGAAAGGCACTTCGAACGGCAAGATAGACAGCACCTTGTCTACATCTCTGCGAATATTCTTGATGCGATGTTCCTTCCATGCCCATATCTTGGGAGAGATGTAGTAATAGACCGGAATGCTACTATGCTGCTTTACATACTTGGCTATCGAAAGATTAAAACCCGGATAGTCCACCAGGATGAGCACATCGGGATGCCATGCCAGCACATCTTCCTTACATCTACGCATATTGCGCAGGATTGTTTTCAGGTGCATCAGCACCGGGACGAATCCCATATAGGCAAGATCCTTGTAGTGTTGTACACAGGTACCTCCTACCTCACGCATACAGTCCCCGCCGTAGAAGCGGAAAGATGCCTCCCCGTCACGCTGCGCTATGGCTCGCATGAGTCGGGATGCATGCAGGTCGCCACTCGCCTCTCCTACTATCAGATAATATTTCATTGTTCCTTCAAGTTCTTTTCCAGTTCCGCTATATAGGAGTGTGCCGTCACATCCATCTGCGTGGGGGTAATGGCTACATATCCGTTGGAGAGTGCCCACTCATCTGTGTCCTCTGCTCCGGGTTCCATGTTGATAAAGTTACCCGTCATGCGATAGCGAAGTTCACCATCGGGTTGCACCTCGGGCGTACACTCTTCTCGCCATTCGGCATGCGTCATACGACAAACGCGTATCCCTTTAAGCTCCTTTGCTACGGGGTAGTTCACATTCAGACATACTCCCGCCGGGATACCCTTGCGCAGCACCATCGACGTAATCTCACGCACGGTCTCCGACAACGGAGTAAAATCGGCATCTGCATCATGGTCGCACAGCGAGAAGCCCACAGACGGTATTGCCTTCATGCAACCCTCCATGACTGCTCCCATCGTTCCCGAGTAATGTACGTTTACCGAGGCATTGCTACCATGATTAATACCCGAAAGCAGAATATCCGGAGTACGCTCCACGGCATGTTCCAATCCCACCTTAACACAGTCTGCCGGTGTACCGTTGCACGCATACACCCTTACGCCCAAATCCTCTCGTATCAATTTAAGAAACAGTGGAGTTATAGGGGTAAAACTACATCCCGCACCCGAACGAGCCGAGTCCGGAGCTACCACTACAACATCGCCCAGAGAGCGCACCATTTCCACCAATGCAGCAATACCTTTTGCTGCATATCCATCGTCGTTTGTTATCAAAATCAACGGTCTATTACCCATAACAGTATCTATAATGTATAAAATCCGACTGCAAAAATACAAAAAAACAAGATAAAACATAGAAATTTAAAAGAAATTACTTATCTTTGCACCAAAGTAAACGAATCTAAGGGTTTTCAACAACTAAGATAAGTTATCAACAAAACGAGCATCTTGTGAATCTTTTTCTAGGATTCTAAAAGAAATTGCCGTATATTTGCACCATGTTAATGAAAATATTATGGGAAGAATAATTGCTTTAGCCAATCAGAAAGGTGGAGTGGGAAAGACAACCACATCCATGAATCTGGCCGCATCGCTTGCTACGCTTGAGAAAAAAGTTTTGCTGGTCGATGCGGACCCGCAGGCCAACTCCTCCTCCGGACTTGGCGTTAATGTGCAGGAGGTGGAGTGCTCCATATATGAATGCATCATCGACAAGGTAGATGTCCGCGAGGCTATCTATACTACAGATATCGAGAAGCTGGATATCATACCGTCGCACATCAACCTTGTGGGGGCGGAAATCGAGATGCTCAACATGCCGAACCGAGAAAATATCATGAAGGATTTGTTTGCTCCGCTCAAAAAGGAGTATGACTATATCTTGATAGACTGTTCGCCGTCACTGGGGCTTATCACCGTAAATGCACTCACGGCGGCCGATTCGGTTATCATACCGGTTCAGTGCGAATATTATGCGTTGGAGGGTATCAGTAAGTTGTTGAATACAATAAAAATAATAAAATCGAAACTAAATCCGAAGTTGGAAATCGAGGGTTTCTTGCCTACTATGTACGATAGCCGCTTGCGACTGGCACGCCAGGTGTACGACGAGCTGAAACGACATTTCCAGACTATGGTATTTAATACGGTGATTCAGCGTAACGTTCGTTTGAGTGAGGCTCCGAGCCACGGTGTTCCGGCTATACTCTACGATGCGGAGTCTATAGGTTCCAAGAACCATCTGGCTCTGGCGCAGGAGATCATCAACAAGCATAAATAAGAGGTATTATATGGCAGTGCGCAAAAAATACGGAAATGTATTGGGACGCGGATTGGATGC
>CAYOKO010000079.1:0-9442 GCA_964404555.1 uncultured Bacteroidaceae bacterium | reverse complement strand
GAGATTCCTAATTCTGTAGAGACTATTGGTAAGGCTGCATTTAAAGAATGCTCAAATCTTAATGGTGTGACGCTCCCTAAAAATCTTACAGAGATAAGTGATGAATTATTTTATAACTGTAATCTTTATACGATTGAGTTGCCAAGTACTGTAACGAGAATTGGAGATTATGCTTTTTATTGTGCAGGGCTTTCTAGTGGTATTACTATTCCTTCCTCTGTAACAAGTATTGGTAGCTATGCATTCCGTAGCTATTGTAATAGCAAGATAGAGATTCCTTCCTCTGTAACAAGTATTGGTGACTATGCTTTTAGCGGTGCACGTATTATAGAGATTGAAATTCCGTCATCAATAACGAGTATAAGTAACGGAGTCTTTGCTGGTTGCTATAGCCTTGTATCAGTTGATATACCAAATGGTGTAACAAGTATAGGTGATAATGCTTTTGAAGGCTGTAGTAAGTTAACAACAGTTACTATACCTGCTAAAGTGACGGAGATTGGAAGTTCTGCATTTGAAAGTTGTTCGGGACTTACTAGTGTAAAAATTGGAAGAAGAGTAAAGAAGATAGGTAAAGGTGCCTTTGGCTACTGTATAGGTCTTAAATCAATAACTATTCCTAGTTCCGTAGAGTATCTTAGTGGATTTAGAGGTTGCACTGGTCTTACGGAGATAACCATCCCGAGTTCAGTGACAGAGATTGGAAGCAGTGCCTTTTACGGTTGTACGGGTCTTACTGAGATAACGATTCCGAGTTCTGTGACGGAGATTGGATACTATGCCTTTTTCGGTTGTACAGGTCTTACAGACATTATTTGTGAATCAGAATCTCCTATTTCATTTGAAGGGGAGATTTTTGGCTACTTTAACGATAACAACACCCGAAACATCTGTGCGAGTGCAACTTTACACTATCCAGCAGCTTCCGCATACCTCTACAACGACAAATATCCTTGGGCTATGTTTCAGAACATAGAATACATTTCAGAATACACCCGTAACACAAAGGTGAATGCTTTTGGAACCATTTGGTTACCATACGCATACACTCCAGGTGGTGCAACCCTTTATCAAGTAGAATCCGTTGCCGACGGTACTGTAACATTGAAAGAGGTAGAAGGAAAGTCTAAAGCAAATGTTCCATATATCTACCAAGCAACAGAAGAGACACAACACTTCGACTACGAAGGTGGTAGCAGCGATGAAGAGAGAGCCATCTTGAATGCTACTGCCCCTGAGGTGCAGGGCGTACTCTCATCATATCTTTATAGCACTTATGCCCCCGCAGGTTCTTATGTCCTCCAAACACAAGATGGCGAGCAAGCATTTTACAAAGTTGAGAAGAACAATGAGATTACCATTAAACCTCACCGTGCGTATTTGAACCCGAACTACTTCGATACCACCGACAACTCTTCACTCCGCATCGCCTTTGGTGAAGAGCAGACCACAGGAGTTGATGCCGTTGAGGCTATTACCTCCGGGGTTCAAGAGATATATGACTTGAATGGTCGTAAACTCAACACCTTGCAGAAGGGAATCAACATAGTAAATGGCGTGAAAGTTCTTGTAAAGTAATAAAACAATAGAAAGAAATAATATGAAGAAAGTTTATCAGAAACCCACATCCACTATGTACGACGTGGAACTCCAAAGCATTATTGCAGTATCCAACGGTTCAGTCTCCCTCCCCGTCTCCGAGAAATCTGCCAGCGCAAGTGTAGAGGCCGAAGCCGACGAACGTGGCTCTTGGGGTAGCTTGTGGTAATATCAAAAAATACCCCCCACTTACGTGGAAGGTATATAAACCGTGACGAGGCGTGACCACCATAGTGTGGTCACGCCTTTCGTCCGTCTTTATGGTTCGAAGAACTCCGTCTTTTGTTCGGGATTGTCCTGCGGCGTGAGAACCTCCGGCGCATGAGACGTACGCTGCGTCTTGTACGTCTTGCCATCTATGCCCAGATAGTCCGGGAGACTGTAACCCAGGTGAGGAGGCTGATTGTAGGTAGAATTCTGCCACACTATACCCATACGATAGACATGATCCTGCATGAGACAAGGCACCTTGTAGACCGTAGGCTCCGGAGTGGAGTAGATGAGCAAGGTACACGTCTTGGCACTGCGATCCTCAATGTGCTGGAAGAGGATAAGCTCCTCACGCCAATCCCCCAAGATGTCCGCCTGCAGACAAGGAGTCGCCTTGGTACCACTGCACGCCTCCGGAGAGCCATAACCGGTGAGCGGCTGGAAGACAGAAACATCGTTCGTCTCCGTATTGAAATTGCAGATGCGAGGGTAGTGACGACGATGAGAAGTAGAATAACGCCCATCGAACGTCTGGTCGTAAGGATCACCCGTCCAGTAGATACGGTAGTTGAGGTCGGCTCGCGTACGAAGCAACGTATCGCCGGTAGCACAATCACGCATCACATGATCCAGTGCCGACCAAAACTCCGAGCCACGATGCCAAGGAATAAAATCGCACGCCACAGCACGACCGTTGTCCTCACGTCCGGTAGCAGAGCAAAGCACCTCGCCGGTAGTAGCATCGTGTACATCGTAACCGTAAGGACGCGCCTCATGAGGCACCATCACCTCCAGACCGGGACGGTCGGGACAGAGATCCGTCAGGTGAATAGCATCACCATGCCCCATACCGGTAGTACTCAGCAGCGAACCATCGTGCGCAATGGTAGAAGGACCGGTAACAATCTCATCGAATCCATCCCCGTTGACATCGGCAATCGCAATGGAGTGGTTACCCTGTGAGAAACTAGACTTACCGCTTCCCTGCGAGAGGATGTTACCCTTGCCATCCACCACCGACCAACCATTACGGTCCAAGCTGCGGTGTAGCCAACGGGTAGAAAGCCGCTTGCCGTTCCAGTCCACCGCCCAGAGGTAACAACGACTGTAGTATCCACGCTGCATAATAGCCGAAGGAAGTTTGTCGTATCCATCGAGATAAGCCACGGCAGCGTTGTAGCGCTCGCCACGATTATAGCTCAAGTCCTCCCAGATGCGCTGGTCGTGGTTGGAGCCACCGTAGAGAGTAGCCCCCTGTACAAAGTCCTCACCACTACGTGCCGGAGTATAGAATATGGTATGCATGGCAGCACCGGTCTTGCCGTTGAAGACGGTGAGGAACTCCTCACCCCCGTAGATATGACCCTTGGGGTTGACATACGTCCTACTGTTATCCGCCTTCTTGACCCCCTCCTCGGTACCCGCCTTGGTGACGTAGTGACCCTTACCGTCCACAGAGCCGGGAGCAGTCTTGCATACCACCTCCGCCTTGCCGTCGCCATCCAAGTCGTAGACAAGGAACTGGGTGTAATGCTGTCCGGAGCGAATGTTAGGACCCAAGTTGATGCGCCAGAGTTGGGTACCATCCATCTTGTAGGCATCGAGAATGGTAGGCGATGTATATCCGCTGTGAGAATTATCCTTCTGATTGTCCGGCATCCACTTTAGGATAAGCTCGTAAGTACCATCGCCGTCCAAGTCGCCTACGCTCATGTCGTCGGGACGGTAGTAGGCAGTTTTGCCATCGACGGTGGTAGTAGCAGCGGGACGATTTACGGTGAGAGTAGTAAACATACTGTTCCACGCCACCGTCTTTTCGCGTCCGGTAACCTTACCGTCCAGCAGAGTCTCTATGCGATAGGTATCCTGAGGAGAACCCTCGGCATCGAGGAAGTTGGTGCGGTCGGAGAGGTTCGTGGCTATTTGTTTGCCGTTTCGATAGACAGAGAAGGTAGTGCCGGAGGGGTCTTCCTTGAGAGAACGCCAAGAGACGAGTATTCCTTGGGAGGTTTTTACCGCCACGGGAGCACGGTTGAGTTTCTCACTTACTTGCTGAGCATAACTGCTAGGTATCAGCAATATACAGGCAGCTATCATGCTGCATAATGTTTTTTTCATTTGTTCGTTTATGGTTAAAGGATTCACACACTTGTGTATTTCAGTACGCAAAAGTACATATTTTTTTTGAAAAAACAGACGTTTCCGTGGGTGGATTTGCGGAGAAAGGTATAAAAAAGTTTCGGACTTGATTCATGAAAATCAAATCCGAAACTTTTGTTTATTTCTTCTTTTTAGGTTTGCGGCGTGCCCATCCCTCCTCGGCGAAATCGGGTTCTTCCCCTTTTAGCTCGAAAGGAATGTCCTGCTTTTTCCCCTTCTTCTTACCGTTTCCCGGCAGGAAGAACTGTTTCCAGTCATCCTTCTTGGCTTTGCGCTTGCCCGAAAGGAAATCCTCCTCACGCTCCTGGCGACGCTGCTCCTCCACAAACGGATCCTGCCCGTAACGAGTACGCCCCTCCTTGCGACGTTCGGCACCACGAGTACCACGCTTGTCGGCCTTCTGCTCGGCACGAGCCTCCTTGCGACGTTCGGCACGGTTCTTACCCTCCCGTTCGCTACGAGGCTTGGAAGCACTCTCCCCACGACTCTTGGAAGCCCCCTCGCCGCGAGCCTTTCCACCACGCTTCTCGGAGGAAGTCGCTCTATCTCCCGCAATCTCCACATTTACGGTACGCCCCTTAATGTTCGCACCGGCAAGCGACTGGAGAACGTGTTGCGCATCCGCCTCGGGCACCTCAAAGAAAGAGAAGCTGCGCATAAGGTCAATACGACCCACCTCCACATCGCCCGCATAGCGATTGATGAGAGCCATCACCTCACGAGCATAGAAACCATCGAACTTACCCACGTTCAAGAAGATACGAGTGTATCCCTCCTCGGCACCGTTTGCCCCCTTCTTGCGCGATTTGCGCTGCTCGCTCGTAAGCGGTTTCTCAATCTCCGGAGCATTGGCATAGTAGCGCAAGAAACGACCGAACTCACTGCTTACCACACGTTTGATAAGCTCCTCCTTGTCCAGCCACTCCAGCTTGCGGTACACCTCCGGAAGGAAATCGGCTATCTCCTCCTCGTCCACCTCCACACGCTCTATGTCATCTATCACCTTATATAATTGTTTAGCGCAGATATTCTTGCCGCTCGGTATCTCCCCCTCGACAAACTCCTTGCCTATCACCTTCTCTATCTCACGAATCTTGCTACGTTCGCGCACATGAACAATGCAGATGCTCGTACCCTTCTTACCGGCACGTCCGGTACGTCCGCTGCGGTGAGTATAGTTCTCTATATCGTCCGGCATACCGTAATTGATAACGTGTGTCAAGTCGTCCACATCCAGTCCGCGCGCCGCCACATCCGTAGCCACCAGCAACTGAGTGTTATGTTGGCGGAACTTCTGCATGGTCAAGTCGCGCTGCTGCTGGCTCAAGTCACCATGCAGAGAATCGGCATTGTACCCATCCTGTATCAACTTGTCCGCCACCTCCTGCGTCTCTCGCTTGGTACGGCAGAAGATGATACCGTAAATCTTGGGATAATAGTCCACTATACGCTTCAAGGCAAAGTACTTATCCTTCGCCTGCACCATATAGTAGATATGGTTGACATTCTCCGAACCCTCGTTCCTGCTGCCCACCACAATCTCCTTGGCATCGTGCAGATAGTTGTGTGAGATACGCTCTATCTCCTTGCTCATGGTAGCAGAGAAGAGGAGTATGTTGCGGTTGTCGGGCACCTGTTCCAGGATAGTGTTCAAGCTATCGGTGAAACCCATGGAAAGCATCTCGTCCGCCTCGTCCAGGATAACGGTGCGCACGTGTTCCAAGTGAGCAGCACCACGCTCCATGAGGTCGATGAGTCTACCCGGGGTAGCCACAATCACCTGTACCCCCTGTTTCAGCGTACGAATTTGGGGTTCTATATTGGTACCCCCGTAGACGGGAACGATGTGTACCCCCGGCAGATACTTGGAGAAGTCGTCCAAGTCGCCGGCTATCTGCAAGCACAATTCACGTGTAGGGCAGAGGACAAGAGCCTGTGTCACACGGTTGTTTGGGTCTACTTTTTGGAGTGTTGGTAAGCCGAAAGCAGCAGTCTTACCGGTTCCGGTTTGAGCGAGAGCCACCACATCATTGTTTTCGCCAAGGAGGTACGGTATCACCGCTTCCTGTACGGGCATGGGATGCTCAAACCCCATTTCTGTAACGGCACGTACTATCTCTGCCGCAACGCCTAATTCTTCGAACGTTTTCAAGTGAACAATCTTTTTCTTTAATTATGTGTGCAAAGTTACAACAACTTACACAAACGACAATAAGAACAGATTGATTATTATAGTTTTTTAAGCCAATTCCTTGGAAATCTCCTTGGCATACTCCTCGCCGATATAGTTCTCGAAGCTGCAACAAACCTCGCGTGAGAAGCGTTGTCCGCACTCTATGAGTTCTGCCCACTGGGCGTGGGAGAGGTGAGGAATATCCGCCTTGGTGATGCCCAGTTTCAAGAGTCCGAAGGCAATGCCGGCGTTGAAGTTATCGCCTGCGCCTATGGTACTTACCGTCTCTATGGGCGTGACAGCATATCGCTCGCTGAACTCCGGCGCAAAGAGCGTTATCTCCCGGGCACCGTCGGTACAGATGAGCGGGAAGGGGTAGCCGGACATCTTCTCCCGGTAGATACGTTGCGGAGAGGAGATGCCAAACATGTGGTCGAAGTCCTCGGTAGAGCCACGTACTATGTCGCAAACGGAGAAGTTCTCCAGGATGTTACCCAGCGTGTCGGGCAGGTCCTTAATGTGGGAACTGCGGAAGTTTACATCGTAATAAAGAATAGCCCCCGCCTCGTGCGCACGGCGAATAAAGTCGAAGAACCCCTCGCGTATCACGGGATTGATGGCGTAGAAGGAGCCAAAGAGAACGATATCGTTGGCATGCACCTCGGGAAACTGTGCCGCCATGGTGTCGTGAGGATGATCCTTGAAGAAGATGTATTGCGCATCGTTCTGCTTGTCGAGAAAAGCCAAGGAAACGGGACTCTTGGTATCGGGATGGATGCGTACATACCTACTGTCTACATGGTTCTTCTTCAAGAAGTTAATGATAATCTCGCCCACATGGTCATCGCCCGTCTCGGAGATGAAGCAAGCCGGTACGCCTATGCGTCCCAGAGAGATGAGACTGTTGAACGTAGAACCTCCGGGAGACGCCGCTGTGGGGACATCTTCTTTGAAAATTATATCGAGTATGGTTTCGCCTATTCCTATTACCTTTCGCATTCTTTACCTTGATTACGTATGTTTTGAGAATGCAAACTTAGCACTTTTTTTCGACATAATAGCTATGTCTCTCCGTTTTTTTGAAAAAAGAACCGACACTCACGTGCAGGTTCTTCTATTGAACTTAGGCTGTTTATAAATGAAATTAGAATATTAGAGAGAGTTTATTATCAAAAAGTATCAGCCACTTTCTGGTAATACAAACAGCTTCTACATTCCTTTTGTTCACGCAGCCTGTATATTTTTTTCTTTTGTGCGTTTCATGTGCCACACCACCACGGCGAAGAGTGCCAAACATACGGTAGAGATGATTCTTGCGGAGAGTGTTCCTCCCAGTAGGTCGGTGGTGGTGACCTCCTCGCCCAGCACATAGGTGCAGACGATGGCAAAGTAGTTGTTGAAAACGTGCGCAAGGATACACGGCACACCGGTACCCGTGCAATAGTAAATCCATCCCAGGTAGGCACCCAGCATGAAGGCTCCCGGCATCTGGGCGGGATTCATGTGTACCAGGGTAAAGAGTAGGGCACTGATGAAGATGGCTCCGCCGGGACGTACTCCCTTACGGAGCAATGACCCCATGATGCCGATGCGGAAGATTAACTCCTCTATGATGGGGGCTACGAGTGCCAGCATCATGATTCCCAACGGGTTGTGCATGAGTACATCAAACTGCATCTCCATGACATCTTCCAGCTTCAAGGCATCGTTCACCATATTGACGGGGAAGATGAGCAGGAGCATTCCTATAAAGGGAATTGCGATGGTATCCATAACGGTGTGCTTCTCCCAAGGTACGTAGTGAAAGGTGGACTGTACGGCTTCCTTCTTGTATTTATAAAGGTAAAGGAGAAAGCAGAGGTAAAGAAGAGTCATGGGTAGGGTAATCATCATGGAGTCCGATATGTCGACACCCAAGGCACGTACACCTATAAATATAAGTGTGATGACGTTTGCCAGGAGTTGGACCAGGATAAACAAGCCCAGCCATCCCAGAGCGGGCTTCCATGTGTCGAGTTTTAAGATTTTGTTCATTTTGTCTGATATAATTGTAGTATAGTGTTTTTGTCGTTCATCAACTGACAGCGTAGGGCATCGAGGGAGTCGAAGGTCTGTTCCTCGCGGATTCTTCGGTCCAGATGCAAGCGTAGGCTACGACCGTAGAGGTTGGCTTGATAGTCAAAGATGTGTACCTCTATGGTGCGGTTCTCACCGTTGTCCAGGGTAGGGCGGTAGCCTATGTTGAGCATTCCGTAGTGCGCCTCCCCCGGCAATTCTATGCGCACGGCATAGACCCCGTTGGCAGGCACTATCTTCTCGGGCGGGAGTTGCAGATTGGCGGTAGGGAACCCTATGGTTCGTCCCACCCGGTGTCCCGCCACCACCTCGCCCTCGAGTCGGTAGGCGTAGCCCAGACAGCGGTTGGCCTCCTCGATGCTACCCTCCGAGAGGAGTCTTCGCACCACGGAGGAGCTTACCTGTATGCCATCCATCTGCCACGCCTCTTGCTGGAGCACCTCCATCCCCAGCTGTTTGCCGTAGCGTACGTAGTCGGCAAATCCCTCGCTGCGATTATGTCCAAACTTATGATCCCAGCCTATGAGGAGCGCACGTACATGGAGCTGTTCGCAGAGAATCTCCGTCATGAAGCGTTGTGCCGACATCTCCGCCAGCCTAGGCGTGAAGTCGACACCCGCCACCACATCGATGCCCAGTCCGGAGAGGAGTTCGGCTTTCTCGGAGAAGGTAGTGAGCTGTTTAAAAGGAGTGCCGGGATGCAACACCTGTGCCGGATGTTGGGGAAAGGTTACCACCATGGTGCGGAGTCCACGGGTGCGAGCTTCCTCCATCACTCTCTGCAAGAGAAAGCGATGTCCACGGTGCACACCGTCGAAGTATCCTATCGTGGCTACGTAGTGTCCCGGAGGCACAGGTTTTGTAAGATTGCTATAAATCACGCTGCAAAGGTAACTAATTTATTTCTTTGGAACAATTCCAATTCCTCAAAAGTGACAAATAAGAGGGAAGTTGAGGCTTTTTTGTCATTTTTTTGCGATAAAATTTGCTCAGTTCAAACAAAAGTTATACCTTTGCACCGCTGTTGAGGTATTTCACCTCTCCTTGCACCGGACTTGTAGCTCAGTTGGTTAGAGCAACAGACTCATAATCTGGAGGTCCTAGGTTCAAGCCCTAGCTGGTCCACATACATAAGAAGCAATTACGGAAACGTAGTTGCTTCTTGTGTTTTTGAGGTGGGTTTTCCGGAAAAATTTTCTATAAAAGCAGGTTGTAAAACGACAA
>CAYOKO010000078.1:0-9568 GCA_964404555.1 uncultured Bacteroidaceae bacterium | reverse complement strand
TAGAGAACGGAGAGTTTCTGGAGTATGAGGAGGTGTACAAGGATCGTTACTACGGAACCCTCAAGGCACAGGTAGAAAAACAGTTGTCCGAGGGGCAGAACATCATCCTGGATGTAGACGTAAAGGGCGGATGCAATATAAAAGAGGTGTATGGCGACCGTGCGTTATCACTGTTCATCCAGCCACCTAGCATAGAGGAACTACGCCGTCGACTCGTGGGGCGTGGCACGGAGACACCGGAGTCTATCGAGAGTCGCATAGCTCGTGCAGAGTATGAATTAACCTTTGCCCATAAGTTCGACAAGGTGATTGTCAACGACGATCTGGAGACAGCAAAGGCCGAGGTTGTACAAGCCATCCGTTCCTTCCTGGAAGCGTAAATAACACTGTATATATGAAATCTCAACGTTATAAGAGCATGGCTACCCTATGCCTCATGATGGCAGTTGTTAGCTTCATTGCCACCTGCATTTTTCTATTCTGCGGGTTGCATGGTTTCGCCGTTGTCTTTGCACTGATAGCACTACTGGAGGCATGGCAATACTGCATCTGGCGCCATAAGGGCAAGATGAGTGAGAAGGGACGTCCCAAGTTTGAACCGTTTGCCAAGAAAGAGGCGGAATGAAGGTAGCTTTGTACGGGGGATCCTTCAACCCAATACACAATGGTCACATCCGGTTGGCGCAAGAGTTACTGCGCCAAGGTTGGGTGGACGAGGTGTGGTTTGAGGTGTCTCCGCAGAACCCGCTCAAACAGCGTGCCGACCTTGCCGAAGATACGGCTCGCCTGGAGATGGCGCAATGTGCCATTGCAGATATTCCGCATACGAGAATTGACGATACGGAGATGCATCTCCCCCGCCCTTCTTATATGTTGCATACGTTGCGTACATTACAACAGAAACATCCGGAGATTACCTTTTGTCTGCTGATTGGAGCCGACAATTGGGAGTGTTTTCCACGTTGGTATCACTACGAAGAGATATTACATGATTTTCCACTCTTCGTTTATCCACGCGAGGGGTCGCAGATAGATGCTGCATCCCTTCCGCCTACGGTGACATTGCTGGAGGTTCCATTGTTCCCCCTATCCTCTACAGAGATTCGAAAAAAAATTCATTCCGGTGAGGATATCACCGGAATGGTTCCGTGTGCGGTAGTAGAATACATCCGCAAGACGGGTCTTTACCTATAATACTATTCTTTATAAATAAGCACCGTGGCGTAGGCGGAAATACCCTCCTCTCGCCCGGTAAATCCCAACTTTTCGGTAGTGGTGGCTTTTATGGAGACATCCTCCGGGTCGGCATCCATTACCTGCGCCAGACAAGACTGTATCTCGGGGATACGAGCCTTCATCTTGGGACGCTCGGCACACACCGTAGCATCAATATTGCCCAGTTTATAGCCCTTGGTGGCTATAAGATCAATGGTCTTCTTTAGCAATATCTTGCTATCTATATTATGAAACTCTTCACCGGTATCGGGGAAGTGGTAACCTATATCGCGCATATTGGCAGCTCCCAGCAGCGCATCGCAAATGGCGTGTATCAGCACATCGGCATCGCTGTGTCCCAGCAAACCCTTGGTGTGGTCGAAACGTACACCGCCCAACCAGAGTTCACGACCTTCCACCAATTGGTGAACATCGTAACCAAATCCTACTCTTATTTTTTGCATCTTTCTACCCTATTCTATACAACACCAAGTTAACGATTTCCACGACCAAAGAGATCCTTAATACCATCCAGGTCGAAGCCCAAGCTGAAACGAAGCGTCTGGTCGAGAGGATTACTCTGTGCGGTAGATATAACATAACCGCAATCGATAGAGAATACACTCATACGGAAACCGGCACCCACGGTAAAGTACTTACGATTACCCTTGTTCTGACTCTCATGATGGTATCCGGCACGTACCAGGAAGCGATCGTTGTAGTTGTACTCGGCACCCACACTCCACTGCACCTCCTGCAACTCCTCCTTGAAACCACCGGGAGCATCGCTAAAACTCTTGAAGATTCCGGAGATAGAAGAGACATCGTAATAATCCTTTTGCAGGCGCTGCTGATAATCCTCATCACTCTCATCGGTCTGCTGCTGCGGATAAGTAGGCACAAGCAGCTTGTTGGCATCGGCTGCTATGGATAGGCGATTGTAGTCATCAAAGGGGATAGTAAGGTTCACACCCAGACGTAGGTTGGTAGGGATAAACTCGGAGTTATCATCACCGCCAAAAGAAATCTTACTACCAATATTGCTAATATTCAATCCCAATCCCAAGCCACATTCACGATTACCCATAACGAAATAGTTATTGTAGTAGCACGCGATATCGGCAGCAAAGGCAGAACCCGGGGTTACACCGTCATCGTACTTATCATTGAGATCGGAGTAAATCCAGCGCAGGGCTACAGCAGCCGAGAAAGTCTCACTCAGCATACGAGAATAAGCCACATCCACAGACATCTCATAAGGCTTTATCGTACTACCTGTACCATCCGTACTAGTACTCACCTCACCCAGAGAGAAGTAGCGCAAAGAACCGGACACCGCCTGATAATCGCCTATACGATAGAAACCTACAAGATTCGCCAAATCGATATCCTTAACGATGGAACGCAGCCACGGAGTATAGTTAATGGCAGCTCCGGCACGCGCTATGTTAAAAGGATACTTTGCGGGGTTCCAATACTGTGAGTTCACATCCGCCTCGGTAGCGGCACCCACATCTCCCATACCACCGGCACGGGCATCGGGAGCTATCATCTGCGAAGTCACGGAGGTGGTCACAGGGTTGAACATATCGGTCTTTTCATCTGCCTTGCCCGTGATGTATGCACAGAGGGCTAGGCATAGGGTTATGACTTTTATTTTCTTCATTGGTTCTGTCTTCGTTGTATTTCTATCTATAAAACTGTTTTCAACTATTTTTATTGCATTGTCGGGAGGTTTATTCATTCAAGTCCCCGGATACACCTGCGTAAATACGCTTACACTACGAACGTGGGAACACCAACATCTTCATAGTCTTGTAACTCCAGTCGCCATTGCTCTTCTGTACGCCAAAGCGGAAGAGGTAAACACCCTCTGTATATTTGCCGGAAGCAGTGCTCCACGGAAGAGTATAGAGAACATCGCTACCGTTGGTCGTGTATTTACATTCGTCTATCTTGCGCCCCATGAGGTCGTACACAGCCAAGGAGTAACGGGAGATACCGGAATCGCGGACAGACAGGATAAAGGTGGTAGATACACGGATAGGACTCTCCGTACTGTTTACAGCAAGGAAATCGTCGCTTACCTCAAAGTCCATTTGGGCTTCGGACACATTATTATATACATCCCATACACGCAAACTCAAGGTGTGCGTACCCGGGTCGAGCGTAGGCAGGGTGTACTCTATGGAACCGGAGGTATAACTACCAAAGTCAAAGCTGAAATAGTTGTTGAGCACATAGGGGTTGGAAGTCTCGTTATCGATAACAAGTTCTATATCATGACCCACACCCGTTCCCGCAGTGTTGATACCATCCGCATCCTCGATGCGAGCCAACAGTATGGCATTGGCACCTACGGTAGAGAAATCGGCATTCTCGGCATTGAGCCAAAGGGTAATCTCGGGACCTACGCTGCTATCCACCCAGTCGCCATCGGTACCCCCCAGGATAAAGTCCTCGAAGTTCGCATTTGCCTCCACCGTGTGGTCGGCATTTACAGCGTAGAAGTTTATACAACCCCGCTCGTTGGAGTAGTTAAGATCCAATGGTACCGGGAAGGTGATGGAGAAGTTTCCATTCCGTATGGAATCGGTACCGGAGAAGATGCGCTTGTCGTACTCACTGTAGACATAAGCAGAGGTAGCGGTACCATCGTTATTGTGACAAGTAACCGTACTTTTACTATCGTAAACCGATGGAGAGACAAGTCCCGTAAAGTCGGGCTGAATACGTCCATCTTCGTCCTCGATATGTCCGCTCACACGTGCCACCCCACCGGCAGAGAGAGTCAAGAGATCCTCCTCATCCAGATTTCCCTCTATAGCCTTTCCGTTAAGAGAATCTACCACAACATTGTAAGTAGGAGCAGTAAGCACAAGTGCCGGGTCGCCCAGGAGAGCAAAGTGCAGTTTGTTAACAGTATTGTCCACACCCTCGGCATTACCACTGGTTACCAAAGCATTCTTACTCAAGCGTACAGCATCGCCCATAGAATATCGCTTATTGTTGTCGTCTCTTCCCAAGAGATAACGCATAAAGGAGCGATTCATGGAACGGTTGTAGGAGGAGATAACCGTGCGGGCAGTACCATAAAAACCGATAGCAGCACCGTTAGGATTGTTTACAGCCGTCTCACCTATGGTCTCCTCCTGTCCGTCAAAGGGCATAACGTCGCACGCAGCAGTCACCCACAACGGCAAACGGGGAGAAGAGAAGGTGTTGAAGTCCTGCAAGTTCATTACACGTTCATGCGAGAGACAGTAAGCAGCACCGTGTCCTGTATAGTTCATAACGAGTGCCCCCTCTTCCATCACCTTATTTATATCCTTCACGGCACCGGGATAAGCATTGCCGGTTGCCGATACCTCGCGGGTATAGGAATCGAAGAAGATACGTTGTATTCTGTAGGAGGGGTAATACTTCTCTATGGTGGCTATCACCTCGGTAGCATCCTCCATGTGTAGATTGGCATTACCGTCATCGGCAATCATGCAGATGGTGTTCTTCCAGGAGCCCACATTACTGTTGTTCATGTAGCTTTCCACCTTGTCCACCAGAGCCTTGGCTTGCGATGCGGTGCGCACGGGGAAGCGACCTATGCCCAAGTCTACTTTATCCTTGAGCAGACTACCGCCCTCGCCGTCGTCCATGAGTCCGAAGAAGTCTTCCATGACGTAGCTACGAGTCTCACTCAATGACTCTTCCGACTGGAAAGAAAGTAGATATTTCTTGGGGTCGTTACCTACCCACTGGGAGGAGAGCATACGGTTATCCCAAGCGCAATCGCCAAAGAGAAGGAGATAACGTGGCGCATCGTCCAAGCTGTCGGCTCGGTCGTAATACATCTTTAGATAACGGCGATACGCCATAGCATCGGGAGTACCGGAAGAGAATTCGTTGTAGAGTTTATCGGCAGAAACCACCTGTACACGCAGACCGTCGTGCGCACGGTGCAACGCAGCCAATCGCTCGGCTTGCTCGGTTAGGTCACCACTCTCGGGAACAATAATCACCATATCCACCGGGTCGGTCTGGGCATGCAAATCTTGATTGGAAATACGTCCCACAACCGTAGGAGTGGGATAGGTCGCATTGTTAGCAAAAGCCACATAACCGGTGGCCTCACTGTCTTTTGCTATAAAGCTGAAAATACTGTCACTCACCGTCCCCTCCATCTGCGCCACCGGAACTCCGTGACTGTCCAGTCGCCACACCACGGTGCTACCCGTAGCAGCTTCGGTTATGGAATAGCGATTGGTAAGAGAAGCCTTGGAGGTAAAGGTGAAGTAAGGATTCTCGGCATTCAGCGTCATCTTGCGTGCATAGTCCAGGACAGCATAATCCAGACGCACAGGTTCGCTTGTTGCCACATTGATTTTGAGAGAAGTAACATCGCCACCACCTATCGTAGTATTGGCAATGTATTCGCCCCGCACCGCCTCAAGATATTGCGACAAGGCATTCATAGTGAGAGTGGAGCTAAGCGCCGTGCCGTCCACCGTAAAAGAAGCGGTAGACTTGTTATTTCCGGCAGCAGCCATCGTTACCTGTAGGATGGCATCGCTTGTTGTGGCAACGAGTGGTGTAGAAAAGTTGAGTGTGGTCGTGGTAGAAGCATAGTTCTTTGATTCGTAAAGATCGCGTCCGCTGTGATACCAACAATACTCATCTTTCTCGTACAAAATGCGTGAGCGTGTGGTATTTACATCAATCGCAACCGAAGAGGTAAGAGACGGTTCCGTCGGGAAAGTCATAGGGCTATCCCCCTCCGTCAAGAAGTAGTATCCGGCATCGGAATAGAAGTTGCGAATACGTTTCGACACATTGGACACCCCACTTTGTCTCTTTGCCGTATCCCACGCCACGGGACCGTTGCCATAGAAGAGTAGTCCCTGATTGGAACCTCTGTAAAGAGGCACCTCGTTCAAATCATCTATCACAGCATCCATATCAAGCTCTTCCGCCTGATAATGACCGCCATAGCCATAAAGCTTTACCCGGTCGGGATTGGTGAATCCCATACTAGAAAGTTGCTGACGGGTAATGCAGTAAATACCGTCGGAAGGGATGGATATCTTCACCCATTTTCCGGTAGCGAGCACGGAATGTGCCGCATATCGCTCCACCTCCTCACCGGTAGTTGCGGCTGCAGCTCTGCGAATGGAGGTAAGAGTTTTGTTGAGAACCAACTTAGCATTGAGGAGTCGCTGATAGACACCGTCCCGGTAGACAACGGGTTGGATGAGCACATCCAACTCTCCGGCACGTCGGGATACCCCCACATAAGTTTCTATACGAGGCATCTCATCCAGCACCTCACGAGGACCATCGTTGGCTGTAAGGATACGTTTTAAGGCTGCGGTTTCGGCAGCACTTAGCGGTTCAAATTCCGGATACTCCAGAGATACGGAGTAAGTATATTGTGTATAGTCGCTCGGCAAGGGGATTACCTCGGTATAGACAGGAATCACGCTATCAATGCGTTGACTATTCCAGTCTATCTCAATCCAGTGTTGTGCATCGGCACAGAGTGTACACAGTAGGAGTTGCAAGAGCAACAGGGTTCTTCGTATCATTGTATCCTCGGTTTTGTTTATCGTACATTAAATTCGAGCACTTTCCGCTCCTCGAGGTAGCCGGTGAGGTGTTGTCCTATCGATACGGGACCTACGCCCACGGGGGTTCCGGTGTAGATAAGGTCTCCTATCTTGAGGGTCATAAAGCGGCTCACATACTCGATCAGTGTATCCACGTCGAAGAGCATATCACCGCTCCATCCTTTCTGCACGGTTTGTCCGTCTATGTCAAGGTGGAAGTTTACCGCCCGGATATCGGGTATTTGCGTTATGGGCACCCACTCTCCTATCACGGCAGAGTTATCGAAGGCTTTGCAGAGTTCCCAGGGCAGTCCGTCGCGGCGGAATCGTTCCTGGAGGTCGCGTGCTGTAAAATCTATCCCTACGGTCACGGCATCGTAATAGCGATGTGCGAAGCGTTTGGAGATGTTCTTTCCCAACCGTGAGATGCGTACCACGAGTTCGGTTTCATACTCGCATCGCTCCGTGAAGTCGGGTATAAAGAAGGGTTTTCCATCCTTGAGCAGAGCGGAATCGGCTTTCGTAAAGATTACCGGCTCCTTATTTATTAACGTACTATGCAACTCTTTATTGTGTTCGGCATAGTTCATTCCTACGGCAATTATTTTCATACGTCCCTTTTTTGTTTGTTTACAAGATACAAAGTTACGCAAAAATTTTATAAAACCCATCGGGAAACGAAGATTTTTTCGTCTGCAATGTCGGGATTTGCATAACAACCACCGTATAGATGTACATGAGTAATGGCGGAGTCCACATTCCTATCTTTGTTTAATATTTTCGCACTAAAATTCGGGAGTAAGGAAGCCTCAGCCCTTCACTCACGCCCCTTCACCGAATTTTAAACTACAAAATCGACCCTTCATTTATCCTTTCATAAATCTAGCAATCAAAGGAGTGCCTACTCATCGCTCCCACCCTTCACCCAAGAGAACTCGCTAAAGGCGCTTCTGCGAAAAGCCTTTCAGCCCTTCATTTTTAGGCAAATCTGCTTAATAATCACCAAGGTTACACACAAAAATTACCCTTCACAGCAAACCGACAGCCTTTTTGTAAAGAAAAGAACCAAGCGCAAAGCGATAAGAAATACGATTTTCGTGCCATAAATTTGCATCTAAAGAAAAAACATTGTACCTTTGCAATCGTATGCATTAACTAGACAATATGGAGACAATCGAAATTAAATATCCCGTAGGATATCAAAACTTTGAGGAGATTCGTAAAGGAGGGTACCTTTATATAGATAAAACCGACCTGATATACAAGTTGGTCAATACCTCCAAGTACGTTTTTCTAAGCCGACCGCGTCGTTTCGGTAAAACCCTCTTGACGAGCACCCTGCACTACTACTTTGACGGACGTAAGGACTTGTTTACCGGACTAGCCATGGAACGCCTGGAAAAGGACTGGACACAGTACCCCGTGCTACATCTCGATTTAAGTCCCGCCAAGAAAAAAACGTCCGAAGAACTATGTAACAAGCTCCACGACATACTGAACGAACAGGAAAAGAAAATGGGACTAAAGGTAACCGGCTCTCCAGGAGACCGCTTGGAGAAATTAATTAAACAGTCCTATGAAAAGACCGGAAAACCCGTGGTACTACTAGTCGACGAATACGATGCTCCCGTCATGAATGTACTCCATAAGTCCGAGATACTTCCCGAGATACGGGAGGTGATGCGCGACCTTTTTGAATCGCTCAAAGCCTGCGATAAGTATCTCCGCTTCATCTTCATTACCGGCGTTTCCACCTTCTCACAGATGGGCATCTTCAGCGAATTAAACAACCTCGATGTCATCACCAACGACACCGAGTACGCCTCCATCTGCGGCATTACACAGCAAGAGTTATTGGATAATTTCGAACAAGGAATAGCAGATATAGCAGCGAAAAAGGGGTGGACAAGAGAAGAAGCAATTGCTCGCCTAAAGGATCAATACGATGGTTACCACTTTACCGGAGACTTGATTGACATCTATAATCCGTTTAGTCTTATCAAAGCATTCAAAAGCAAGTGTTTGGAAGACTATTGGTTCGACACCGGCACATCCTCATCGCTCATAAACGCCCTCCATCAATACGTTGGCGATTTCAACCTGGAGCTGGACAAAATAGATTCAAGTGACTGGTTGAAGCCAAGCGATTTCAGGAAATCACTAGAAGATCATGCCAGCATCATACCGCTACTATACCAAACCGGGTACCTCACCATAAAAGACTACGACAAGGAGAACGAACAATATAAGCTATGTATGCCGAATACAGAAGTACGAATAGGACTGCTTGAGAACCTGTTACCACTCTACATCTCGGCCAAAGGAACCGATGTGTCCGTCCCCGCCGGTCGTGCTTCAACGGCTTTGCGCAAGGGAGACATCAACCAAGCCATGGAGGTATTGCGCTCGCTTCTAAAGAGCCTTCCCTACGGAAAGAACGAGTCGAAGAAGTATCACGATATGGAAACCACGGAACAGTACTATCAAGACCTATACCACTTCTTCTTCAGCATGATGTGCAATCTCGTGAACTCCGAAGTCCGCAACTCCACGGGTGCCACGGATGTAGTAATCACCACTCCCCTATATATTTACGTAATAGAGATAAAGATAGACTCCACCCCGGAAGTAGCACTAAGTCAGATAGAAGAAAAAGGCTACGCCGTACCGTATCTAACGGGACCACGCAAGGTGATTAAAGTAGGTGTAAACTTCTCCACCCAAGATAAGACCCTTTCCGACTGGAAAGTGGT
>CAYOKO010000077.1:3417-9693 GCA_964404555.1 uncultured Bacteroidaceae bacterium | reverse complement strand
ACTTGTCTATATCTGCTTTTTTCCGTACTTTTGTAGCTATAAAAATGAAATTCAAGAATGAAACCTATATTTATAGCAGGTCCATGCGTCATAGAAACCGAAGAAATCCTCAGTGAAGTAGCCGAGGAACTCGTGCGCCTGCAAAGCAAATACGGAATAGAAATATACTTCAAGTCCTCCTTCGACAAGGCGAACCGAACCTCCATCTCCTCCTACCGAGGACCCGGCATGGAACGAGGACTACGTATGCTGGGCGACATACGCGAAAAGTATGGACTACGCCTCCTCACCGACATCCACGAGAGCTATCAAGCAGCCCCCGCAGGCGAAGTAGTCGACGTACTCCAGATACCCGCCTTCCTGTGTCGCCAAACCGACCTCCTGCTAGCCGCCGCTAAAACCGGCAAGACCGTCAACATAAAGAAAGCACAATTCCTCTCCGGACTCGATATGCAATACCCCGTAGAGAAAGCACGCGAAGCCGGCGCCACCGACATCTGGCTCACCGAACGCGGCAACATCTACGGCTACAACAACCTCGTAGTCGACTTCCGCAACATCCCCGATATGGCACGCTTCACCCCCCACGTCATCATGGACTGCACCCACTCCGTACAACGCCCCGGCGCCGCCGGCGGTAAGACCGGAGGCAACCGTGAATTCGTGCCCGCTATGGCACTCGCCGCAAAAGCCTTCGGCGCCACCGGATACTTCTTCGAAGTACACCCCGACCCCGAGAAAGCACTCAGCGACGGCACCAATATGCTCTATCTCAAAGACCTCGACAACGTTATTGCATCACTGCTATGAGTAAGATACGAGAAATAGCCATAAAGTGCCTGCAGGACGAAGCACAAACACTGCTGGACCAGATACCGCTGTTGGACGACAACTTCGACCGCGTGGTACACCTTATATATAATTGTAAGGGCAAAGTAGTGGTCACAGGCGTAGGCAAGAGTGGACACATAGGTGCCAAGATAGCCGCCACCCTCTCCAGCACCGGCACCCCCGCATTCTTTATCAATCCACTCGACCTCTTCCACGGCGACCTAGGCGTCATAGCCCCCGACGACGTGGTACTGGCACTCTCGTACTCCGGACAAACCGATGAACTCCTACGCTTCATCCCCTTCCTGCTGGAACAAAACACCCCACTGGTAGGCATCTCGGGCAACCCCGCCTCACTCCTGGCGAAGTACTCCACCTGCCACCTCAGCATAACGGTACGCCACGAAGCGTGCCCGCTCAATCTCGCCCCCACCTCCTCCACCACCGCCATGCTGGTACTAGGCGACGCCCTGGCATGCGCCCTCATGGAAGTACGCGGATTCAAAGCCAAAGACTTTGCCCGCTTCCACCCCGGAGGCTCCCTGGGAAAGCGACTCCTCACCACCGCACACGACGTAATGCGTACCGATGAACTCCCCGTGGTACCCCCCGATATGCCCATGGGCGAAGCCGTGTTCCACGTCAGCAAAGGACGCCTGGGACTGTGCGTAGCGCTGGTCGACAACCGAGTCACCGGCATCATAACCGACGGCGACGTACGCCGAGCCATGGAGAACTCACAAGATCAATTCTTCCGGTTGACCGTAGGCGACATCATGACCTACAGTCCCAAGTGCGTGTCCCCCATGACCAAGATATCCGATATCCAGCAAATCATGGGAACCTACAAGATACACGCCGTACTGGTAGTCGATGAAGAGAAGCACCTTCTCGGCATCGTAGATCACTTCAGTTGTATGCTCTAAGGTAAAAAGGTAAAAAATGGTAAAACGACTAACAGTTGTACTGTCTTATTTGTTCTTTTCTTTGATGAATGCGAGTGCCCTGAATATAGTGGATAACAAGGTAGACGGCACTTCCGTATCCTCCGATACGGTCGTGTCAGAATATTTGCGTAGCATAGGCGTGCCCTTTTCCTCCAACAATAGGGTAGTGCTGCTCAAGAGCGGCACCGAGAAGTTCGAGGATCTCTTCGCCGCCGTGCGACAAGCAAAACATTTCATCCACCTGGAATACTTTAATTTCCGCAACGACTCCATCGCCTTCGCCCTCTTCGACCTCCTGGCAGAACGCGCAGCCGCCGGGGTAGAAGTGCGAGCCCTCTTCGACGGATGGGGCAACGACTCCAACAACCAACCCCTCAAGAAAAAGCACCTCAAGAACCTCCGCAGTCGCGGCATTCAAATCTACGAGTTCGACCCCGTACGCTTCCCATGGGTCAACCACATCACCGGACGCGACCATCGCAAGATAGTCGTCATCGACGGCGAAGTAGCCTACACCGGCGGCATGAACGTAGCCGACTACTACATCACCGGCAAACCCGAGTTCGGCGCATGGCGCGATATGCACATGCGCATAGAAGGCGATGCCGTAGGCGACCTCCAAGACATCTTCCTGCGAATGTGGAAAAAGGTAACCCACCAAACCCTCAATCCCGTGATGTACCGACCCGGCTATTTCACCGACGTCACCTTCACCGGACTACGCCCCGACACCACCACCACCGCCGGCGCCAAGCGCATCGGCGTAGTAGACCGCACCCCGCACCGCACCCCCAAGGCAGCACGCCGTGCCTACATCGCCAGTCTGGACAATGCACAGCAAGTAGTAAAAGTAATAAACCCCTATTTCACCCTCACCCCATCGGTACGCTCCGCCTTCAAGCGCACCCTGAAGCGTGGCGTACGCGTAGAGATAATGATCTCCGCCAAGGCAGACGTCCCCATCACCCCCCACGCCGTACACCACCAGGCATACAACCTCTTGAAACGAGGCGCCCACATCTACGTGTACCACGGCGGTTTCCACCATTCCAAGGTAATGATGGTCGACAGCCTCTTCTGCACCATAGGCTCCATCAACCTCGACAGCCGCAGTCTCGCCACCGACAACGAAGTCAACTGCTTCATCTTCGACCGCGAAACCACCGCCGAGCTCACCCGGATGTTCGAAACCGACAAACGAGACTCCTGCACCGAACTCACCCGGGAAATGTGGCACCAACTCCCCTGGCGCAAACGAGCCTGGAAGTGGTTCTGTAACTTTTTCACCCCACTCCTTTAAACCTTTTTCATTTCTCTGTTGTTGTATGATAGAATTTTAATGATTCTAACAATTTTAAAAAACAGAGAAATGAAACATTTACTTTTGTGGAGCGCAGCCGCTCTTCTGCTTGCATCCTGTTCCGGAAAATGCAAGGACTCTTCATCGTGCGACAACTGCACAACCGACAGCACCGCCCACGCAACCGGCGCTGCCGACGACCAAATGACGATCTATGAGTACGAAGGCACCATGGACGACAACGGCGTAGACACCGACTACCTCCTCGTCATCACCGCCCTCTCCCCCGTAGGCGACGGCACCTACGAACTCACCACCTCCTACGTCAACCCCGAGAGCGGTGAAATGCTCACCTTCACCGACGAAGGCGAAAAACTCACCGTCCTCGGCATCCCCGGCGACAGCACCGTCGTCATCTACCAACTCGTCTCCGCACAAGACGGCAGCAAGCGCAACTTCCGTGCCGAAGGCGACAGCGTACTCAAGAGGGTAGGAGCCGACTTCAAGGAAAGCGTCGACAAAGTGAAGCAAAAGCTCACACGTAAAACATCCTAACCGAAAGGAGGTACACAATGAAGAAAATACTCATCCTCTTCGCAGCCACCCTAGCCATCTGCAGTGCCTGCGAACACAACCCCGACTACGATGAACTGAGCACCCAGAACCTCGTCTACGTAGACTATAACGAATCCTACGCACTCAAGAGTCAGAAAATCTGGGTAGACTCCACCATCCTCATTCTCCCCACCAAGACCGGTGCCAATCCCGACACGTTAGCCACCAAGAATACCCTGCTCTACAGCATGATTCAATCCCGCTTCCGTGCCGAACTCTCCGCACTCAATCTCCTCGCCACCGAGAAAGACTCCGCCACCGTCGCCGTCGTCATGGCCTACAAAACCTCCAACTACCAGATAGTAGACTGGTACACCCCCTGGAACAACTGGTACGGCGGCTGGGGCTACTGGGGAGCCTACAACGGCTGGGGCGGTCCCGGCGGATACCTCTACACCTATCAATACTCCCTCGCCTCCCTGCTAGTCAACATGATAGACTTCACCGCCACCGCCCCCAAGATAGTATGGTGCGCCTCCATCAGCAGCGAAGTAGGCAGCAGCGGATACCCCAGCGTCAACTCCCTCTCCGCCGGCATCGACTATGCGTTCTCCATGCCACCGTTTGGTAACTAAAACTTTTACAGATATGAAAAATAGATATATCACTCAGCGCATACGCCGATGGACGGCAGGCACAGCCACCGCCCTCCTCATCCTGATAGGCGCCCTCACCCCCGCATCGGCACAACTCTCCGAACAGTATTACTGGAACGTCGACTGGCAATTCAATGCCGCCGCCAACGATGGCTTCGCACAGTCACTCAACGGTTGGGGAATGAACATAGAAGGCGCCTGGTGCTTCACCCCCAACGTCTCCGCCGGAGCCTTCCTTGGGTTCCATAGTAATAATAAGTACTACAACCGCGAAACCATCTCGCTGGGCGGCGGAGAATATATGAACACCGACCGCACCGCCCACTACTTCCAACTACCGTTCGGTCTTCTCTGCAACTACCGCTTCGTCTACTCCGGTATGCTTCGCCCCTACATAGGAGCCAAGATGGGCGTCATGTACTCCGAGTTCCAGACCGCCTACAATCTCTACGAGATCAACAGCGACACCTGGGGCTTCTACATCGCCCCGGAGTTAGGTCTCCACTTCTACCCCATGAAAGGCATGACCGGAGTCCACTTGGCAGTCTACTATAATTTCTCCACCAACAAGACCGACAAGATGCCCGGTTTCGACATCAACGGCGTAGGCAACTACGGCTTCCGCATAGGTGTTGCCCTCTAGTGGTTCGTCCCCGCAAGTCCTCAAGGCTTGTGGGGACTCTCCCTTCTCTAGGAAACAAAAACGACATTTTAATTGAGTTTTCATTACAATGCCACACAGCGAACGTCCTTATTTGAAAACTACAATCGCAAACGAACTTTAAGTTTGTTATACCCTCTTATATGCCTACAAAATCGCACAAAATTATCGTAATGCACTATAAAACAGTAAGTTATACCCCCCCCCTAAGGCGCAAATTTTGCATTTTTTTCACTCCTTCGCCCCCAAAATCATCACTTTTTTTGTAAAATAATAGAGGATATATTTGGCTATCCCCTCATAAATGCTTAACTTTGCACACGAAAAACCACCTTTCTTCGGGTGGTGAGAAAAAGTTACATCAGAGATGATGGGATTAAGGCACATAAATGAAATTGGTAAAGTCTTCCGAACTTTTCTTTCAATTTCCCATAACTGCTTGATAGCCAATAGATAAACGGCATCCGGCAGGATTTGGAACTTTTGCCCTCATCCTCACAAGATAGCTTTTTAAACAAAGAACGTAAAGTGGGACAGAAACTATATACGGAGAAACAATGGTTTGTTCTTCGTGACCTAAAGCGCATCAATGCCAAGGATCGTGCCTACGTAGCACTTCCCAAAATGGCAGAACGGGAGATGGAGATATACACCCCCATGACCCAGTGTGTGGTGAAGCACGCCGGTAAGTCCTGTGTAGAGGAACGTCCCTTTATCGCCGACCTCCTGTTTGTTCGTGAAACCAAACAGAATCTTGACCCTATCGTCGATGCCATTGCCACCCTTCAGTATCGCTACATGAAAGGATGCTCCATCGACAACCCCATGACCGTGCGCGACGATGCCATGGCACGCTTCATGCAACTCATTAACGGTGAGGCAAAATACGAATATTACACCCCCGAGGAGGTATCCCCCGAACTTTATGGCAAGCACATCCGCATCGTAGGCGGACCGCTCGACGGCTTCGAAGGACGCCTCATGAGTAAGCGCGGCTCCAAGGTACGTAAACTCATCATCGACCTCGAAGGACTCCTCTCGGTAGGAGTGGAGGTGACACCCGAGTTTATTCAAGTAATCAAAGGATAGAGAAATAAACAATTCGACAACATGAAAAAAAATAGATTTAAAAAACTTATTTGCGTCCTGTCCATTGTGATAGGTGCAGCGCAGCTGTTTAGCTCCTGCAATACGGCAAAAAAAGTAGTGTACTTCCAGGATATGGTGCCGGGAGTCACGGAGATAGTGCAAACTCCTACGGAGGATCTCACCATCCGTACCAAGGATAAGCTCTCCATTATTGTGAACAGTCAAGATGAGAAACTT
>CAYOKO010000077.1:0-3317 GCA_964404555.1 uncultured Bacteroidaceae bacterium | reverse complement strand
ATCGACCGCGATAATCCCACCATCCTCGATGCCATCAGTCAGGCAGGCGACCTTACCCTGCAGGGACGTCGTGATAATATTATGGTATTGCGCGAGGAGAACGGCGTACACCATGTGTACAGCGTAGACATCACCAACGGTAGACAACTCTACAACTCTCCCGTGTACCACATGAAGCAAAACGATATTATTTACGTAGAACCCAATAAGACTAAGATAAGCACCTCCACCACCAACGGCGGTACTCTTCGTTCCGTCTCCTTCTGGATGTCGCTTACTTCATTCCTTACCTCCATGGTAGCAATTATTGTAAATCTCTAATACTATGGCAACTGTACAGAATAATAACAATACGAATACTACATCCCAGAATGTTACGGAAACTGTGAATGTCCTGGATATCCTATACCTTTGCTTCGCTAAGTGGCATTGGTTTATGTTGTCGCTATGTGTATGCATGGGTGCGGGTTATGTATATTTACTAAAAACCCCACCCATCTACACCCGTACAGCCTCCATGCTTGTCAAGACAAGCGATAAGGGTAGCTCCATGAGCAACGAGGCAGATGCATTCTCCGACTTGGGAATGCTCAATGTTACGACCAACGTAAACAACGAGATGCTCATGATAGAGTCTCCCGACAATATGCGCGAGGTGGCTCAGCGTCTGCATCTGGATATGAACTATATCGCCGATGGACCTTTCCACAAGGTGGAACTCTACGGCGATAACCTCCCGGTAACAGTAGAGCTGCTGGACTTCCCGGCAGGGGAGACGGTTACTTTCCATCTGGGACTGAACAAGGACTACTCTTTCGATATCGATGAGATTGTTCGCAACGGTCAGGAGATAGACGGTGCTACCCATGGCAAACTCGAGGATAAGGTAAACACACCTGTCGGTAAGGTGCGTGTGCTTCCTACCAAGCATTATACTAAGGGATACGAGGGCAACATCGAGGTGAGTCGTACCACCATCAGTGCAGCTGCCGGTGCCATTGCCGGATGCCTTGTCGTGGCACAGCAGGATCCGAAGGCCAATGTCATTACGCTTTCCTATAACGATGTCTCTCCGCAGCGTGCCGAGGATATCTTGAATACCCTTATCGTGGTGTACAACGAGAACTGGGTGAAGGATAAAAACCAGATTGCCGTTAGTACCAGCTTGTTCATCAACGAACGTTTGGGCGTCATCGAAGGTGAGTTGGGTAGCGTGGACAACGATATATCCTCTTATAAGAGTGAACACTTAATGCCCGATGTCAATGCGGCAGCCAGTATGTACGCTTCTCAGGCTACTGCAGCCAACGAGGCTATTAAAGACCTCAACAACCAGGTTTATATGGCTCGCTATATCCGTAATTATATTACGAGCGAGTCCAACCGTAACCAACTGTTGCCTACCAACTCCGGCATCTCAAGCGTCAACTTGGCATCCGAGATAGGGGAGTATAACTCTCTCTTGATGGAGCGCAACAACTTGGTGAGCAAGAGTAGTGCCGTCAACCCGTTGGTCGTAGAGATGGATGCCAACTTGGCTGCCTTGCGCGATGCTATCATCAACACCATCGACAATGAGTTGGTGGGTCTCGACGCACAAATCCGTTCTCAGCAAGCTTCCGGTGGTCAAGCCACCTCACAGTTGGCATCCAACCCTAAGCAAGCCAAGTACCTCTTGAGCGTAGAACGCCAACAGAAGGTAAAGGAATCTCTTTACCTCTACTTGTTGCAGAAACGTGAGGAGAACGAACTCTCCCAGGCCTTCACCGCCTACAATACACGTGTCATCACCATGCCTACCGGTAGCTCCTTTCCTACGTCACCGGTACGCAGCAGAATCCTCCTGATAGCTTTTGCCATAGGACTCTGTATTCCCGTTGCCATTATCTATCTGCGCGAGATGATGAACACCGTAGTACGTGGTCGCAAAGATTTGGAACGCCTCAGTGCTCCGCTCGTGGGTGAGATACCGCAGCACTATGTATATAAGAAGAAGTTTTTTATGTACGAGCGTGTCAAGTTGCCCAAGAACCCGGCAGTGGTTAAGGAGGGCAGTCGTGATATTGTCAACGAAGCCTTCCGTGTGCTCCGTTCCAACCTCGACTTCATGATGGGTAAGCAGACAAAGGAGAATGTCTTCATCCTTACCTCCTTCAATCCGGGCAGCGGTAAATCCTTCTTGGCAGTCAACATCTCCATAAGCTTCGCCATCAAGAAGAAGCGTGTCCTCATTATCGATGGTGACCTTCGTCATGGTTCTACCTCCGCTTACGTAGGTACTCCCGAACACGGACTCACCGACTACCTCGCTGAACAAACCGACGACTGGAAATCTCTGGTAAAAGCATACGACGGCTATCCCAGCCTCCACATTCTGCCCATCGGTAAGATTCCGCCCAACCCCACGGAGTTGTTGGAGAACGGACGTCTCAACACCCTGGTAGAAAGTTTGCGCAGCGAATACGACATCATCTTCATAGACTGTCCGCCCATCGACATCGTGGCAGATACCCAAATCTTGGAAAAGATGGCAGACCGCACCCTCTTCATCGTACGTGCCGGCTTGTTGGAACGCAGTATGTTGGGCGAACTCGAGAACATTTATCAAGAGAAGCGATTTAAGAACCTTGGCATCATACTGAACGGCACTGAAAGTGCCGGAAGTCGCTACGGCTATCGCTACGGCTATCGCTACGGCTATCGCTACGGCTATCGCTACGGCTATCGCTACGGCTATGGTACCTCTTATTACGGAAACGAAAAGAAATGATTAATTTCTTCAAAAGCTCATTAAAGTCCTCCGGTATACTGGAAGGATACACCGACTGGCACTGTCATCTACTCCCCGGAGTAGACGACGGTGTGCAGACCATGGAGGAGTCCTTGCAGCTCCTCCAGCTCTACGAGCAGCTCGGCATACGTGAGGTATGGTTCACCCCCCACATCATGGAGGAGATACCCAACACCCCCGCCGAATTGCGTGTACGTTTTCAAGAACTGCAAGCAGAGTATAAAGGAACATTGCAGCTCCACCTAGCCTCCGAGAATATGCTGGACAGCCTCTTCGAGAAGCGCCTGGAGCAAGACGACCTCCTCCCCATAGGCAAGGACGGCAAGCACCTCTTGGTGGAAACCTCCTATTTCAATCCCCCCTACGACATGAGTAACATCTTGCAGCGCATCAAGGCGCACGGCTACACCCCCGTGCTAGCTCACCCCGAGCGCTACGTCTATATGCAGCAAGAGGAATACAAGCACTACTTAGACCTAGGCATAAAGTTCCAACTCAACCTAACCTCCACCGTAGGACTCTACGG
>CAYOKO010000076.1:0-9700 GCA_964404555.1 uncultured Bacteroidaceae bacterium | reverse complement strand
TACAGACCGTATGTACGTGTTGTTCCGTTAACATCGATACTAACCTGTTTGTCTACAGTCTTATTATCGAGCAGTTTCAGCATGGTTTCAGCATATCGTTTGCCTATCATGCGGTACCCCTCGGCTGTAAAATGGAAACTATCACTCCCCGGACATCCTTGGGCGGAGATGACGTGTGCATTGGGAATGACCGTACCTATGTTGGCTATGATGGCGTTGTGCCCCCAGCAGATACCTCCTTGGTCTTGATACAGTGTTTCGCCCACCAAGAGAGGAACCTCCTCCTCCTTGAGTCCCAGTTCGTTCAGCAAACGAGTGTAGACAAGTTTTACCTTCTCCGGCCAGTCCTGTTGTCCGTTGTTGGAGCATCCTTGGTGCAGCAATATACCCTTTATAACTCCTGACTTCTGCGCCTCTTTTGCCATATTTACCAAGCGGCGGAAGGGATTATTGTCGTAGGCACTGCAATAGTTCTTGAACCAGTCGGCACAATCGGGGTCACTCAATATGCTCTCACACTTATCCTCATCGAAGAGTTCTATGGTGCATCCGCCCACAGCTACATTGATAACGCCCACGGTGATATCCTCCGGAAGGTTCTCCACCATGGTTCGACCGAAATAGTCTGCCGGGGTGAGTCCGGTTCCTTCGCGACAGAGGGGTGGTATGGCGCGATACCAATGTCCCATCTTTCTGGCAGGCGATGACATATCTACCGCTGCCATCATCTTAAAGCGTGTTGGAACATTCTTTCTATCTTGCGCTTCGATTGCCGCATTTCCCTCCATATTCGACTGTCCGAAGCACAGGTAAATATGGAAATTGGGATTAACTTCCGCCCGTCCCTCGATAGGCGCAATAGTTTGCAAACCGACGGCACAAAGCAGTACGGTCAGCGTGCGTTTTGTCATTCTTACAAGGTTCTTCATTGTCTTTCTTGATTTAAATTTTCGGTGGCAAAGGTATAAATTCCCTGATTATCTCGTTTACAAATATGATACAAATGTTTCTTATTTTGAAACATAGTGGCTGATTATGAGCGAGATTCATGAAAAACGAGGAAATCCCCGCCCCACTCATAGGGAAAATCCCCCTCGATTGTAGGGAAATTAAGTTTGCGGTGCAGCTTTCTTGCCGTAACTTTGCAGCAGAAATCAGAACAAGAGCTGATTCTTAGAACATAAGTTGAACAATATATAAAATGACGTAACAATGAAAACAATGAAGATTTGCATGATGGTAGTCGGAATGACTTTCCTCGGCACAACAACAAGTTTCGGACGCAACAATAACAATGGTCGTCAGGACATGAATCGTAAAGAGATAAAGGTAGAGCAGCAGGAAGTTCGCCGCGTAGACGAAGGCAGAACCTACAAGATGGAGACCGGTAATCACAAGATGGAGGTTCGTAAGAGCAACACCTCCGATGTAGTGACAGGCGTGGTAACAGGTATCGTGGTAAGCACCGTAGTCAACGGTCTTCTGAATCTCGTAACGAAATAAGCAAACATACATTAATATACAAAGGAAATGACAGAAATCAGTGATTCTATCGCCCCTAGGGCAAGTAAAGAACTCCGATGACGTAGACAACTATCACCTTCTTTCATAGTCGGTTCATTGTTACGTCATCCCCTAAAAAGAAAAAGATTATGAAAAAGATGATTCTTAGCCTCGTCACTGTCATGACAGTGCTTGGCACCAGTGTAAGCTACGGCAGAACCGTAAACAATAACAACGGTAAGAACAACGTAAAGGTAGAAAGTGTGCAGAAGGTGGACAATAAGTCCGATAAGCACAAGGATAACACGAAGCAGGTTCAGAACTGCAACTGCTCTACTTGTGTAGAACTCCGCAAGCAGGAAAGCAAAAAGGAGAGCAAGAAGCAGACGGAGAAGGTTACCCAGAAGTCTGACAAGAAGACCACCAAACAGTCTAAGCAGACCAAGAAGGATACAACCTATCGCCTTGGTAATGAGCAGCAGACCACCAACAATGGTAGAACCGTAGTGGGTGTACGCAAATAAAAAGGAGCATACAGTAAGATTTTATTTTCATCAAAAATCCATAGCAAAAAATGTAAATGAGTAGGAGATTGTGAATCGTTGAGGATCCGCAATCTCCTTTTTTCTGTTCTACTTCGTGGAAAGAAGTGTGAGTTTTCTTGTAAACTTCGTGGAAAAAGTGTACTTTTGCACGTGAAATTATTATAGAATCCCTTATATCAAAGAAAATACGTATGGATGCCTCAAACAACGCAGTCGGTCATGAGCATAGCCATGAACACGACCATGAACACGGCGGTGATGCAAACTGGAAACTGCCTATAGCCTCTGCAGTCCTGCTCATTGTAGGACTCCTTCTGGAACACACCACTCCCCTATTCTCAACCCCCTATGTCGCACTCGTTTACTACCTTGTAGCCTTTCTCCCCGTAGGAATACCCGTATTCCGGGAATCCATTGAGGAGATGAAAGAGGGCGAGTTCTTCAGCGAGTTTACCCTCATGGCAATAGCCGCTGTAGGAGCCTTCTGCATAGGCGAATATCCGGAAGCCGTAGCTGTGATGCTTTTTTATACCGTAGGCGAAATGTTGCAGGACGGAGCCGTGGACCGAGCAACACGCAATATCAGCAACCTGCTCGATGTACGCCCCGAAACCACTCATGTCATCCGCAATGGAATGGCGGTAGAAGTGTCACCCCGGGATGTATCCGTAGGCGATGTGATAGAACTGAAACCCGGTGAACGCATCCCGCTGGACGGCGAACTCATGAACAACGAAGCCTCTTTCGATACCTCCGCCCTCACCGGCGAGAGTATGCCAAGAACCATACAACAAGGAGGTAATGTCCTAGCCGGAATGATTGTAAGCGACCGCAACATACGCATAACCGTAACCCGCCCCTACGAACAAAGTACCCTAGCACGCATCCTATCCCTAGTGAAAGATGCTACCGAGCGCAAAGCACCCACCGAACTGTTTATCCGCAAGTTTGCCCATGTCTACACCCCTATTGTTATTGCTCTAGCGGTTGTTATTGTGGCACTTCCTGCGCTGGTGGTACAAGACTACATCTTTGCCGATTGGCTCTATCGCGGGTTGGTCTTTCTCGTTATCTCCTGCCCATGTGCGCTGGTTATCAGTGTCCCTCTGGGATACTTTGCCGGCATAGGTGCTGCCTCCAAACTAGGAATCCTCTTCAAGGGAAGCAACTATCTGGATGCTATCACCAAGATAGATGCCATAGCCTTCGACAAGACAGGTACGCTCACCAAGGGGAAGTTCGAGGTCTTCCGGGCGGATATAGAAAACCATGTGGAGCGAGATACATTCCTAAGTATGGTGATGAGTGTTGAGGCTAAGAGCACCCACCCCATTGCACAAGCAGTGGTGGCGTATGCAGCACAGAATGGTGCACAGGAAATGTCTATAGATGAGATGAATGAGATATCCGGACACGGGGTGGCTGCAATGATACAGGGGCATAGGATTCTTGTAGGAAACGCTCGCCTGATGGCGAAGGAAAACATAGCACTTCCGCACTCTTTTGACAACAGCGTTGCCACCATAGTTTTGTGCGCCGTAAACGGAAAGTATGCCGGTGCGCTCTTGCTCGCCGATACCCTAAAGGAGGATGCTAAACAAGCAATTACGAGCTTAAACGACGAAGGTATAACGGATATACACCTGCTTTCGGGCGATAAACGCAACATCGTGGAGCATTACGCAGCGGAGTTGGGCATAGGCGATGCGCAGTCGGAGCTGCTTCCCGAGGACAAAGCCGCCTTTATAGGGCGTTTGATGAAGGAGCAGAAAGCGGTAGCCTTTGTGGGAGACGGCATGAACGACGCTCCCGTTTTGGCAATGAGCACAGTGGGAATTTCCATGGGTAGTCTGGGGAGTGATGCTGCCATTGAGAGTGCCGATGTGGTGATCCAGAACGATATGCCATCGCGTGTTGCTACAGCGATACGTATAGGTAAATATACGTCGGTGATAGTGCGCCAGAACATTATAGGGGCGATAGGCGTAAAGGTGATTATTCTTATTGCCGGGGCATTGGGGTTCGCATCGTTGTGGAGTGCTGTGTTTGCCGATGTAGGTGTGGCACTTTTGGCTGTGTGTAATTCCATGCGGGTGCTGTATAAGAAGTACTAACCCTCGCAATAAACAATATCGGCAGTTGATGTTCGTGGAACGCCAACTGCCGATTTACTTATAGGAAGTGATGTAAAGTCTATCTAGGGACTTTTAGAAGGTGAAGTCTACACCAACGGAGAATACATTGTTATTACGGGTGTAATCTGCCGTGTATTGTTGACCGGTGCCGGTATCGATTTCGCTGGTGCTGAAGTTCTTGTAGAAGGTGTGGAAATAACCCACGTTTACGTCCAGTTTCGGAGTAGCGTGGATGCACAAACCGCCACCCACAGAGTTGGAGCTAACCACGAAGCTCTTGTCCTCCATATACTCTTCGGTGACACCGTAGTTGGTGCTCTGCCATCCGCAGCTCACGGAGAAGGTGTTGTTGATATCGTATTGTACACCGGCATTGTATTCGATGGTACCGCGGCGCAACTTCTCCTGACGGTTGTTATAGCTGGAAGCTTGTTTGTCGAAGAAGTAGTGGAAACCTACGTTGACGGTCAACGGGTCGATGGGGTTGTAGCCTACACCCAGTGTTAACAGTGCCGGAATATCGTTCTTGATTTTGGTTCCATCGGCATATTCACCGATAGACTCGTTGAGCGTAGCGTCAAATTTGTCGGTAAAACCCTTGAGCTGGGTTTGTACAGCATCGCTCGTCAACAGGTTCTGATTTACACCGGCAGTCGTCAATACATCGCCCAGTCCGGCAATGCTCGGAGTTCTGTTAACCGACTGGTTCTTAAGGCGCATACGAGTCTTAAACTCATACTTGGCAGCAAGGTTGAAACGTCCCACCTTGTAGTCAACACCCAGGATAGGAGTAAATCCAAGACCACTCTGGTCGCAGTTCAGCTCAATGTCAGCCCCACCCGGAAGCATATCGTTGAGCAGTACGTTGCCCACCTTAATATCTTTTACATATCCGTAATAGTGAGAGCTAGCATACACACCGCGTACACCGACAAAGACCGCTACATTGGGCAGAGGCTTGTATCCCATACCCAGAGAGAGACCGTAATAGTACTGACGACCACGCATATAGCTGTCGAAGCTATAGTTGTTGTTGGGGAGAAGTGCGGGAAGAGCTGTACCCCCCAGACCGTATGCCTGTTGGGTAGCATCCAGCTGATTCGCCATGGAATACAGTCCGATACCCGTATTCGCCACGATACGTTCGAAGGAACCCAAGCCATCGTCGAACGTACACTTGCCGCCACCACCGGTCAGCGCAAAGCATCCCTGGAAAGAGAACTTGCGCCAGTTATAGGCATATTGTATAGAAGGAATCACCGGAGCAAACGCATCACCTTTGTAAGTACGCTCGCTCGACGGATTCTCCGTATTGGAAGCAAAGAGAGGATAAGTGTTCTTAATGGTACGAGACTGAACGGCAGTCTGCACATTGAGTGAAAGGTGTGAACCCGGAGACAAGAATGTAACACCCGCAGGGTTGCTGTAAACACCATCTATGGCGATGGAAGCATCGCGACTCATCATACGGTCGAATGCTGCACTCTGGTTTGTATTGGTAAGAATACCTCCGGCGAAGGTTGAACTTGAAACGAACAATGCGCCCAAGACAACGGTTGCTTTTTTCATCATACTATTTTCTATTTATCTGATTTTGCGGCTGCAAAGGTAGAACATTTATTTTATATACGCAACAGTTTGTAGCGGAAAAAAGTTGCACATGAAACATTAATAGCGAAAATACCCCCACAAAGAAGCAAATATCTACGTATCCAAGTCTATTTTTGAAACCCTTTCTTGAGTTTTTTATCCCAATCTATTCGTTATATGCAGAAAAAATCGTATTTTTGCAGCCTAAACGTGTCACCCGACACTAAAGAGAACAATAGTAAGATAAATACGTAAATCGGAATAAAATAGATGTTTGATAATTTAAGCGAAAGACTTGAACGCTCGTTCAAAATACTCAAGGGTGAAGGAAAGATTACGGAGATCAACGTAGCGGAAACCCTCAAGGATGTGCGTCGCGCACTGCTTGACGCCGATGTCAACTACAAGGTAGCCAAGAACTTTACCGACCAAGTAAAGGCAAAGGCACTGGGACAAAACGTGCTCACCGCCGTTAAGCCCGGTCAGTTGCTCGTAAAGATAGTACACGATGAACTCGCCACCCTCATGGGCGGCGAAGCCGTAGAGCTCGATACCAAGGGACACCCGGCAGTCGTCCTCATGGCAGGTTTGAACGGAGCCGGTAAAACCACCCTATCCGGAAAGTTGGCACTCTTCTTGAAATCGAAGAAACAGAAGAACCCCCTGCTGGTAGCCTGCGACGTATATCGTCCCGCCGCCATCGACCAGCTGAAGGTGTTAGGCGAGCAAATAGGCGTTCCCGTTTATAGTGAAACCGATTGCAAGGATGCCGTAGGCATAGCACAACGTGGTATCCAGGAGGCAAAAGCCAAGGGATACGACGTAGTAATCGTCGATACCGCCGGTCGTCTCGCCATAGACGAAGAGCTTATGCGCGAAATCACCGCCATAAAGAACGGTATCAACCCCAATGAAACTCTCTTCGTAGTAGATGCCATGACCGGTCAGGACGCCGTGAACACCGCCAAGGAGTTCAACGAACGTCTGGATTACGATGGAGTAGTCCTCACCAAACTCGACGGCGATACCCGCGGTGGTGCCGCTCTCTCCATCCGCACCGTCGTAAACAAGCCCATCAAGTTCGTAGGAACCGGCGAGAAAATGGATGCCCTCGATGTATTCCACCCCGAACGTATGGCGGATCGTATCCTGGGTATGGGTGATATTGTCTCCCTCGTAGAAAAAGCACAGGAGCAGTACGACGAAGCCGAAGCAAAGAAACTGCAAAAGAAGATAGCACAGAATAAGTTCGATTTCAACGACTTCCTTGCACAGATACAGCAAATCAAGAAGATGGGTAACATCAAGGATTTGGCAGGAATGATTCCGGGTGTAGGCAAAGCCATCAAGGATATCGACATAGACGATAACGCCTTCAAAGGCGTAGAAGCCATCATCTACAGTATGACCGAAAAGGAGCGTGCACACCCCGAGATACTCAACACCTCTCGTCGCAACCGCATCGCCAAAGGTTCAGGAAGCAGCATACAAGATGTAAATCGCCTGCTGAAGCAATTTGAGCAGACCCGCAAGATGATGCGCATGATGACCGGCAACAAGATGAGCCAGCTCATGGGACGTATGAAGAATATGCCGGGAATGCCCGGTTTAGGTAACCTTAAAAGATAAAGTATTATGCAATTAATTGACGGAAAAGCTACGGCTGCACAGATTAAGGCGGAGATTGCTGCCGAGGTGGAGACGATAGTAAAGAACGGTGGCAAACGTCCGCACTTGGCAGCCATCTTGGTAGGACACGACGGTGGAAGTGAGACCTATGTAAAGAACAAAGTATTGGCATGCGAGGCGTGTGGCTTCACCTCTACCCTGCTGCGCTTTGAGGACGATCTGTCCGAGGAGGCTCTTCTGGAGGAGGTTCGTAAGTTGAACGAGAATCCCGATGTAGACGGTTTCATCGTGCAGTTGCCATTGCCCAAGCATATCTCCGAGCAGAAGGTGATAGAGGCGATAGATTATCGCAAGGATGTAGATGGCTTCCACCCCATCAACGTAGGTAGAATGGCCATAGGACTTCCTTGTTACATTTCGGCAACTCCCAAGGGTATCTTGGAGTTGCTGCGTCGTTATAACATAGAGACCTCCGGTAAGAAGTGTGTGGTTTTGGGTCGCAGTAACATTGTGGGCAAGCCCATGGCGCAGCTCATGATGCAGAAGCAGTATGGTGACTCCACCGTAACGGTATGTCACAGCCACAGTGCCAACTTGAAGCAGGAGTGTCGCGAGGCAGATATTATCATAGCAGCGATAGGTCGTCCCGACTTTGTAACAGCCGATATGGTGAAGGAGGGTGCTACGGTCATCGATGTAGGCACAACACGTGTGCCGGATGCTACTCGTAAGAGCGGTTTTCGTTTGAACGGTGATGTAAAGTTCGACGAGGTAGCTCCCCGCTGTTCCTATATCACCCCCGTACCGGGTGGCGTAGGTCCCATGACCATCTGTATGCTGATGATGAACACACTAGCTGCCGGTAAAAAGGAGTATTATTCATAAAACAATAAAACCGTTTGAACCCACCACAAAGTCTTTTTATGGTGGGTTTTTTTGTTGCCTCAAGTTTTCTCTACTTGAAAATAATATTACAAATGTCGTATATCCGTTCGGTGACAGGGGCGTGTCACCTTTAAGTGCAATGATTTTCAGCAGGTATGACACCTTTGTGATAGATGTGACACTTTTCCGGGATTTTTCTAAAACGAGAGTAGTGACGGTGACAGATAAATCGGTATGTTGATTTACTTAGCTGATACTCAATTCAGGTGACACATTTTTGAAACACTCGTTTTTTAGCTTTAAAATTCCGCCTTCACGAGCAATCGCATGATGTGTCACCGGATTTTCCCTTTCGTATTGCGAAAGTTCTTTACATAATGGAGCGAAGAAATTTTCTCCGCTAAGAAAAATATTTTTCTTTCGGAGTTAGCATCCGGATTATGGTGGAACAAGAGGCAAAGTCGTATGCTTTTCAACCCCTATTCTAGTAGAAAACGAGTGCTAATTCAGTGCTTTTTGCAAGCTTTTTAGCCTAGTTTTTACGAATGAAAACTCAAAAATCCAAGGGAAAAAAATGATTTTATGTGGAGTAATGCTCAAGGACGTTCAATGAGGCTATGCGGATTTCGTATCTTTGCAAGCGAAAACAAAAAATTATAGATATGAAGATTATAGATAGAATCATTGAAAAGTTACAGCGTAAATGCCGTAACAACGCAAAAGTGGCTAATGTAATGCCGGCGGTAACCGAAGTAGCAACACAGCCTGTAGCAGATGTACTGAACCAAAACATTACCTTCGCTATCTCTTATGCTGCAAGCCTGCAGGGAGTGAGTTTCTTGCAGGAGGAGGCAGATATTATCCGGGAGGTGGTACAACGTGCGGTGGAACGCAAGCTATCCCCCGAGAAGGCAGAGATTAAACCTCTGGAAGAAGAGAAGAAAACGAAGGAAGACGACGGTCGTTACAACCGTCTGTTCAAGAAATTCCAGCAGTACATGAATTTGCACTATGTGCTGCGCTTCAACGTAATAACCAATCAAGCGGAGATAGCAACGTGCAAGGAGAATAGAAAGGAGATGGTGTTTCTTCCGGCATCCGAAAGAGTACGTGGTAGCATTGTGCAGAACGTGCAACGTGCCGGTATTAACTTCTGGGCCATTGATGTGGATCGCTATGTCGACTCCGAAGAGGTACCCGAGTATCATCCTTTTATTCAGTACTTTGAGGAGTTGCCCGAGTGGGATGGTGTAGACCGTGTTACAGCGTTGGCCGAGCGTGTATCCAGCGATGATACGTGGGTGAAAGGTTTTCATCGCTGGATGCTGGCTATGTCGGCTCAGTGGATGGGGTATGCACGCAAGAAAAATGGCGTGAGCAGCACTCGTGCCAACAGCGTAGCACCTATTATAA
>CAYOKO010000075.1:0-9984 GCA_964404555.1 uncultured Bacteroidaceae bacterium | reverse complement strand
ACAATATGGAGACAATCGAAATTAAATACCCGGTAGGGGTTCAGAACTTTGAGAACATACGTAAGGGCAACTACCTTTATGTAGACAAAACCGACTTGATATACAAGTTGGTAAACACAACCAAGTACGCCTTCCTGAGCAGACCACGTAGGTTCGGAAAATCCCTCTTAACAAGCACCCTGCATTACTACCTTGCGGGACGAAAGGATTTATTCACCGGACTTGCCATAGAAAAGCTGGAAAAGGAATGGATTCAATACCCGGTACTGCACTTCGATATAAGTCAGGCGAAGGATTGTTCTCCGGAAAAAATGATTGTGGAGTTACACAAGATGCTGAACGAATACGACAACGCTTACGGCATTCAAACCACAAGTACCCCTGGTAGCCGACTGAATGAACTCATTCGCCACATATACAACACCACCGGGAAACAAGTGGTTCTTCTCATTGACGAGTACGATGCTCCTATCATGAACGTACTACACAAACCGGACGTATTGCAGGAGGTTCGCGATATAATGCGTAATTTCTACACATCGATTAAAGCCAATGATGAGCGTCTGAGATTCGTATTCATTACCGGTGTGTCTACTTTCTCGCAGATGGGTATCTTTAGCGAGTTGAACAACTTGACCAAGATAACGAATTTTGATGACTATGCAGCGATATGCGGCATAACGGAACAAGAATTGTCGGAAAACTTCAAACAGGGTATTGAGGATTTGGCAGGAAAGCTGAGGCTGTCAAAAGAGGAGGTCTTGATGCGACTTAAGGATAAGTACGATGGTTATCACTTTACCGGTGAGATGATTGATATATACAATCCTTTTAGTCTGTTGAATGCCTTCCTTGGAAAGAAGCTGGGCGATTATTGGTTTGATTCGGGAACGACTACGACGTTGATTCATGCGTTCCGGCAGTATACCGGTGATTTCAATATGGACTTGGAGAATATAGATTCCAAACAGAAGCTGGTGGAGGCCGACTTTATAAGATCTCTGGAGGACAATGCTCAGATAATTCCGTTGCTCTATCAGACGGGATACCTTACTATAAAAGAGTACGACATACTGAACGATTTATACGTACTCGGCGTACCTAATGCGGAGGTGCGTGTAGGACTGTTCAAGAATTTACTGCCCTACTATCTGCAAGTGAACGACAGTAATTTCTCAGCCCCTACAAGAATGGCTTCTACTGCTCTAGCTCGGGGAGAGATAGATGGAGCTATGGAGATACTCCGCTCGTTACTCAAGAACCTACCGTATGGTAAGAACGAAACAAAAATCTTCCACGACATAAAGACTACGGAAGACTATTTTCACCATCTGTTTCACTTCTTCTTCAATCTATTGTGTGATTCGGTTTCCTCGGAAGTACGTAACTCCACAGGGGCAACAGATGTAGTTATCACTACACCAAAGTACATCTATGTGGTGGAGATAAAAATAAACTCCTCGGCAAAGACCGCTCTGAAACAGATTGACGAGAAGCAGTACGCTTTGCCCTATATGGCGGGGTATCGCGCTGTGTACAAGGTGGGTGTAAACTTCTCAACCAAACAAAAGACACTTTCTGAGTGGAAAGTGGTGGAAGCAAAGGGACATACTGAAGGTTGATACCATCTTTTCCGATTCATCGTAACTCCTCCACCACCTGTTCTATGGTGGTGCAGCAGGCAGTGCTGTTATCTTTGCGCCGAACGGTGATAGCGTTCCTTTCGCAATGGAGAGTGAAATCTACAGGAACAGTGGATTCTTGTTCCCCGATACTCCGGATGCCATTGCGGTAAAGCGCACGACTAACCAGTGCGCAGACAGTCTCATCGCCCGAGAGATGAGCGGTTCTTGTACACGCCGTCAAGATGGTGAACTGACCGGAAAGAGGGTTGAAACGGACACCCTCACGATTGAAGAACTTAGCCAACTGACCGGAGAGAATGACATCCTCGGGCGTACCGTAGACGGGAGGAATGTTCTTGTCCATGAGCCAAGCATAATCTGCCGTCTGGAGAGCTAGCTCCATGTCGTGCGTGGAGAGGAATATACTCTTGTGATACTTGTGCGCCAACTCATGCAACTTCTGCATCACCTCAACCTTACTGGGATAGTCCAGAAAGGCAGAAGGCTCGTCCAATAATATGATAGGTGTAGCCTGCGCCAATGCCTTTGCAATCATACACTTCTGCCGTTCGCCATCGCTCAAGGACTGTCCCATGCGGTTGGCAAGATGCACTATCCCCATCTGCTCCATGGCATCCTCCACCAACCGCTTGTCTTCCAGCGAGAGACGTCCCCAGAATCCCGTATGCGGACTGCGACCCATCCCCACCAGTTCACGCACCGTCATGTTCTGGAGATCCGGCTTCTCCGTAAGCACAACGCTTACCACCTTTGCCAATTCCATGGGAGAATACTCCGTAAGCACACGCCCCAGAATGCAGATTTCCCCCTCTAGTGTCGGCTGAAATCCGGCAAGTGTACGCAGTAGGGTAGACTTGCCGGCACCGTTAGGTCCCAACAGCACCGTGAGACATCCCGCACGAAGCGACGTGTTGAGCGGTCCTGCTACACACCCCACACCCTCCTTAGTGTGGTACCCTATGCGAACATCCCGGAGAACGACCGGTTCCATCATTTCCGTATCCATATCATCGAAGCAATTCACGTGCGGTTTCTATAATCGTATCCACTCCCCGTTGGTAATCCTCGGAGGTGATATCCACCTTTACATCGGGGTCTATGCCAAACTCATTGCACTGCATATCGGCATCGTACATGGGCGAGGATGAAAAACGAACACTCCATCCGTTGGGCAGTTCCGAGGACAAGGGCAGTCCGGAACCTCCACCCGTACGGTCGCCCACCAATGTGACGTTGGGGAACGCCTTCATGATGCTCACGAAATCGTTGGTGGAACTATAACTCTGTCTGTTGGTAAGCACACACACCTTCTTTTGCCAGCGAATACCGTCGGACGGTTCTATGTACTGCGCCACGGGCGAAGAGAAATCGTTATGTCCCGTACCCGATTTGTGCTGTATGTAACCCACCAACACCTTCTCCTCGGTGAAACGCTGCGCCACCTTCTCTGCTGCTGAGAGCAAGCCACCGCCGTTGTTACGAACATCCACTATAAGACCGTTGCAAGTCTGGAGATACTTCATCACCTGGTTTAGGTTGCCGTCACCGGGTTCCGTCGAGAAGCTGGAGATGTACATATATCCCACGTTGTCATCGAGAATCTTGTACTTTATGGAACTGCTTATGCGGTAGTCCGTCCCCAGATAATTGCGCTGGATGCTGTCGCTAAAGTTTGCGGGGTAGGATTCGTACCAGTCCCAGTAGCGACCCACATCGTGCTTGGCATAGAGGTTGGTGTGACCGTCGCGCAACTCGCGAAGCATCTCACTGAGCACCTCAAAGAGCTGTTCGTCCGTCATGTCGGGACTGATGCGCGGTTGATAACGAGCATACACTTCGTTCCAGTCCAGTCCGTATTCCTCCTGTTTGTAATTAAAGAAGCAATAGTTCTCGTCCAGAATCTTCCACAAAGCCTCGAAGTTGCCCGTCGGCGTATTGGTGGAAACGTACTCCTCCTCGCGAACACACGACGTGCTCACCAAGAGGAGGATGAACGAGAGAAATATCTTGAAAGCGGTTCTCATGTACATAAGTCCTTATTAACGATTAAACTGTTGGCGCAGAGCATCTTTCTCCTTTATGCGATACAGATGCTGCACGTAGCCTATAAAGAAAGTGTTGGAATAGTGATGATAACGCAGTCCGTTCAACTCCGACTGACGATAATTCCCTTGATACCCCACACGAAAGGTGTGACGAAGGAGCGGAAAATCGATGGTCAACAGATGTTGAAAACTCAGCGCATTACCCAAACTTGTGGTGCAGATATTCTTACTGCCGAAGGAGTTCTCGGAGAACATCTCGTAGTACGATTCCATATATTCCGGCGAAAACTGCACCCCAAGGATCGGAAGACTGCACGCATAACGAACATCGAGCGGGAAGTGGCGAATCCCCTCAAAGCGGTAGCTGCACATACCACTTGCTGCCAATTGCAGAGAGAGTTTTGCTTGCGCCGGGTTATTACTGTTGCGTGTATTGTAGATGCCTCCTCCCTGGAAGATAAGTCCGCCACCGGCAAAGAGATGCAGCCTCCGGAGGGGTGTCCAACGGTAATATCCGTTGCCGTTCCATTGCACCATAGCCCCCAGCATATTACCACTTTCCGTTTCGCTTTTGTTCGTATTCGCAAAGCTGCCCTGCAAGAGATGCTGCACAAAGATGCGCGGACTGCAGTGAATGCTGCGGAAGGATTCGTACGCCACGTGATATTCCGTGCCGGAATACTCACGAGGTGAGAGATACGTATCGTAAACATTCGTTCCGCCGATACCCACCATGGTGGCACGCGTCACAAAACGATAGTGCGGGAGGGAGTCGAGCACATTCTGCGCCCGTCCCTCCACAGGCAATGCTGCGAGTACCCCCATTAGGAGCCCCACGAGCCATTGCCATACGCTGCGTTTATTTTTTATCCTCTCCATCGCCTGAGAAAAGATTAAGCTGTCCTATCAACTCATCGCGTATCTCCGCATCACTCTTGTTGGCATCCGGATCCAGATTCTCGGGTTCCGGTTGTACCTCTGCTGGTAGCACCTCCTCCTCGGGCATCTCCGGTTCCGGCTCCGGTTGACGGATGGGTTCAAGCTGACGAATCTTGTCTATCGTGAGCGTAGTGATGCGCTTACCCTTGGCCTTGAAGCTCTTAACACCGATAAAGCTCTCCACATCTATCTTGAAGGAATCGCGGAAGCTATCGGCACCGCCCGGCACCACCTCGATATAGGGGTAGGGCTCCTCGGTGAGCAGTATGAGGCTGCTCTTGCTGTTCTCGCCCAGGAAGTTCTGTCGCTTGCTGCCCGCTTCGAACGTAAAGCGTTTTACATAAGGGTATCCTTGTTGGTCGGCATCGAACAGTGCCGCCGTCCACACCTTGTTGGGGTCGAACTTCTCTATGCGGAGGATGTTGTGGTCGTCGTAGTGATTGTTTACATCGAAGTTGGTGGTATAGAACTCACCGTTGTCCAGCACCACGAGTATCAAGTCGTCGTTGTGGAATTCGCCCAGGTATTCACCGTGGTCGTCGTAGTTCAGACGGAAGACATCGTAGTCGAACCACACCTTGCGACCGCCCAGCGTGCTGCCACCGTGCGACTTCAGTCCAATCTTTGCCACTTCGTTCTTGCTCAAGAGGTTACCCATACTCTGTCTGCCCTTTATGGCTAGTTCGCTGAAGTCCCTGTCGTAGATAATCTTGCGCACCGTAGGTCCCGGCTTCAGCGTAATCTTTATCACCTCCGCCTCGCCGTTAGGGTTGGCTGTGAAGTACAGTACCTTACTGCCAGGCTCGCCCTGCGTCATGTCGTACTCCTTGTCGCGTGTGATGCTCGTTACGTTGAAACGCTTTATGTAGTAGAAGCCCGACTTACCGTTGCGGTACACCATATTATATATAGTACGCTTGTCGCCCTTCTTGAAGATGGCTATGTGGATAATCTCCGCCTTGCGCTTCTCCTTCTTGCTCTTCTCCGTCTCGCCCACAAACACCTTGTCGGCTATGCGCACCACCTTGTAGGTACCGTCGCGGTAGAAGAGGATGACATCGTCTATGTTGGAACAGTTGTCCACAAACTCATCCTTCTTGAGCGATGTTCCTATGAAGCCCTCCGTGCGGTCTATGTAGAGTTTCTCGTTCGCCTCCACCACCATGCTCGCCTCTATCACGTCGAAGTTGCGAATCTCCGTGCGGCGCGGGAACTTATCGCCGTATTTCTTTTGCAGATTGCGGAACCAACGTGTTGTCACCTCCACCATATTGGCAAGGTCCTTGTCTATCTCCGCTATCTCCTCCTTCATGCGAGCGATGGCTTCGTCTGCTTTATCCTTGTTGAACTTCAAGATGCGCGCCATCTTGATCTCCATGAGACGCAGGATATCCTCGCGCGTCACCTCACGGATGAACTGCGGATAGAAGGGAGCCAGTCTGCTGTCAATGTGTTGGCACGCCGCATCCATATCCTTGGCATTCTCGAACGGCTTGTCCTTGTAGATGCGCTCCTCTATGAAAATCTTCTCGAGCGATGCAAAGTGCAGCGTCTCCAGAAGCTCGTTCTTGCGTATCTCCAACTCGCGACGCAGCAGCTCACGGGTGTTATCCACGTTGCGCTTGAGCACCTCGGTGACGTTGAGGAAACAAGGCTTCTTGTCGTCTATGACACAGCAGTTGGGCGAGATGCTTATCTCGCAATCCGTACAAGCATAGAGTGCGTCGATGGTCTTATCGCTCGAAACGCCCGGTGCCAGGTGTACCTGTATCTCCACCTCGCTACTGGTGAGGTCCTCCACCTTACGTATTTTTATCTTACCCTTCTCACTTGCCTTGGTGATGCTCTCGCAGATGGTAGACACTGTCTTGCCATACGGAATCTCTCGTATCACGATGGTCTTGTTGTCCAGTTTCTCTATCTTGGCACGCACCTTCACGGCACCGCCACGTGCTCCGTCGTTGTAGCGAGAGACGTCTATGCTACCTCCGGTCTGGAAATCGGGGAAGAGACGGAAGGGGCGATCGTGCAGATAGTTCACTGCCGCCTCGCACAGTTCGTTGAAGTTGTGCGGTAGTATCTTGGACGATAGACCCACGGCAATACCCTCTACGCCCTGCGCCAGCAGCAGCGGAAACTTCACGGGCAGTGTCACCGGTTCCTTGTTGCGTCCGTCGTAGGAGAGTTTCCACTCCGTGGTCTTGGGGTTGAACACCACATCGAGCGCAAACTTGGATAGGCGTGCTTCGATGTAACGAGGAGCCGCTGCCGAGTCGCCCGTGAGGATGTTACCCCAGTTACCCTGGCAATCCACCAACAGGTCTTTCTGTCCCAGCTGTACCAGGGCATCGCCTATGGAGGCATCGCCGTGCGGGTGGAACTGCATGGTGTGTCCCACTATGTTTGCCACCTTGTTATAACGTCCGTCATCCATGCGCTTCATGGAGTGTAGGATGCGTCGTTGTACCGGTTTGAAACCATCGTTGATATGTGGCACGGCACGCTCCAGGATTACGTATGAGGCGTAGTCCAGGAACCAGTTTTGATACATACCCGTAAGCGGCATCACTGTGTCACCCTGACCTGTGGCAGGTGTGTAGGAAGAGTGCGATTCTCCGTCCTTATTGTCTATTATTTCATCTATTTCTTCGCTCATAGAAAAGCTTCGTTACTCAATATTTCCGCAAAATTAAAGAAAAAACTTGGTATAACCTACCCTTTTATTCCATAAATATTGCATCTTCTTGCCCTATTATAGTGTTTAAGTCGAAAAAAATCGCTTACTTTGCACCTGAAATACAATAAACAGTGAACAATTATGGCAGAAGACGTTTTTAAAAAGATTGTTTCTCACTGCAAGGAATATGGTTTTGTATTCCCCTCAAGTGACATCTACGATGGTTTGGGCGCAGTCTACGATTATGGACAAAATGGTGTTGAGTTGAAGAACAACATCAAGCAATATTGGTGGAAGAGCATGGTGCTCCTGCACGAGAATATTGTAGGTATAGACAGTGCCATCTTTATGCACCCTACTATTTGGAAGGCTTCCGGTCACGTGGATGCGTTCAACGATCCGTTGATTGACAACCGTGATAGCAAGAAGCGTTATCGTGCCGATGTGCTGATAGAGGAGCAGATTGCCAAGTATGAAGAGAAGATTGCTAAGGAGGTGGCTAAGGCTGCCAAGAAGTTTGGCGATGCTTTCGATGAGGCAAAGTTCCGCGAGACGAATGCTCGTGTGTTGGCGGAGCAGCAGAAGCGCGATGCATTGCACCAGCGTTATAGCGATGCAATGAATGCCATGGACTTGGACGAACTTAAGCAGATTATCCTCGATGAGGAGATAGTATGTCCTATCAGTGGTACGAAGAACTGGACGGATGTTCGTCAGTTCAACCTTATGTTTAAGACGGAGGTGGGTTCTACTGCCGAGGGTGCTTCTACAATTTACTTGCGTCCGGAGACGGCTCAGGGTATCTTTGTGAACTACTTGAACGTGCAGAAGACGGGTCGTATGAAGCTTCCGTTCGGTATTGCTCAGATAGGTAAGGCGTTCCGTAACGAGATTGTGGCTCGTCAGTTCATCTTCCGTATGCGTGAGTTTGAGCAGATGGAGATGCAGTTCTTTGTGAAGCCGGGTACGGAGTTGGATTGGTTCAAGTCTTGGAAGCAGACGCGTATGGCTTGGCATCAGGCTTTGGGCTTTGGTGCGGAGAACTATCGTTTCCACGATCATGAGAAGTTGGCTCACTATGCCAATGCGGCTACCGATATTGAGTTCCACATGCCGTTTGGATTCAAGGAGGTGGAGGGTATTCACTCTCGTACCAACTTCGACTTGAGTCAGCATGAGAAGTTCTCGGGTCGTCAAATTAAGTACTTCGATCCGGAGAGTGGTGAGAGCTTCACTCCGTATGTTATCGAGACTTCTATCGGTGTGGATCGTATGTTCTTGAGTGTTATGTGTCATTCTTACACGGAGGAGAAGTTGGAGAATGGTGAGACGCGTGTAGTTCTTAAGCTTCCGGCAGCGTTGGCTCCGGTGAAGTTGGCTGTCATGCCGTTGGTTAAGAAGGATGGTCTGCCCGAGAAGGCTCGTGAGATTATCAACAACTTGAAGTTCCACTTCAACTGTAAGTACGATGAGAAGGATTCCATCGGTAAGCGTTATCGTCGTCAGGATGCAGTAGGTACTCCGTTCTGTGTAACGGTGGATTACGATTCTCTTCAGGACGATACGGTAACTTTGCGTTATCGTGATGATATGAAGCAGGAGCGTGTTAAGATTGCGGATCTTCAGGCTATCATAGAGGATCAGGTGAGCATCACTTCTTTGTTGAAGAAGCTACAGTAAGAATTTATTGTTACTCATAATAAAAAGCGGGGTCGGAACGTTGTCGACTCCGCTTTTTTATCTCTCATTCGTAAAATCCACCCCAACAACCTCCTCCGTCCTATACAGTTCGGTGCCCTTTATCTGTAGAATGATGCCATGAAGCTTCGTGTGCTTGCAAAGAAGACGTACATTGGGAGCCTGCACATAGCGATGAATCTGCTCCACCGCCTCCTGCCATTGCGCCTCCGCTTTAGCATCTGTATCACTCGAAGACAGGTACTTTAGCTCTATGATGTAGCTATGCGCCATACTTGGAACCCTTACCATATCCGGCATTAAGAAGAAGTCACAGTAACCGTGATTTACCTCCACCTCGGGAGCCGTCAGATAGTACGGGTTGAGGCTCAAGTATGCCAAGAAGAAACCCTGAACATTGCGCTCCCCCTCTATGGCACTACGAACAGAAGAATATTTGTGATACGACGTACAGAGAAACGCCACCATCTCCTGCCACTTACCCTCTAAGGCAGCAGCCTCATATACCGCATCCATGGTTTTCGTATCCACGTGCTGTATCTTACTTATCTCTTCAACCAAGTAATTGTAATACTGTACACGAACATTGTTGTTGGGGATGCCAAGTTGGGGTTGTGCCCCCTGTATACCCGTTATACTCACCATACCATAATAAAAGAGTAGACTCTTGAAAAGTGTCGGGTCGGTAAGTCTATGGGCGGGGAAAGAATCTTCTATTTTCCCACTCGTATATCCCTCTTGAGCTATCTCCATAAGCACACTCTTGCGGTCGCCGTTCAAACAATCCAAGTGGAGTAACTGATGTAATTTAGTATAGTCCGTACGCGTGTTACTATCTAACATATTGCTCGGTGCATCTCCATCGTTTATGTAGCTTCGAAGATATCTTATCACCATGTTGCTATTGAAGATACGCATACCCGTCTTTAACCTAGATTATTCATACTAAAACAAAAAAAGAGAACGATACTCCTGCATA
>CAYOKO010000074.1:0-10155 GCA_964404555.1 uncultured Bacteroidaceae bacterium | reverse complement strand
TGAACAGTTTGTACTCACGACCCAGACGCTGGCTGATGACGTTCATATATTTCTCAACGATACCCGGGATAGCATCGTAGTAACGGTTGCATGACTCGCGGTGTGCGAAGAAGGTCTCCGGGTTCTCGGCCATACCCTTAGCCTGAGGATGCTCAGGTGAAAGTGCACGTGAGCGGAACTCGCTGAGTGCCTTCTGGTCTACCAAGTCGCGAACATCGTCTTCCTCGAGCATCTCAACTTTCTGATACTCGTGAGAAGTACGGAAACCATCGAAGAAGTTGATGAAAGGAACACGTCCCTCGAGTGCTGCCAAGTGAGCTACGGCAGACAGGTCCATAACCTCCTGAACGGAACCCTCGGCCAACATAGCGAAACCGGTCTGGCGGCAAGCCATTACGTCGCTGTGGTCACCGAAGATACACAGTGAGTGAGAAGCTACGGTACGAGCGGAAACATGGAATACGGACGGCAGCAATTCGCCTGCAATCTTATACATGTTCGGAATCATCAACAGAAGACCCTGTGATGCAGTAAATGTGGTGGTAAGAGCTCCGGCTTGCAGAGATCCGTGTACAGCACCCGCAGCACCTGCCTCGGATTGCATTTCCTGTACCAATACGGTGTCGCCGAAGAGGTTCTTGCGACCCTGAGCAGCCCATTCATCCACGTGCTCCGCCATAGGAGATGACGGGGTGATGGGGTAGATGGCTGCTACCTCTGAGAACATGTATGCTACATGTCCGGCAGCGGTATTTCCATCACAAGTGATAAATTTTCTTTCTTTTGCCATAATAACTAAGTGATATTATATATTTATTTCTGTCTTTTTAATCAAAGTTTCCGCAAAGATACTTATAAAATAGGAGTTGGCAAAACAACAAACAGACTTTTTGCTGTTTTGGAAGGGAAAAATGCCAATTTAAAAGATATTTTAGTTGTTTCTTGAAAATAATCCTTACGTGGGTTGCTGCTTTCGCCTTTTATTCCTAATATTGCAGCGTGGTACGTGACAAAGGATGTCTAAAAACGTACGTTTTATATAAAAAAGGATTGTGTATGATTGCTTATGTGTTTAATCCGGAGCATGATTTGGCTTTGGCGTCTCGTGAATTGCGTTTCCAACCGCCGTCTATGGCGCGACGTATGCGGGAGGAGTTGGCTGCATTGCCGGTTTGGTGGGTGGAGCCTACGGGGGAGCGGGTGCTCATCCCGGTGGCATCGATTGCGCTGACTCGTTCGTGGGCTGATGGGATGACGGGGCTTCCGCAGGTGGAGTGGACGTCGTTCCGGGATGCTTCCGTGGCATCGTCGGTGGGGGAGGTGCGCCCTTGGGGGTGGGATATGTCGCTCTGTTATACGTTGATGCAGTGGGGGGTGTCTGCGGATGTTCTGCCGGGGGAGGGGGCTTTGGAGGAGATACGTAGAGGGTCGAGTAGGGAGTTGGCGGTGGAGATGTTGCATCGCTTTCGTTCGGCATCTGTGGAGGTGCCGCTTTGTGGGGAGAGTGTGTTTTGCAGGAGTGATGTGGAGGTGGAGTGTGCTTTGGAGCGTTGGGGAAGTTGCATTCTGAAGGCGCCTTGGTCGGGCAGCGGTAAGGGGTTGCGTCTGGCTCCGCAGGGGAGTGATGCTCCGCTTGTGGGGTGGTATCGCCGTGTGTTGCAGAAGCAGCAGGGGGTGGTGGTGGAGCCGTTCCTTCGCAAGGTGCAGGATTTTGCGTTGGAGTATTTTGCGTTGCCGTCGGGTGAGATTCGTTATGAGGGGGTGTCGGTTTTTATGAATACTACTACGGGGGCTTATGCGGGTAATCGCATTGCCGGTGAGGCTTCTAACGTTGCTTACTTGGCGGAGCGGGCTGGGGTGCAGGTGGATGTGTTTATGGGTTGGCTGCGGGAGATAGTCGGTTGGCACGTGGATGCGTTGGGGGCGCTGATAGGGGGGCGGTATGTTGGTCCTTTGGGGATTGATATGATGCTTTGCATGGAGGCTCACGGTGTGGCGATTCATCCTTGTGTGGAGATGAATCTTCGTTGTACTATGGGGTGGGTTGCGTTGCAGCTTTACCGTCGTTTGCAGCGGGAGGGTACGTTCATGGTGGAGTGTCATCCGGAGGCGTATGAGCATCATATTGCCGCACTGCGGAATCCCGGTTATATTGCGCTTACGCCTGTTGTAAGTGGACAGTATTATCGTGCTTATTTTCAGATCCTAGGTACATAAAAAAGCCGAACCTATAACTCGCTTACAGGTTCGGTCTATTGTCCATTTTTTCTTGTTCTTAATATATTTTGTGTTATTTTCTTTTGCCTATAATTATGTCTTTTCCTTATCTCTAGAAGTAGTAACCGAAGCCAACCTTCAGTCCGACTTTACTTCCTTCGGAATAATTGTTTAGACTCATGTCGTAGTAAACCGATGGCTCCACCGTGAGGTAGCGGTTCAAGAAGAACGCATATCCCAGTTGCGGAGTGATATACAGGTTATTGTTGTTTGCATCAGTATGTGAGTACTTCACGTTGAGACCCAAGTACAGACCATTCTGTACAATGTAGTATCTACCTCCCAGGGAGGTTGACAAATCGTCGCTCAGGTGTGTATGGTCGTATTCCAATGACACCGTTCCCATGAGCGCATCGGCAAAGAAATATCCACCGATAGCCTCAAGACCGAAACGCAACTTCTCCTGTTTGCTGTATGACAAACCCAGGTTTGTCGCTGACACGTTGACATAGAACTTGCCGGCATCGAACGGCTCTCTGTTGTCGTTGATTGTAAAGCTTCTCGGTTGTGCGAATGCGCCGATAGCGGCGGTCATAAGCGCAAAGCATACTGCTAACTTCTTCATAATCTTTTCTGTTTTTAGGGTTATTGATCCTGTTCTCGTCGCTTACGCATTCTCTCTTTGAGATAGTGCGTGTATCCCACCAACCCAACGATGATGTAATAAACGATGAGCAGCCAAAGGGAGTTCAACGTTTCCTTCTTTGTGATGTCATTAAAGCATACAAACATTACTGTACCGTAAATGATGAGTGCTATCGGCAGCATGATGTACTTTTTTTGCTTTCTTCTTCCCATAGTGACTTGTATTATCTTAAAAACATCGCAAACTTACATCTTTTTTTCTAAAACGACTGGGTTTTGATGAACTTTCTTCTTCTATTTAGCGTTATTTAGTTTCCTTTTCCATTTGATAAACAAGAATAGTGCAATAATGGTGCAAATGGCGCCACCTACGTATCCTTGTCCCACACTGAATCCCCAACTGTTCTCTATTGCCGGGTTTACCCCTAGAGCACTTGGAGATACAAAGAGGTATGTAGTACATACACACGTCATAAAGAGTGCCGGAATGAGTGTGATGATGTAGAGTTTCTTACTCTGTACCAGGAATACCGTTATAGCCCACAGCGTGAATACGGAGAGTGCCTGGTTGCACCATGCAAAGTACTGCCAGATGAGTTTGAAACCGTTGGCATCGGCAAGACTGTATACCAATACCAAGAAGGTGATTGCAAAAATCGGCAAACTGATGAGCAGACGCTTTGACATACTCTTTTGCTGAATGTGCAGTGCATCTGCTATAATCAAACGTGCGGAACGCAACGCCGTATCGCCACTGGTGATAGGTGCAAACACGATACCCAGGATGGCGAGTACGCTACCCAGCGAACCCAACCACTCCTTGGAGATGGTGGTAGCTACATACGCACCACTGTCGGCAACCTCCTTGGCAACGCCATCCTCTATCACCGTATGCGTAATGCCGTTGGTGTGGAAGAAGTAGGTAGCCACAGCTGCCCAAATGAGTGCCACCAATCCCTCGGTCACCATGGCGCCGTAGAAGATGGGTCGACACTGCTTCTCACTTGCCATACAGCGCGCCATGAGCGGTGACTGTGTGGCATGGAATCCACTGATGGCACCACACGCTATGGAGATAAACATCATGGGGAAGAGGGGAGATGAATCGTACTTCGTACCGAATCCCGTCCACATCTCCGGCAGTGCATCTTGTCCCGGGTGGTGTACAAAAAGCATCACCAGCAGTCCCGCAGCCATAAACAGCAGTGCGATGGCAAAGATGGGGTAGAAGCGACCTATAATCTTATCTACCGGGCACAACGTAGCCAATATATAATAAAGGAATATAATGAGTATCCACCAATAAGAATTCATCCACGAAATCTTGTCTGCTGTCATGCCGGAGAGCAGTTCTGCCGGACCGGAGACAAAGACGGCACCCACTAGAATCATCAGCACAGAGGTAAACACAATCATCACCTGCTTGGTACGGCTGCCCAAATAGCGTCCTACCAATTCCGGAAGACTTTCGCCGTCGTTACGGATGGAGAGGCAACCGCTAAAGAAATCGTGTACCGCACCGGCAAAAATGGTTCCGAACACAATCCAGAGGTAGGAGGCTGTACCGAACTGTGCGCCCATGATGGCACCGAAGATGGGACCCAGTCCCGCAATGTTCAGGAATTGAATGGTAAATATCTTCCAGTTGGGTAACAACAGATAGTCCACACCATCGGCTTTCGTGATGGCGGGGGTGGCGCGATGTGCGTCGGGTGCAAAAATCTTCTCCACGAATGCTCCATAGAATAGGTAGCCTGCCACAAGGAGAAGTACGGCAATACAAAATGTAATCATTTTCTACTTCGTTTTTTTTAGATTCTGTCGTGGTATCAGTCGCACGACGTGCAAATTTACTAAAAAAGTTTAGAAAAAGAACAAACTTATGAGCTTCTCTTTTGCTTTTTATGTAAATTTGCACCGAAAAGGCGGATATTTCGTCAAAAAATAGGAATTTTAGATGCGTTTGGTATACAGAATAGGAAAAATATACGGTTGGATTCTAGTGATGGGGCTGCTGGTAGTGAATCTTTCGGCGGCGGCTCAGGGGGTGTTTGATGTGTGGATGCAACGCCAATCGCCCAAGTATGAGGTGCGGGCTGTGTGGCTCACAACGCTCTACGGACTGGATTGGCCCTCGACAAAGGCTACGAATGCGCAGGGTATGTTGCAACAGCAACGGGAACTGTGTGCCATCCTCGATACGTTGCAGCAGGCGGGTATCAATACGGTTCTTTTCCAGGTGCGTACGCGTGGTGCTGTATTGTATCCTTCTTCCGTGGAGCCGTGGGACGGTGCGCTTACCGGAACCACGGGAAAGAATCCGGGGTATGACCCACTGGCTTTTGCGGTGAACGAGTGCCATAAGCGTGGTATGGAGTTGCACGCTTGGATGGTGACCATTCCATATTCTAAGGTGAGCTCTGCCAAGAGTTTGGGAACGGGGGCTGCGATTCATAAGCATCCCAAATGGTTCAAGAAGGCGAGTGACACGTGGTATCTGGATCCGGCACAGCGGGAGACGGATGCTTACTTGGCTTCTATCTGTAAGGAGATTGTGGAGCGATACGATGTGGATGGCGTTCATTTCGATTATCTTCGCTATCCCGAATATCCCTTTCCCGATGATGCTTCTTACAAGTTGTCCGGTAGGGGGATGTCCAAGGGGGAGTGGCGAAGAGGCAATATAACGCGCATCGCTACGCACTTGAGTAAGACGATAAAACAACTGAAACCGTGGGTGAAGGTGAGTGCTTCGCCGATAGGGAAATATACCGACCTCCAACGCTATCCTTCCGGCGGATGGAATGCCTACAAGGCGGTGTCGCAGGAGGCGCAGGCGTGGCTTGCGAGTGGGGTGATGGATGCGTTGTTTCCCATGATGTACTTTCGCGACAATCATTTTTATCCTTTTGCTGCCAACTGGCAGGAAGCTTGTTACGGCAAACCGGTGGTGCCGGGATTGGGTATTTATCTGCTGAGTGAAAAGAACTGGGGATTGGATGTGTTTACTCGTGAGATGGAGGTGATTCGCGGTATGCAGATGGGCGGTCAGGCGTATTACCGTGCCAAGTTCTTGTGGACCAATCCCAAGGGTATTTATTCTTTTGCACGCAACTCCTACTATATGTTCCCGTCTGTATGGCGGGCAACGGAGGCAAACGGTGTGGAGGCTCCGGCGGCTCCTACGCACGTTACTCTGGATGCCGATGGACTCCTTTGCACTTTGCGTTGGCAGTCGGCGGGTGATGATGTTACCTACACGCTTTACGGTAGCGATATGTATCCGGTGGATACGGAGGATGTGACGAATATGATTGTTACCGGGGTGGAGGGTACCGAGTGTACGCTTCCCGTCGAGGCGGGTGTTTGTCGCTTTTACGCTGTCACAGCCAAGAATCGCTACGGTATGGAGAGTCTTGCTACAACGGTTTCTGCGGAATAATAGGCTCGAGGGGAGCACTTTTTAGGGAAATCGTTTGTTGGTTTGTGTAGAAATCTATACCTTTGTAAAAAATAAACGTAATCATGGAAATAAAATACCTTGATTTAGAGAAAGTAAGTGCAAGCTTTGAACCCCGGCTTACACAAGAATTGGAGAATACCATACGCTCCGGCTACTACCTCAACGGCAGTAGGGTGGAGGCATTTTCGCAGGATTTTGCCGCTTACTGTGGGGTGGATTATTGTGTACCCGTGGGCAGTGGACTCGATGCCTTGCGCTTTATCTTCCGTGCATACAAGGAGTTGTGCGGATGGAACGATGGCGATGAGGTTATTGTCTCCGGACATACCTTCATAGCTTCGGTCTTGGCGGTGAGCGATGCCGGACTTACGCCTGTGCTTTGTGATGTGCGCCGGGATACCTTACTCATGGATGCCGAGAAGATAGTAGATTGCATTACCGATCGTACACGTGCTATCCTACCTGTGCATCTATATGGACGGGTGTGCCGCATGGATACCATTTGTGACCTTGCCGACCGTTTCGGCCTTAAGGTGATAGAGGATGCTGCGCAGGCGCATGGGGCGTTTTATCAGGATTCTCGTGCCGGGAGTATAGGCGATGCGGCGGCATTTAGCTTCTATCCGGGTAAGAACCTGGGGGCATTGGGGGATGGCGGTGCCGTGATGACCAATGATTCTGCGCTAGCCGACCAGGTGCGTATGTTGGCAAATTACGGTTGTAACACCAAGTATTATAGTCTGTACAAGGGATTTAACAGTAGGTTGGATGAACTCCAGGCGACTGCTTTGCAGGTGAAGCTTCCTCGTTTGGATGCCGACAACGATCGTCGTCGTGAGATTGCTCGTATCTATTCCGAGGAGATTCAGAACCCACTCGTGCAGGTGCCGTATCACGGTGAGGTGGAGTGTTCGGTATTTCACATCTATCCGTTGTTGTGCGAGTGTAGGGAGGAGTTGCAACAGTATCTGGCGGAGCGGGGTGTTCAAACGCTTATTCACTATCCCGTTCCTCCGCATAAGCAGGAGGCGTACAGTGAATTAAACGGGGTGGAACTGCCCGTTACGGAGTATATTGCGGCGCATGAACTGTCTCTTCCTATCAGTCCCGTTATGACGGACGATGAGGCTCGCTATGTGGTTGGGATGATTAATGACTTCCAATAAAAAAATAAAAGCGGTTGAAGGTTTGTTTCACAACATCCTCCAACCGCTTTTTCGGTTATATGAATCAACTAACTAAAAAACATTATGCATTCGCAAAGGTAAGGTGATTCTCCTTACAATCTACCACAATGGGGCGTGTCTTGTCTATGCTCATACCCAACAGCGTCTTACTCAAGTCGTTCAACAAGTAACGCTGAATAGCACGCTTCACCGGACGAGCGCCGAACTCCGGATTGTAGCCCACCTCGGCAAGGTAATCCAGTGCCGCATCTGTAAGCTGCAACGTCACACCGTTGTCGGTCAACATCTGCTGAATGTTGTGAATCTGTATCTCCACCACCTTACGAATCTCAGCTTTCTTCAGCGGCAGGAACATGATGGTCTCATCGATACGATTCAGAAACTCCGGACGAATGGTCTTCTTCAACATCTGCATCACCTCGTCGCGCGTCTCATCCAGCCATTGAGTCTCGAAGGTATCGGTATTGCCGGTCATCTCGGCTTCCTTCTTGTACATCTCCTCTACACGTCCCTGTATGTAGCTACTACCCAGGTTACTCGTGAGGATTATGATGGTATTCTTGAAGTTTACTACACGACCCTTATTGTCGGTAAGACGTCCGTCGTCCAGAACCTGCAACAATGTGTTGAACACATCCGGATGCGCCTTCTCAATCTCATCGAACAATACCACAGAGTACGGTTTCCGACGAACGGCCTCTGTCAATTGCCCACCCTCATCGTATCCTACGTATCCCGGAGGCGCTCCTATGAGTCGCGTCACGCTGAACTTCTCCTGATACTCACTCATATCGATACGTGTCATAAGGTTCTCATCATCGAACAGATACGCTGCCAACGCCTTTGCCAGCTCCGTCTTGCCGACACCCGTAGTACCCAAGAAGATGAAGCTTCCGATGGGACGCTTAGGATCCTGCAAACCCGCACGGCTACGACGAACCGCATCGCACACAGCCGTGATAGCCTCGTCCTGACCGATGACACGCTTATGCAACTCATCCTCCAGATGGAGTAACTTATCGCGCTCACTCTGCAACATCTTGCTCACCGGTATGCCCGTCCAACGGCTAACCACATCGGCGATATCCTCGGCAGTAACCTCCTCTTTAATCATCGCCTCGCCACCCTGTGTGCTCTTGAGCTGCACCTCAATCTCTTGAATCTTGCTCTCCAGCTCCTTCAGCTTGCCGTAACGAATCTCCGCTACACGACCGTAGTTGCCTTCACGCTCCGCACGTTCCGCCTCCAGCTTCAGGTTCTCAATCTCCTGTTTATGTTGCTGAATTTGGTTCACCAACGTACGTTCGCTCTGCCACTTTGCCTGGAACTGCTTCTCCTGTTCCTTCAAGTCGGCAATCTCCTTGTTCAACTGCTCCAGTTTCGCCGTATCGTTCTCACGCTTAATCGCCTCACGCTCAATCTCCAGCTGTTTCAGCTTACGTGTAATCTCATCCAGCTCCTCGGGCACAGAGTCACGCTCCATACGCAGTTTGGCAGCCGCCTCGTCCATCAAGTCAATCGCCTTATCCGGCAAGAAACGCTCCGTGATGTAACGGTTGGACAACTCCACTGCCGCTATGATAGCATCGTCCTGGATACGAACCTTATGGTGATTCTCGTAACGCTCCTTCAATCCACGCAGGATAGAAATACTACTCAGCGTATCCGGTTCGTTCACCATAACCATCTGGAAACGACGCTCCAGCGCTTTGTCCTTCTCAAAATATTTCTGATACTCGTCCAGAGTTGTTGCACCGATGCTACGCAACTCACCACGCGCCAAAGCTGGCTTCAAGATGTTGGCAGCATCCATGGCACCCTCACCCTTACCGGCACCCACCAGTGTGTGAATCTCATCGATAAACAAGATGATGTTGCCATCGCTCGAAGTTACCTCATTGATAACACTCTTAAGACGCTCCTCGAACTCACCCTTATACTTGGCACCGGCAATCAAGGCACCCATATCAAGAGAATACAATTGCTTATCCTTTAGGTTCTCGGGAACATCGCCTCGCAAGATACGATGTGCCAATCCCTCCACAATAGCCGTCTTACCCGTACCCGGTTCACCTATCAAGATGGGGTTGTTCTTGGTACGTCGACTCAAGATCTGCAACACTCGTCGTATCTCCTCGTCACGTCCAATCACCGGATCCAGTTTGCCGTTGCGGGCATCCTCCACCAAGTTACGAGCGTACTTCTCCAGAGAACGATACGTGTCCTCGCTGCTCTGTGACTTAACGTTTTCTCCCTTGCGGAGTTCCTTTATAGCGGTATCCAACTCTTTCTCTGTAAGTCCGGCATCCTTGAGTATCCGGCTCACCTGTGAGTCTACCTGTAGGAGTGCCATAAGAAGGGTCTCGACGGTAACGTACTCATCGCCCCATTTCTTGCAAATCTCCTCGGCCTTGGTAAACACCTCATTGGTGGTGCGGCTCAAATAAGGTTCGCCCCCTTGTACACGCGGAGCCGATGCTACCAACTTCTCCACCTGCTGGGTTATGTGCGCCTGGTTGGCACCTGTCTTGTTAAACAAGAATCGGCACACACTGTCACCTACCTTCATGACACCGGTCATTACGTGTTCCGGTTCAATCATCTGTCCGCCGTGCTGCTGTACGGTCTGAATGGCATTCTGCA
>CAYOKO010000073.1:0-10228 GCA_964404555.1 uncultured Bacteroidaceae bacterium | reverse complement strand
GTTCAAGAACTCCTCACGTGTTTTGGCTTGTTGGAACGCTCCGGTGAAGTCGCTCGTCGTGGTAATGGAATTTTGTTTCTCCACTCCCCGCATCTGCATACACATGTGGCGCGCCTCTACCACCACCATGACACCCAGTGGCTGCAGCGCATTCTGGATACACTCCTTAATCTGCAACGTCATACGCTCCTGCACCTGCAAACGATGTGAGAAGATATCCACCACACGTGCAATCTTGCTCAACCCCGTGATGTAACCGTTCGGGATGTACGCCACATGCACCTTGCCGTAGAACGGCAACATATGATGCTCGCACAACGAGAAGAAATCTATATCCTTCACAATCACCATGTGACGATAATCCTCCTTAAACTTAGCCGACAAGAGCACCTCCTCCGGATTCATGAAATATCCGCGCGTCAAGGTCTGCATCGCCTTTGCTACACGCTCCGGCGTCTTCACCAAACCTTCACGCTCGGCGTCCTCGCCCAAAAGCGTGATAATCTCCTTGTAGTGTTCCTGCAATGCTTCCAGTCCCTCTCTGAATTCCTGCGGCTGTTCCATAACGTTCCTTATACTTAATTATTTACGAGGTACCACCACGGTGCATTTCACTATGGTAGCCTCTCTAAAACTTTTCACTCCCATCATGCTTCTCTTCATGGCTTGCGCCTCTGCTATGGTGCGGTAGTTGCCCACTTGGCATACCCAACGAGAACGTACAAAAGAACTGTACACGTTTTCTCCCGGATACTGGCTGCGCACCATGTTGGCCATGCGCTCTGCCTCACGCTTTCCGTTGCCGTCGCCACTGCCCGCATACACCTGTACACGATAACCGGAAACTTTCACCAAGTCGTGCGAAGAGTAAACACGAGCCGTATCGCTCCGTTGTGTCTGCGTAGTCGTAGGCTTAGAGGTAGTAGTCTTTGCCGGACGAGCGGTAGGAGTCGTTGTGTTGCTGCGAGCATTCACCAGTTCGGTAATCTTACTACTCTGATGCAGACGCACACTCCCTTCTCCCACGTTTTCGCTTTCCAGATGCGACGTAAACGTCTGTGCATGCAGCACCACGGCACAGCACCATAGGAGTAAACAAGATAGGATTCTCATATTGTTAATTACTGATTTATAAACAAAAGGGGCAGAAAGCGTAGCACCTATGTAGCCACGCTCTCGCCCATCTTTTTTGTAGGGATTAAGCCTTCCAAGCATCGATGATGCCCTTGAAGTCGGCAACCTTCAGAGCGGCACCGCCAATCAAGCCACCGTCAACATCCGGCTTAGCGAAGATCTCCTTAGCGTTGCTAGGCTTGCAAGAACCACCATACAGGATGGAAACGTTCTCGGCAGCAGCTGCGCCAAACTTCTCAGCGATGGTCTGACGGATGAATGCGTGCATCTCCTCAGCCTGATCGGAAGTAGCGGTCTTACCGGTACCGATAGCCCAAACCGGCTCGTAAGCCAGGATGATGTTAGAGAACTGCTCGGCAGTAAGATCGAAGAGAGAACCCTCCAACTGAGCCTTTACCACCTCGTTCTGCTTGTTAGCCTCGCGCTCAGCCAAAACCTCGCCGATGCAGAAGATAACCTTCAAACCGTTCTCGAGAGCCAAGTTCACCTTCTCCTTCAGGATCTCGGCAGTCTCACCGTAGTAAGCACGACGCTCGGAGTGACCCAAGATAACGTACTGAGCACCGGTAGACTTAACCATCTCTGCAGACACCTCACCGGTGTAAGCACCCTTCACCTTGTCGGCGCAGTTCTCGGCACCCAGACCGATAACGGTACCCTCCACGATGCCGGCTACAGGAGCCAAGTGGATGAAAGGAGTACAGATTACTACGTCACACTGAGGCCGGTCAGCTGCCAAAGCCTCCTTCAATTCCGTTGCCAAGGCAACACCTTCTTGCAGGTTCATGTTCATTTTCCAGTTACCTGCTACAATTTTCTTTCTCATTTTTATTTGCTTTAAGCGATTTAGTATTTTAGTTTTATTTCTTGATTTCTTGTACAAAAAGCGTCCCACCAGCAGGCGGTCTATCAGCACGAGGCAGAGGATGGGCAGGAGGTACCACAGGAGAATGCGTGTAACCTTCTGCGAGAGGGTCTTCTCGTGGAGTTGTCCCAGGGGGAGTGTCTCCAGCGGAGCATTCAACTCAGCCTCCTCGGGCAGTTGCCAGGCACTCCATTTGCCATAAATTGTACCGTTCTTGAGCAGTACCAATCCCGGATTGCTGCGCACCATGGTCTTCAGCATCACATCGTCGGCAAAGCAGAAGGGGTAATCGGCACCCGTCACATCCTTCCAGGATTCCAGTGCCGCTCCTTGTGTAGAGGTCACACAGTAGAAGGCGTAACCGTAGTCGGTACAATACTCGTAGAGGGTATTGATGGGGTCGGCTAGCGCATCATCGGCTTCCGTGAGGTAGGGAGCTATCAGCAGGAAGGTGTATCCGCTGTCGGCAAGCACCTCATCGGTTATGTCCTCTCCGTCCTCTTCGCACTGCAATGCAAAATCCTGAATGGCAGGCACTGCACCCTCTTTTATCAGCTTGGTCTCGCTGTCCACAAAGTGCCAGGTGGTATCTTCTGGGTAGTCGTCGAGCGTAAAGGTCTGCTGCTTTCCATCCTTCTCCAGTGTAAAGAGTGTCTCGAACACCGGTGGTTCCGCTCCCTCCGGCAGCTGCATGGCTTGCGGTATGTTCACGCCCACTTTGTAGGGACGGAAGTCGAAGTAGGGCAGGGTCACGAGGTTGAGGATGGAGAATATCAGGATGAAGAACACCGAGTGCAGGGTGACAATCCATGCGTGACGAATCATCAGGAATCGGAACACCTTGCGGAAGTTGCGACGCAGAACGATGATGGCTACTACCAGCACCACATTCTTCCCAAAGGTCTGCCAGTTGGTGAGCACCAGGGCATCGCCGAAGCATCCGCAGTCCTGTACCGGATTGTAGAGTGCCAGATAGAATGTCAAGGGGGTCAATACCAGGAGCATCAGTCCTGCCATGAGGAGCGATAACCTGCGGTGAATACCCAGAAAGAGAAATACACCGATGCAAAATTCAACCCCCGAAAGGAGCAGTGTGAAGGTGGTGAGAAGGGGTAGAGGTACCTCCAACGGGATGTGGAATCCCGTGAGATATTCCTGCAACTTAATTACCGTTCCCATGGGGTCCACCGCTTTGGCAAAACCGGAGAACAGGAAGGTCAGTGCAACGGCGAATCTCAGAATCGTCACCGTAGTCAGGAGGAACCTATATCGCAGTCTACTCTTCAAAACTCAATTTTATCAGTCCGAATACGGAGTAGTTCATCATGTCCATGTAATTGGCATCTATTCCCTCGCTCACCAGCGTATTGCCGTGGAGGGCTTCTATCTCCTTGGTTCGGTATATCTTCATAAGAATCAAATCAGTATAGGAACTTACGCGCATATTGCGCCATGCTTCATCGTAGTCGTGGTTCTTGCGGAGCATGAGTTGGAGGGAGGCTTGGGCGTGCTTGTCGTAGAGTGCCAGTGCTTCCTCGGGTGTCATGTCGCAGGTGTCGGCATAGCCGCATTCTAGCTGGATGAGTCCCACGATGCTATAGTTGACTATGGCGATGAACTCGGAACGAATGCCTTCGTCCACAAGTGCTACTCCTTTGGTCTCCAGCGAGCGGATACGTTTGGCTTTAATCAGTATCTGGTCGGTGAGGGAGGTGGGACGCATAATGCGCCATGCTGCGCCGTAGTCGTGCAGTTTCTTGGAGAACAGTTCGCGGCATTCTGCCATAACCGCCTCGAATTGCTCTTTTGTATCTGTAACAGCTGTTTTCATCTTTGTTCTTGAAATTGCCGACAAAGGTACAATTTTTCAATGATATAACAAAACATACGGGTACAAAAAAGCGAGTCTACCTTCACAAGTAGACCCGCAATATACTTAGATGGAGTTTTAATTCAACTTAAGCACCTGACCCGGACGCAACTTGGAGGAACCGGACAAGTGGTTGGCACGCATAAGAGCATTGACACTCACGCCCTTCTTGCGAGCGATGGAGTAGAGTGATTCGCCCTTCTTTACCTTGTGGTAGCTACCGCCACGGCTACGACTGCGGGATGCGGATGAGCTGCCTCTTTCTACACTCTTGGTTACTGTAACTTCCTGACGCTCACCGCTACGACTGTTGACAGCCACGGAACCGCCCTTGGAACGGAACAAGTACTCGTCGCACGTAACATCTTGGTTGGGAAAGTCGAACAGGAGAGCCGGGTTAATGGCTTCGCCCAGAATACGGGTCTCGAAGTGTAGGTGAGAACCGGTAGAACGTCCGGTGTTACCACCCAGACCGATGGGTTCTCCCGCTTTTACCTCTTGGTTGGGTCGAACCAAATGCTTGGAGAGGTGACCGTAGATGGTCTCCAAACCGTTGTTGTGGCGGATTACTACGTAGTTACCGTAGCCTTTTCCTTCGAAGTCCACGATACGAACACGACCGTCGAAGGCAGAAACAATGGTATCACCGATATATACTTTGATATCCAGTCCCTTATGCATACGACCGAAGCTGGCACGATAACCGTAATTGGAGGTTACCAATCGGCTGGGGGTAGGCATACAGAAATTGCGCATATCGATTCGGAAGGAGTCCGGAGCCGCTACACTGTATTTGTGGGCATAACGGTTGTTCCAGTCCGGATAGAGGTTGGCTGCATAGTTGCGAGCTTCTACTTGTATAACACGTTGCAGGGCAACGGAATCTACTGCTTTCATCCTACGATCCGTAGGAGCTTGACTTGCTATCAAGTCTTGTGCCGAGACCGAGGCGGAGAACAAGAGTCCTACTGCCAAGAGGGCACGTTTTACTTTTTTCAACTGCATCATTTACTTCTTTTTTTGCAAGCTGACATTCGTTTGCGGCATCTTTCAAACAGCACGCTGTCTGCCACACACGAATACCCGCTCAAGCCTTTTTTATCTTAATAGATTAAGGGTTTAACATTAAATCGATGTCGTCTCATTTCCAATAAGACTTTGCAAATATAGAAAAAAGAAAGCAATAAACCAAGCAAACTTGCATATTTTTGCCCTTTTTGTGCGCAAATTTCTACGAATAGACCATTTTTCCGTACAAATAATAGGCAAATCACGAATTTTTACGCTAGGAGATGGCAGACCAATTAATGTGCGTTTTGCGCAACAAACGGAGCTGTTCCCATAGTCTACTGTTAACGGGATTGCTGTAGGTGGGGTCGCTCTGGATGATGGCACTTGCGGCATCGCGGGCTTGTTGCAGTATGGCTCCGTCGCGTGCCAGATTGGCTATGCGGAACTCGAAGGCTACACCACTCTGACGGGTTCCCTCCAGGTCGCCGGGACCGCGAAGCTTCAGGTCTTCCTCGGCTATCTCGAAGCCGTCGGTGCTGCATACCATTATATTAATACGCTTGCGGGTGGTCTCGCTCAACTTGAATCCGGTTACCAGGATGCAGTAGGATTGGTCGGCTCCACGTCCCACACGCCCTCGCAACTGGTGAAGCTGGGAGAGGCCGAAGCGGTCGGCATTCTCTATAATCATCACCGAGGCATTGGGCACGTTTACCCCCACCTCTATCACGGTGGTGGCAACGAGTATTTGGGTTTCGCCCTTTACAAAGCGTTGCATCTCGGCATCCTTCTCGGCGGGTTTCATCTTGCCGTGTACTTTGCTTACGGCATATTCGGGAAACACTTCGCATACTTGTTGATACCCCATTTCCAGGTTCTTGAGGTCGATCTTCTCGCTTTCCTGTATCAACGGATACACGATGTACACCTGTCGTCCTTGCTCTATCTGTTGGCGGATGGAGCTGTTGAGTCCGGCTCGCTTGCTTTCGTAGCAGTGGAGCGTCTTTACGGGCTTACGTCCGGGCGGAAGTTCGTCTATCACCGATACATCCAGGTCGCCGTAAAGGGTCATGGCCAGGGTGCGGGGAATGGGGGTGGCAGTCATCACCAGTACGTGGGGCGGGGTGGTGTTCTTGTTCCATAGTTTGGCACGTTGTTCCACGCCAAAGCGGTGTTGTTCGTCTATCACCACAAATCCAAGGTTCAGGAAGTGTACCGTATCCTCGAACACCGCATGGGTTCCCACTAGTATCTGTACGGAACCGTCTGCCAGTCCCTCGAGTACGGCGGCACGTCGCTTGCCTTTTACCTGTCCGGTGAGGAGTTGTACGTTGATGTTCATCCCCTCCAGAAACTGTGCAATGGTAGCCACGTGTTGTTCGGCAAGTATCTCGGTGGGAGCCACCAGGCACGCCTGACATCCGTTGTCTAGTGCCAAGAGCATACACATGAGTGCCACCAGTGTCTTGCCGCTACCTACGTCTCCTTGCAGCAGTCGGTTCATCTGTTTGCCGCTGCCCATATCGGTACGTATCTCCTTGATTACTCGCTTCTGAGCATTTGTAAGAGGAAAGGGTAGATGGTGGTTGTAGAAGTCCATGAAGTGCTCTCCCACCTTGCGGAAGGGGATGCCGCAGTACTTCATCAGTCGGTCGTGGGTGTAGCGTAGTATGTTGAGTTGTACAAAGAACAACTCTTCGAATTTCAGTCTATATTGTGCTTGTTGTAACGAGGTCATATCCACCGGATGATGCACCGTCTGCATTGCCTCCTCCAGTGGCATCAGCTTGTGTGCCCGGAGTAGGGCGGGGGTGAGGGTCTCCTCCAGGGTGCCTTTGAGAATCTCCAGCAGCTTTTGGATGAGTTTGAAGAGGGTATTGGAGGTTAGTCCGCTACGCTTCATCTTGTCTGTGGTGTTGTAATAGGGTTGCAGACCCATACTGCTCAGTTGCAGCGATGCCACATCGTCTATGTCCGGATGAGCAATGCTGAACCTACTATTAAATAAGGTGGGTTTGCCAAAGACGATGTAGTCGGTATGCTCCTTGTACTTCCCCCGTATAAAGCGGATGCCTTGGAACCACACCAAGTCTACCACCGATGTGCCATCCGTAAAGTGCGCCACCAATCGCTTCTTGTATCCCTCCCCCTCCTCGGAGAAACTCAGAATGTGACCACGCAACTGCACGTATGGCATATCGGGGTTAAGCTCAATTGCCCGGTAGATGCGACTGCGGTCTATGTACTTGTAGGGGAAGTAATAGAGTAGGTCGCGGTAGGTGGACACCGCAATCTCCGTGCTCAACAACTTAGCACGGTTCGGTCCCACCCCCGGGAGGTACTGTAGGTCGGTAGACAGGATATCGGCTACACCCATTTATTTGCAGAGTATTTCCGCCACCTTCAGGTCGAAGGGGGTGGTTATTTTTATGTTTTCCCGGTTGCCCGGTATCAGGGTGACAGATATGCCCATATCTTCCACCACCGAGGCATCGTCAGTGAAGGCATCGGTGTAGGGTTGGTCATAGGCTTGTTTCAAGAGCGATACGGTGAAGGTTTGCGGCGTTTGCACCAGTCGATACGCCGAGCGATCTACGGTTTCGCTGTCGCCATCGTCCAGCAGATGGCGTACCGTTTCCACCACCGGAATCACCGGTACCACTGCACCCATTATGCGAGCTTCTGCAAAGCAGTCGGTGAGTACCTCTGTAGAGACAAACGGTCGCACACCGTCGTGTACCGCCACTACAGCGTCTTCCGGAGCATCATCGGGTACCATGGCCAGTCCGTTGCGTACGGAGTGGAAGCGGGTTTCGCCTCCGTTGGCTATTATATAAGGTACGCGAAAGGCATACTTCTCGCACAACTCCTTCCAGTAGGCTTGGTGGTCATGGGGTAGTACCAAGATGATGCGCAGGTTGGGGTCGAATCGATGGAAACACTCCAACGTGTGCATCAAGATGGGTTTGCCACCCACTTCCAGGAACTGTTTGGGGCAGTCTGCCCCCATACGCAGTCCCTTTCCACCAGCCACAATAATGGCATAATTTGTTGCGTTCTGCATTGTTACGAATATTGTGGATGTTGTCGTCCTCTTTTATTGTGGTAAAAGCAACATTCCTTGGGCGATTACACGAGCAATCTCCTTGCCACGCAAACGCTCTACCAGTGTCAAACCGAACGCATTGGCAGCTGCCGGACCCTTACCTGTGATAAACTGTCCATCCTCCTGCACCATCTCGCCGGTAATCTCGGCACCCTTCAACTCCGGTTCTATGCCCGGATAGCAGGTAGCCTTGCGACCCAGCAACAAGCCCATACGACCAAACACCATGGGGGCTGCACATATCGCCGCCAACATACCACCGTTGTCATACTGCTTCTGTATCACCTCACGCAACCCCACATGGTCGGCAAGGTTGGTTGCACCGGGCAGTCCACCCGGAAGAATCAACAAGTCGGCACCGGTAGCATCCAGCTCCTCAAACAGAATATCGGACGTCACGGGAATGCCATGGGCACCCGTAACCACACTCTTGCCGTTTACGGATACGGTCTTCACCTCCACCTTTGCACGGCGCAAAATATCTATCACAGCCAACGCCTCAATCTCCTCAAAGCCATCGGCCAAAAAAGAAAATACTTTCATCTTCTATCTATTTTATTGCAAACAAGCTAAATAACGCTGAATAGTCTCCTCGAGACCATAGTACAGAGCATCGCAGATGAGTGCATGACCTATGCTCACCTCTGCCAACCAAGGAATCTGCTGCTTCAGGTAAGCCAGGTTCTCCAAACTCAAATCGTGTCCCGCATTAACACCCAGTCCCAGGTTACGTGCTACCGTAGCTGCCTCCACAAACGGAGCCACCGCATCGGCAGGAGACTTAGCATAGTTGCTGGCATACGGCTCTGTGTAAAGCTCTACACGGTCGGCACCCGCCTTGGCAGCATACTCCACCATCTCGGGGTCGGTACCTACAAAGATAGAGGTGCGGATGCCCGCCTCACGGAAACGGCTCACAATATCGGTCAGGAACTCCAGGTTTGCCTTGGTATCCCATCCACTGTTGGAGGTAATCTGTCCCGGTTTATCCGGAACCAGCGTCACCTGTGCCGGACGTACGGACACTACCAAGTCTATGAAGGAATCACACGGGTATCCTTCAATGTTGAACTCTGTTGTCAGCTCCGGCTTCAAGTCCAGCACATCCCGGTAACGAATGTGTCGCTCATCCGGTCTGGGGTGAACGGTGATACCCTGTGCGCCGAAGCGCTCGCAATCCAATGCCACCTTCAGAACATTGGGGTTATCCCCTCCACGCGCATTGCGCAGAGTGGCAATCTTATTGATATTTACGCTTAATTTTGTCATCTTTACCTATATTTTTTCTTCTTAGAACGCAAAGTTACGGAAAAAGACGTAAATTTGCCATCGAAAAGGGTATAAAAAGATTCAAAAACCCTTATTTCTTTAAAAGGAGGAAACGAATGGACAGGAAGAAAATGAAATTTGCCATCTTTGGAAACCATTATCAGGCTCGCAAGTCGGTTTCCATTATGAAGCTCCTCAACCTCTTGAAGGAGATGGAGGCAGAGGTATATATAGATAAGGAGTTCTACGAATATCTGGTGGATGAGTTCAAGCTAACCATCCCTCACTCCGGCTTGATTGTGGACAATAACTTCGAGGCGGACTTCGTCCTGAGTATGGGGGGCGATGGTACCTTCCTGAAGGCGGCGGGTCGTGTGGGAGACAAGCATATCCCCATCATCGGTATCAATATGGGTCGTCTGGGTTTCCTGGCAGATGTGTCGGCGAGTGAGATTGAGTCTTCTATTCATGCCATTTACCGTGGCGACTATGCGGTAGAGGAGCGCAGTGTGCTCCGCATAGAGAGCGATGGTATGAACTTGAATAGTTACCCCTTTGCGCTGAACGAGATTGCGGTACTCAAGCGTGACAACTCCTCTATGATTAGCATCCACGCATGGATCAACGGTGAGTTCCTTACGGTCTATCAGGCCGACGGTCTCATCATCTGCACTCCTACCGGCAGTACGGGCTATTCCTTGAGTGTGGGTGGTCCCATCATAGTCCCTACGTCGCACAGTATAGGTATCACGCCGATTGCACCGCATAGTCTCAATATGCGTCCGTTGATTATGAGCGATGATGCGGTGATTACGTTGAAGGTGGCGAGTCGCAGTCACAACTATCTTCTTGCCATAGATGGTCGCAACAATACGTGTAGGGAGGATACTACGCTCACCATTCGCCGTGCCAACTATCGCATTGCTGTGGTGAAGCGTAAGCAACAGAGCTTCTTCTCTACCCTTCGTCAGAA
>CAYOKO010000072.1:0-10318 GCA_964404555.1 uncultured Bacteroidaceae bacterium | reverse complement strand
ACTACGGCAGCTACAATGGGGATGGATATGTCCCCTGCGGATATACCGCTTTTGAGCGTTGGAGTATGGGGTGGCTCACCCCTGTAGAACTTAAAGAAAAGCTTTATGTAACGGACATGAAAGCGTTGACACAAAGCCCCGATGCCTATGTATTGTTCAACGATAACAATAGGAGCGAGTACTACCTCCTGGAGAATCGTCAGCTCGATAAATGGGACTCCAAGTTGCCCGGTCACGGTATGCTGGTAACACACGTAGACTACAATGAAACCGCATGGAAGAATAATGTAGTAAATAATACAGTAAGTCATCAACGCTACGCCGTAGTACCGGCCGATAACAATACCACGTGGACGGATGCTGGTATGGCAGGCGATCCTTATCCCGGAACCTCCGGAAACACTTCGCTCACCAACACAACCTCCCCTGCAGCAACGCTCTTCAATAAGAATACCGACGGTACGTATTACCTCAATAAACCCATCTACAACATCAGCGAGAACAATGGCGTCATAAGCTTCAGTGTTATGGAAGAGAATGTTGTGGACACCCCCCAACCGCTATCTGCCACCCAAGTAACCGACGACAGCTTCACCGCACGATGGAATGGGGTAGAGGAGGCCGACCGTTACGAAGTGGAACTCTCCGTCACACTGCCCAATCCCAACAGCGGTTATCTTATAGACGAGGACTTCAGCGGATTTCCCGTAGGTAGCACTATTTCCACGAACGTATCCACCAAGCTCGATAGCTACACACAAGTCGCCGGTTGGACAGGTGAGAACGTTTACGTGCGCAGCGGAAAAGTGCAGATAGGTAGCAACGCAATTACGGGTTGGCTGCAAACACCACCGTGTACATCCTCCCACTCTACCTTCTACGTGTCGATAACCGTAACGCCCGCTAGCAGTTCCGTTTCCTCTCCTACGTATAAACTCTACATTTACAACGAGAAGAATGAAAAATTGGGTTACTACACATTCACGCTCTCTTCTTCGGAGACAACAATATTGAAGGCTACACTAAATAGTGACACCTCCCCCTACAGCTTCCGCCTGGAACCCTCCTCCCGGAGTTACATCTCGCAGTTCACCGTTACCTCCACCGAAGACGGTTCCGGTGACGAAGCCGATATCGTAGGCACCTATGACACCACCGATACCGAATACTCCTTTAGCGGGCTCACGGAATCGCAGTACTACTACCGTGTACGTGCCATTAAGTACGGTATCTACTCCCCATGGAGCGACTACATAACCGTACCGATGGGCTTACTCACGGGCGATGCCGATGGCAACGGCGAAATAACCGTAGGCGATATCACCGCCGTAGCAGCCTATATCCTTGACAACGGCAGTGACATAAACGTAACAGCCGCCGATGCCGATGGCAACGGCGTAATAACCGTAGGCGACATCACCACCATAGCGGCAAAGATACTCAACAATGAATCAACGAAATAATTACAATAGAGAAAGTATAAAATGAAAGTAACAGAAGAATCCTCTATCTACTATATTGGAGTAGATGACCTGGACATTGACTTCTTTGAAGGTCAATACATCGTTCCCGAGGGAATGGCGTACAATTCGTATGTTATCATGGACGAGAAGATAGCCGTAATGGATACGGTTGACGAGCGCAAAAGCAGTGAGTGGCAAGCCAATCTGGAAGCAACCCTGCAGGGACGCACCCCCGACTATCTGGTAGTGCAACACATGGAACCCGACCACTCCGCAAACATGATGTGGTTGCTGGAGAAATACCCCTCCTGTACCCTGGTATGTTCCGCCAAGGCACGCAGCTTTGTAGACCAGTTCTATCCCGCCGGAGTGAAGAATGTCGTACAAGTGGTAAAAGAAGGCGATGCCCTGACACTCGGTACCCACACCCTCCGCTTCTTTGCAGCCCCCATGGTACACTGGCCCGAGGTGATTGTAACCTACGAAGAGAGCGAAAAAGTACTCTTCGCAGCCGATGGCTTCGGTAAGTTCGGCGCCCTCTGCAACGAAACCGATGACTGGGCTTGTGAGGCACGCCGTTATTACTTCAATATCTGCGGTAAGTATGGCGCCAGCGTACAAGGTCTGCTCAAGAAGGCAGCTACGCTCGACATTCAAACCATCTGTCCGCTCCACGGCCCCATCCTCAAGGAGAACCTGGGTTACTACATAGGTCTTTACGACACCTGGAGTAAGTACGAGTCCGAGACAAAGGGCGTATTCATAGCCTACTGCTCTCTCCACGGCAACACCAAGCAAGCAGCCCTCGCACTGGCAAGCGAACTGGAGGCAGCAGGTGTAAAGGTAGCCATCTCCGACTTGGTTCGCACCGACATAGCCGAGTGCGTAGAAGACGCCTTCCGTTACGATCGCATGGTGCTGGCAGCTCCCACCTACGACGGTACCGTGATGCCGGCCATGGAGGACTTCCTGAGTCATCTCGCCGTCAAGACCTACCGCAACCGTACCGTAGGCTTGATAGAGAACGGCACCTGGGCACCACAAGCAGCAAAGGTGATGCGTGCCAAGTTGGAGCAGATGAAGGATATCACCGTTATAGAGCCGGTCGTTTCCATCCGCTCAGCCGTTAAACCGGCAGATGTTGAGGCTATCAAGCAGCTCGCCGCTGCCTTGCAAGCATAATAATAGATTCATCCACGTGATGCGCTGCGTAAACATCCGCAACGTTTCGTGGAACGTCCTCCCTCGCCGGACGCAAATGCCGTCTGCAGGGGAGGACGTTTTTATGTATCCCGCCCAAAAAACGTCGAAAAAGTTTGGTGAACTCCGTTCCTTGTCGTACCTTTGCACAGCCGAACGCTCCATGAACGACCATCGGCGAGAAACGTAAACAAAAGATACATATTAAAATAAGAATCGAGATGAAGAAAAAGCAATGGATGTTGACCTTGCTATCCACACTCCTCCTCCTAACCGGATGCAGTGACAGCAAGCAAGAATCTAAGAAAGAAAAATACGCCAATATTGCCACCGTCCAGGTAGCCAATGCACACACCTGTCTGCAAATACCCGGACGCACCAAAGCCGCCGACGAAGCCGGAGTATCCTTCCGTGTGAGCGGCACCCTGCAGGAAGTACCCGTAAAAGAAGGCGACTACGTACGCAAAGGTCAGCTCTTGGCACGCATGGATGCGCGCGACTACCAAGTGCAACTCGATGCCACCGAGGCAGAGTATCAACGTATAAAGAGCGAAGCCGAACGCATCATGGCGGTCTATGCCGAAGGAGGAACCACCGCCGACAACAACGACAAGGCCAAATACGGACTCCGGCAAATCACCGCCAAGCTCGAACACGCCAAGGACCAACTCAACGATACCCGCATTTACGCACCCTTCGACGGCTATGTAAACGATATCTACTTCAAAGCCAACGAAACCGTAGGCGCCGGAATGCCCGTCGTGAGTCTCTTTGGTGCCAATAAAGTGGAGGTAGAGGTAGAACTCTCCGCCACCGACTACGCCAACCGTGCCACCTTCGACTCCTATTACTGCACCTTCAGCGTCACCGGCGATGAGCAATTCCGCCTCACCCCTGTCATCGTAGAACGCAAGGCAAACGCCAACCAACTCTACCGTATGCGTCTATCCATAGAAGGCACTCACCCCGAGATAACCCCCGGCATGACCACCATGGTAACCATCTGCCCCAAGAGCGGACAAGAGACCGACACCGAGATACCCGCCACCGCCATCTTTACCGACAACGACCGCAACTGCGTCTACGTCTACGAAGGCGGCACATTACACCGCAGAACCGTCACCCTGCTCCATCTCAACAGCGACGGCACCGCACGAGTAGGCAGCGAGCTGAAAGCCGGTGAACAAGTCGTAGCCTCCGGTGTTCACTTCCTTAAGGACGGCGAACGTGTAACCCCCGTAGCCAAAAGAACCAAAACAAATGTAGGAGGATTGCTATGATAGACTTTGGAAAATGGGCATTCGACAATAAGAAACTTGTCAACTTCCTGGTGGTACTGCTCGTGATAGGCGGTCTCTCAGCCTACTACAGTATGAGCAAACTCGAAGACCCTGCCATACGCGTGAAGCAAGCCCTGGTCGTAACCGTCTACCCCGGCGCATCCGCTCACGAGGTAGAACTGGAGGTAACCGATGTGTTGGAGAAAGCCATACGCAAGATGCCGGACTTGAGCAACGTGCAGAGCGTATCCTACAACGACCTAAGCATGATAACCGTAGAACTCGACGCCACCGTGCCCGAGGACGAGATAGAACAGCACTGGGATATACTCCGCCGCAAGGTAAACGAAGCCACCGCATCGCTCCCCTCCGGCGCACGAACCCCCGCCGTGAAAGACGATTTCGGTGACGTGTACGGCATGTTCTACGCCCTCACCGGAGACGGACTAAACGACCGTCAGCTAGCCGATTATGCCGAATTGGTGAAGCGAGAAATCAGCAAAATAGAGGGCGTATCGCGCGTGGATATCTATGGAAAACGCAACGAATGCATCAACGTACAGCTCCTGCAAGACAAGATGGCAAACCTGGGTGTAAAGCCCACCGAGGTGCTCCAGACACTCAACGGACAGAACCAAACTGTCTACAGCGGCTACTTCAATAATGGAGACCAACGTGTGCGGGTAAGCGTGAGCGACAAGTTCAAGAACGTAGACGACATACGCCGCATGATTATCCAGGGACACGAGCAAGACCAACTACGCCTACAGGACATAGCCCTCGTCTCCATGGATTACGAGAAACCCACCCGCAATGAAATGACCTACGACGGCGAACGTGCCTTGGGTATCTCCATCTCCGTAAACTCCGGAAGCGACATTGTAAAGGTAGGAGGTGTGGTAACGGAACGCATTGAAAACGGACTCATGGACGTGCTCCCCGCCGGCGTACGTCTGCAAAAGGTCTTCTATCAACCCGAACGCGTATCCGATGCCCTGAACACCTTCCTCATCAACCTCATAGAATCCGTCACCATTGTGGTACTGGTACTCATCCTCACCATGGGTCTGCAGAGCGGATTGATGATAGGAATCAGTCTGGTCGTCATAGTCTTCGGCTCCTTCTGGGTACTCGGTATGTTTGGTGGAACCCTGCAGCGCGTTTCCCTGGCAGCCTTTATTCTCGCCATGGGTATGCTCGTGGACAACGCCATAGTGATAGTAGACGGAATCCTTGTGGACTTAAAGCGCGGCAAGCCCCGTCTGCAAGCCCTCACGGACATAGGCAAAAAGACCGCCATGCCGCTGCTGGGTGCCACCCTGATAGCCATACTGGCATTCCTGCCCATCTTCCTCTCGCCCGATACCACCGGTATCTACGTACGCGACCTCTTTATCGTCATGGCAGTGTCCCTCATGCTCAGTTGGATACTCGCCCTCGTACACGTGCCGCTCATGGCAAACAGTATGCTGGGCAAACGCTTCTCAACCCCCGATGCCGAGGGCGCAACGGAACTCTACAGCGGATGGGCATATCGTCTGTTACGCAGTATTCTGAACTTCGGACTCAAGCACCGCATCTCTATGGTACTCATCGCCATAGCCCTCTGTCTGCTGAGCATCCCCGGCTACAAGCTATTGCCCAAAGCCTTCTTCCCCGATATGGAGTACGACCAATTATACATGGAGTATAAACTTCCCGAAGGCTCCAACTACACACAAGTAGAAAAGGACCTCAAGGAGATTTCCGACTACCTCCGTTCCCGTTCCGAGGTGAAGCACATCACCGCATCGGTAGGAGGTACCCCCAGTCGTTACAACTTGGTGCGCAGCATCGCCACCCCATCCCTCTCTTACGGCGAACTCATCATAGACTTTGAGTCGCCCCAAGCCTTGGTGGACAACATGAACGAGATACAGGATGAACTCACCCGTCGCTATCCGCAAGCCTACGTCAAGCTCAAGCGATACAATCTTATGTATAAGAAGTACCCCATAGAGGTGAACTTCATGGGACCCGACCCCGCCGTCCTGCACCAACTGGCCGACACGGCACGTAGCATCATGGAAGCAAGCGGCAAGGTACACCTTATCACCGGCGACTGGGAACCCCAAGTACCCGTACTGCGTGTAGACTACGACCAGCCGCAAGCACGTGCTCTGAGTGTAAGCCGCGGCGACGTGGGTACATCTCTCCTGGCATATACCGACGGCATCCCCGTGGGCACCTTCTACAACGGTATACATCCCGAGAATATCTACGTAAAGTGCGTAAATGCCGACGGTTCTCCCGTGGAGAGCATCAGCGATGTAAACGTCTTCAGTCTTATTCCTTCCTTCTCCACACTCCTCAGCCAGGAGAACCTCATGAAGCTCCGTACCGGCAACGTAGACAAGGAGAAGCTCATACAAGCCATCATGAAGACCATCCCCGTGAAGCAAGTGTCCAACGGTATCACCATAGACTGGGAAGACCCCGTAGTGCCCCGCTACAACGGTGAACGCTCACAGCGAGTACAGTGCAGTCCCGTTCCCGGCATGGGCACGGAGGCCGCACGCGAGGTGATAGCACGCGAGATAGAGAAGATACAGTTGCCACAGGGTTACAGTCTGTCGTGGGAAGGGGAGAAGAAAGCCAGCGACCAGAGTATGAAGTACCTCTTCCGCTACTTCCCCGCAAGCATCATGCTCATGATAGCCATCCTCATTATGCTCTTCAAGGACTATAAGAAGCCCATCATCATCTTCTGCTGCATCCCCTTGATTCTGGTAGGCGTGATTCCCGCCATGCTGATAAGCGGCAAGGACTTCGGCTTTGTTGCCATAGTGGGTGTGCTGGGACTGATAGGTATGATGATAAAGAATGGCATAGTGCTCATGGACGAAATCTCGCTCCGTCTCTCCGGCGGAGGGGATATGCGCGAGGCGTTGATACAGAGTTCGCTCAGCCGACTACGTCCGGTCATGATGGCATCCCTGACCACCATTCTGGGTATGATTCCGCTGCTGCCCGATGCTATGTTCGGTCCTCTGGCTGCTACCATCATGGGCGGACTGTTTATGGGTACGCTCATCACCCTTATTTTTATCCCAACGCTCTATGCGTTGTTCTTTAAGATGAACTCAAATAAAACTTTGTAACGTATGAATTGTAAGCTATATATAGGTGTGTTGATGACGATGTTTTCCGTATCTCTCACGGCGCAAGCCGAGGTGTACACCATGGAGCGTTGTCGCACCTGTGCTCTGGAGCACAACAAGGAGTTGGCTACCGCCGATTTAACCGTGCAACGTACGGCATACGATGTCAAGGCGTACCGCACCAACTTCCTGCCTCAGTTCGCAGCGGTAGGGTTCGACTTTGCCTCCACTGCCAAACTGGAATGGAACCTCATGGACTACGCCACGGGCATACTGGGCAGTGTGCCGCAGTTGGGCGAATGGATGGTAACCAATCAAGTGTCGCCCGACCAACTCCTACAGGCGGTGCCCGACAAGCTCAAGAAGCTGGAGGCAAAAGTAGGCAACTTCTTTGGCGGAGGTGTTTACTTGAAGCAACCCATCTACATGGGAGGCAAAATAACGGCAGCCTATCGCATGGCACAGATAGGCAAACGTATGTCCGTGTTGAACCGTAGGCTCACCAACGACAAGGTGATTCTTGCCGTCGATGAGGCTTTTGCTCTCACCGTCAAGGCGCAGGAATCCGGTAAGGTAGCGCAGGAGTATCATGCCTTGTTGCAGGAGTTGCTGCGCAATGTGGAGAGTGCCTATCGCCACGGGCTCAAGACCAAGAACGATGTTCTCAAGGTGCAGGTGAAGTTGAACGAGAGTGAGCTTAATCTGCTCAAGGCGCAGAATGCGTTGCGTGTAGCCAAGATGAACCTGCTGCACATCATGGGATTGCCGCTCACGGAGTCGGTGGAGTTGAGCCTGGAGGAGTTAAAGGCGCAAGTCTCCGGTATATCGGCTCCCAAGGATTTCGACATAACAGGACGTGCGGAAGCCTCCCTTTTGTCGGAAAAGGTGGAGCTGATGCGTCAGCAGGTGAAGCTCACACGCAGCGATCATCTTCCGCAAGTGGGGTTGATGGCAGGTGTGAGTTACATGAATGGATTGAAATTGAACGACGAAAAGCTCATAGACGACGGTTCTGCCTCGGCGATGTTATCGGTAAAGGTTCCGCTCTACCATTTCGGCGAGATGAAGTACAAGGTGCGCAGTGCCAAGTTGAAGCAGCAGGAAGCGGAGGTAGAGAAGGAGAATCTCGAGGAGCAGATGTTGCTGGAGGTAAACTTGGCTGCCAACAGTCAGGAGGAGTCGGCGCTGGAGGTAAAGCTCACGGAGAGTTCCATTCTCCAGGCATCGGAGAACTTGAAGGTTTCCCGCAAGAATTACGAGAACGGCTTGGAAACGCTCTCCAATCTCCTGGAGGCTCAAACCCTATGGCAGCAGGCGGAGTGCGACTACATCCAGGCTCTCTGTGCCCTCTTCGTGAACCACACCCGCTACCTCAAGGCATCGGGACAGTTGCCATAAGGGTATTATCCTGATCTTGGTTGACTATCTTCTGCTTCTTAATCCTAGTAGAAGTTGACTCGAGTTTTTGTTGTGAAGGCGGAAAATAACACGCATTTGTGTTTTTCGCCTTCTCATACTCTAGCGAAGCCATGATAAAAGGACCAACGGCTTTACCTTCATTGTTGACAATCCATACGTCCTCACCACAGAGGTAGTAGTCGGCCGAACCGTCACGTGCCGGACTCTTGGCCGGACCTAAGCCTGCCGAACGGCACGACTGATTCAGATTTAGCGTGCTATCCTCATTCTCCGTGACGAATGTATGAAGCAAACCTAGATATGCCTTTTCGCCCACCTCCTTGAAGCGTTTGGAGAGAATACCTAAACGTACACCCTTCAGAAAGGCATACGTAAACATACTAGAGGCTGAAGACTCCAGATAGTTAGGCTTTCCGCAGGCGCTCATATAACTGCCGTCATACTGTAGCAACTGATACCATACCCCGCTCGCCTCATCTTGATGACGCGACAAGCCTTCGGCCACCTGATTTGCGATTGTTTTCAGTTGAGCATAGTCGGGATGCGCCGTCGGCATCTTCTCCAATACATCCACCAAGGCAGCAAAAAACCAACCCATGCCTCTGCCCCAGAACTCCGAAGAACAACCTTTGTATTTTCCCTCCTTGCTAGCCCAGAAAGAGTTCTTATCTCCGGGTGTAGCCGACCACGCATGGTAATTCAGTCCCACTTCAACATTGTACGTGTGACGGTGAACCGTCTCAAACTGTTTAGCTACATCGCTCCATCCCTCCATATCGTTCGGTGCAAAATTGGCCAGCCATTCTGCATAGAAAGCTGCACCCATATAAAGACCATCGAGCCACATCTGGTTCGGATAGATTGCCTTGTGGAAGAAACAGCCCTGTGCATCGCCGGAGGCTATACGTGGATATTCTGTTTGGAGATAGTTTTTCAGGAAGTCAGCAGCCTGCTTATAAGTGGCTGCATGGTTCGTTCCGTTCTTCTCGTCTAGTGCTTTCTCATGACGATATAGCTCGAAAAGCACCTTTCCCGAATTGATATTATCAATATTTCCTTTCTTAAAATCCTTGAAACTGCCATCTGTCTCAATGGCATTATCTGCATAAGCCTTCGCCCACGCATAGAAATCGCCGGAGGCTTCTGCTTCAGGATATTGTTCGGTAAAGAGTAGCAGCGACTTCGCTACCAGTCCGTTCACATAATCCCAATTCTTACCATGTGTCCAGTGATACCCCTGTGACCGTGCCATCTTCTCCGCATAGTTGCTTTGGGCGTTGCCCAAGAGTGCAAATCCCCCTAAAAAGAGGGGTAACCAAATTTTCTTCATAGATAGTGCTTTTGTCATCAACAACGGTGCATATCCACGGTGTCTCGGGATATCCGAAGCCGATTATCAACCCTATGTAATGATCCTCGGGGATGCCCAACATCCTGCGCACACCGGGTACATCCTGAATTACGCTGACCGAGTAGCTTGTCAGTATCTGATGTTAACGTTTATGCTTGCAAATATACAATAAATTTTTGTTTGTTGCAAATTTTCCCATGGAAAAAGGTGATGGATGTATTCATTTTCGGGTCTAATGATGCTACCATCTCATCGAAAGAACAACTTCCATCGGTTTTAATTTGTTGCGATTCCTTGTCGAAAAGGGGTAAATATCGAGCAAATTCGGCTTCTCGAAGTTCCGCACTATCATTTATCTATAAGAAAAGACAGAATGTATGGGTTTTTCAATAAGGCAAGGATGATAAAATGAGTGGAAGCGTGGAAGTAAGAGGGTTTCCCGCCATTTACTTCCACACTTCCACT
>CAYOKO010000071.1:0-10462 GCA_964404555.1 uncultured Bacteroidaceae bacterium | reverse complement strand
GCTTTACGCCGGGACGTCAGGAGATGCGTAACCTGGTGGCTAAGATGAAGTTGATACCCAACAAAGCGATGCTCAAGGACAAGCGCATCGTCTTCTGCGACGACTCCATAGTACGTGGTACCCAGCTGCGCGACAACGTCAAGATGCTTTATCAATACGGAGCCAAGGAAGTACACATCCGCATTGCCTGTCCGCCCCTCATCTACGGCTGTCCGTTTATAGGCTTCACGGCATCCAAGAGCGACCTGGAGCTTATCACCCGCCGCATCATCAAGGAGTTGGAAGGCGACGAGAACAAGAACCTCGACAAGTACGCCACCACCAATTCTCCCGAATACACCAAGATGGTGGAATGCATACGCGAACGCTTCGGTTTCGAGTCTCTTAAGTTTAACACCCTGGAAACATTGGTAGAAAGCATCGGTTTACCCAAGTGTCAACTCTGTACCCACTGTTTCGACGGCAGCAGTTGCTTCTAGAAACATGATAGGAAAGAATCACACCGAAGGTAGCATCATGAGAGCCATCATAGCGTTCTCACTACCCTATTTATTAGCATACTTTTTACAACTACTTTATGGACTGGCCGACATGTTTATTGTCGGACAGTTCTATAAAGATAGTGTCAGCACCATCACTGCCGTAGCGTTGGGCAGCCAAGTGATGCACTTTGTCACAGTCATTGTAGTGGGACTCGCCATGGGCACCACCGTCTCGGTAGCTCAGGCCGTAGGAGCACGCAACGATTATCAAGCGTCCGGCATCATAGGCAATACCATCACGCTCTTCTTGGCACTCTCCATAGTACTTGCCACCGTACTATACCTTTCGGTCGACGGCATAGTATCGGTTATTGCCACACCGTTTGAATCCATAGGAGAAACATCGGACTACCTGAAGATTTGTTTCCTGGGTATTCCCGCCATAGTAGGTTACAACATAATGGCAAGCATCTTTCGCGGACTGGGTGACAGTCGCACCCCCATGTACTTCATAGCCATAGCGTGCTTCATCAACATCGTAGCCGACTACTACTTTATAGGTGCCCTGCACTACGGTGCCATAGGTGCCGCCATAGCTACGGTCCTGGCACAAGCTTGCAGCGTAGCACTCTCCATTCTCTACGTGGTGATGCGCAATGTAAACATACGCATCACCCGTCGCCAACTGCATCCACAAAAGGAGACCATGAAGCGTCTCTTCCGTATAGGACTCCCCATAGCCCTACAAGATGGATTCATACAGGTTGCCTTCATGATTATCACCGTCATAGCGAATCTTCGCGGTCTGCACGATGCGGCAGCGGTGGGTATTGTAGAGAAGATTATCTGTTTTCTCTTTCTGGTTCCCTCTGCCATGCTCTCCACGGTATCGGCATTGGCGGCTCAGAATTTGGGGGCGGGCAAGTTGGAGCGTGCGCAGAGAACGCTGCACATCTCTGTAGGCATAGCCATACTGTTTGGCGTGGTAGCCTCTACGTTCATTGAGTTCTACGATAAGGAGGTAATAGCCCTCTTCACTGCCGACAAAGAGGTTATCACTCTAGGTGCCGAGTACTTGGATGGTTATGTATGGGATACGGTTTTTGCGGGCATTCATTTTTGTTTCTCGGGATACTTCTGTGCTTGCAATATGTCCACATTGTCCTTCATTCACAACATGGTTTCCATCTCCGTGTTCCGTGTTCCGCTGGCGTATCTGGCATCCATCAACTTCCCCAAGACACTCTTCCCCATGGGTGTAGCCACCGTCTCCGGATCGGTTGTTTCGGTGATTATCTGCTTGTATTTCTACCTCTTTTATATTCCTAAGAAGAGAATCATCCAATAATAAAAAATCCGCAATCAACTCCTATGCTGATTGCGGATTTTTTATTAGTTGGATGAATCTTACTCCATCCACGCTTTAATCTTAGCGATGATTTCCTGCTTCATATCCTCCGGCATATTGTCGATGCGTGCACGATGACTACCGGCAGGCTGCACATAAATTTTGAGATTCTCCTTCTTGGAATCGTCCAACCAAGTGCAAACACCGGTAGCACTCCACGGGTCGTACTCACCGTAGATATACACCATACGAGGGTCATTCTTCTTCAAGAAAGAAACCGTATGCTTGTACAGCGTCTTGTCAAACTTCGTCTTAGACAACTCCTCCGGCACCATAAGGCGACGCATATAATCGTGAGTATTCTTCACGGAAGTGTACTTCTTGAAGGGTTTCAAGTCATAGCCATAGTATCCCAGTTCCTTAATAGCCTGCACATTGAAAGCAAGGAAAGCGGAATTGGGTTCAAAGTAGTTAGGCTCGTTAAACTCGAACATCTCCTCGCACAACTCCTTATAACTCTTCTTCGTGACATCCGGAATGACTGAATTTGCATTATACCACTGCCAGTAAGCGAAGGAATATTCCAGAACCCAGTAGTCGTAGATATCCTCAAGAGAAACGTTGAACTTAAAGCCACGGTTGTAGCAAAGGGTCTTGAAGTAAGGTATTATATCGGCCTTGTGCTGTAACAGATAGAGCTGGAAATTGCGCACCTGCTCACGCATCTCGGGAGTACCCGGTTTGTTAGCAATGAAAGGCTCATGTCTGCCATCCTCCAGCGACTTGTTCAGCGGAGCCACATAAGGAACCGTCACATCCACATCGTTAGGGAAGTAAGCACGGTAGAACATAGAAGTCTGTCCACCCTTGCTAATACCGGTAGCCAACCACTTTTTGGGATAGATACTTTTGAAAGCCTCTACCACCTGGTGAAGATCGTTCAGAGAGTTGAGCACAGTATGGTACGTCCAATCCTTCTTCTCGGGAACAGACTTAGCAAAGTAGCGGTATTCGCATACGATGATATTGGCATCGAGGTAGCGAGAGAGTTCCTCTCGATATGCAGGACGCTCGGCATAAGTAGCCCAATACCCCTCTGTCACCACGATGGTAGGACGGTCGAAACCACGGTGGCAAACAAAGATACGTTGGGTAAAGTTACCGGCGGTAGAGTCCTGATAATCCACCGGATGTTGGAACATCACCTCATATTTCTCTTCGAATCCCGCAGAATTTTCCAGCGGAGTCACCTGCTTCACGGCAGCAAGGTTTGCCATCTTGTCGGTCAGCTCGCTTGCTCCAGCTACCAATGGTGTAAGGAGCAGCAAGGCTTGTAGTATTAACTTCTTCATTATAACAGTATGTTTGTTTCTAGCTGCAAAAGTAGTACTTTTATTTCTATCCACCACACATTTGACCGGGATTTTTATAAAAGCCGCTTCCATGCAGAAGTTTTCCTCGGACACATTCGTTCTACTTCTCCCCGGGGGGCATACGGAACCGGTATCCCCCATTTCCCGTTCTTTCGTCCACCCTCACGTGCAATAACCCCCTTCGATTACAACTCCGCAAGTTCATCATTCACTTAGTATTAACAAACCAAACCTTTGCCCGGATTTTTTAAAGCAGATTTGGTTATTAAATTAGATGATTTAATATTAAATACGGTGCTTATTTGCGTTTATTGTGATTTTTTCGTATCTTTACCGCATGAAAGAAATAAGTAAGGATATAGAGTTCTATCGTGAGACGATGCTGAAGTTGCAAGAAGAGAAGACTTTCTTGCAGCAAAAGCTTAATGTACTCGAAGAACAACTACGTACACAAAACAAAGACACGGGTATAATGGAATACAGGAAACAGTATCTTGCAAGATATCAATGGTCGAAGCACTACACCATTGGGAGCAGAAAAGCAATCTGCAGAATAGATAGTGTAATTGTTTAATCAGATAACACTGAAATGAGAAAAGTAAAGAAGTTCGTGTTAAATCCTACATATCATTCTTTGGATGCAAGTTCAATGGCTGATATAATTGGGGGGATTTCTATGAGATCCACTATGTGTGGCACATCATGTGGGTCTAAACCTTCCATAAGTATTACCAATTGCAACGGTGACTGTAGGACGCGAGAGGGTGTTTATGTGGTATGCATAGGTCCCTCAAAACAGTATTGGAAATATTGTTGAACTTAGAATGGATTGGTGGTTTTCCACCAATCCACTTAAATGTGATATTTATGAGAAAAATAACACAAGATATAGTTCTGATTTTGTCAATTGGTCTCTGTAACAATGCCCGTGCAGGCATCATTCAAGGTCGTGTACTTGACGCAGAAACCTGCGAAGCGTTGGACGGTGCCCATTTGGAAGTGACAGAAGAAGTACCAGACTTTGCTACTTTTAATACCATTGTGTATACTGACTCTCTAGGATGTTTCAACTTTAGTTGCTTCGGTGGTTCTAACATTACTTTCCGTACCATGTTCCTCGGATATAAGACAAATGTTGTCCGCATGAAAGGAACGGATGCAGGCGACACCATCCGCATCAATGACATTTTGCTACAGCCCAGCGAGGTCTTGCTGAAGGAGGTGATGGTAAAAGGCATACAGCGACGCTTCTATATGCGCGGCGACACCGTTGTATTCAACCCTGGCGCATTCCAAATGGAGGACGGCGACCATCTGCTGGACCTGATTCAGAAGTTGCCGGGCGTGACTGTTGAAGAAGGACGTTTGCTTTGGAACGGTGAACCGCTGCAAATCAGAATGAATGGCAAGCAGGCACTGAGCGAGGACTTGCTGTTGAATCGACTGCCGGTGGAAGCTGTGGCAGACGTGAAAGCTTACGAGCGCAAAAGTGAACTAGAAGAGCGTATAGGCGTAGCCGATGGCAATCAGCAACAGGTGCTCGATGTGACCATAAAACCGGGATTCATGGATAATTGGTATGGCAGCGTTGAGGCGACAGGTTATACCGGCAAATACTACGGTGCAGAATTTGATGGAATGCGCTTAAGTGACTCCGACCCCGTTATGCTGTTCGGGCATATGGGTAATGAACCTAAAAGAATACTGACGCACACCATGGGAAGTTTTGGAGGAGAGAGCGGAGGAACCGCCGTGCGGCAGCAGATGGGGAGTGCTGGATACAAGCACGCATGGAGACCGGGTTACGAGGTGAAGGGTGACAGCTACGTGACCTTGACCGCTGGGGCAAATCACACCGACCGACCGCAAAGCAGCTGGGAGAATGCGCAGACATTCCTTCCCGGTACTACGCCTACGCAGGCAAATAGTCAGCGCAATAGCTACGAACATCAGCTCAAGGCACCGCTCGACCTCTCGGCATTTCTTAACCTAAGTCCTAAGAGCACACTTTACCTAACGGTCCATGCAGGGTATGAACGAGGCGAAACCGGCAGACACGAAGAGCAAGAGACGTTTGAAACGCTCACACTCATTCCCGTTAACACTTACACATTCCACTCCTCGTCGGCAAATAAACTGTTTAACGGCAGCATCAACGGATACCTGACGTACTACACACCAAAGGGTTCCATTACGGCTTCGGCTAGCGTAGGCTACTCGGATGCAAAGGAGTATGGCAATTCCTTGGGCGAATATCGCTACCAGCAAACAGCCACGCAAACCACCGACTTGCAAAGCTACGAGGCTCCGAACCGTCAGCTGAACGCCATTACAGGGATTGACCTGAATCATGCCTTCACGAAGCAAACCATGTTTCATGCACAATGGACGACTAGCTACGATTACAACCTCCGCAATGAGCAGCGTCTGAGAGCCGACATGATTGATACTGAAAACAGCTTCCGCAGAGTCGATGACCAATGGCTGAACGAACTGAAGGCAGATGCGAACCTAACGCTTCGGAAGTTCACGTTGAAGCCGATTCTCGCACTGACGCATCGCCATGAGCTGACCGAGTATCGCCGTGCCGCCATCGATACCGTAGCCCGCCGTAACCTCCTGCTCTTGCGACCCTCGTTGGAGCTGACCTGGCGCATCCGTCAGCAGATGAGCATGAGAGGAAATGTATCATACAACGAGCGACCAGCCGACCTCATCGACTGCATCGCCTATACCGACAACACCAATCCGCTATATATCTACGAAGGCAATCCGAACCTCACTACCACCCGGACACTCAATGCCATACTCCGATATAACCTCATGCTTCCCAGTGGCAGTCAGGTCTTTGGCATCGCAGTGAACTATACCAAGACCTACAACCCCATCGGCGCCATACTGCATTACAATTCGCAGACGGGCGGCTACCGGGCGCAAAAGCAGAACATTAGGGACGGAAGCAGTTGGGGTACATCACTGAGCTATGACCGTACGCTGGTCAAGAATCTACAATTCCAGAACACACTCTCGGAGAATTGGGATGCCTCTTACGGCATCTTAACGATGGTGGACGAGCAGACGGGGCTCTGTTATAACCGCCAACAATCCTCGCACCTGCAGGAGAAACTAGGGCTTATCTATGAAATAGACCATTTGTCCATCTCATTCTTCCACGATTTCAACTGGGAACGCTATGCCTACAGCGATGCCGCACAGCCTACAGAGAACATTTTCCGCTATGCTACGCAACTAAACGTCCGCTATACCCTCAAGCAGTGGAGTTTTACTCTCGACCCGCACTTCTACCTAAATCGTGGCTATCTCTCCAATGCAATGAACAACAATTTGTTCGTCTTGAACGCAGAAGTCACCTACAAGTTTCTGAAGAACCATGCCGAACTCATTCTTGCTGCCCGTGACCTTCTAAACAAGGAAACCGACTACAACTCTGTCATCACCGCCACCACCCACACCGAGAGTGGCAAGAGTTTCCTCCATCACTACGTTTCTCTCACTTTAAGGTATATATTGGAAGCAAAGAAGAAATGAAACGGACATGGTTTTTAGGTTCTCAGATGTTATACAACATAGTTTGGACACATTAAATATTAAATAAGCTCCCCAAAAGGACTTCTTATTTATTTCTCTTGTTACCACAACCGGATTTTCAAAAAAAATGTCTACCTTTGCACCATCACTTTAAAAAAGATGAAAGAAGTCGTACAAATTTTTCTTACCAAAGATATTACCATATGAACAAAAAGATTCTTCTTGTACTCATCGCTTGCGTATCCCTCGCAACGGTACATGGACAAAACATTATTGCGACAACGAACCTTGTAGCCGATTACGACTATACGTGCCACACCGTCAATGGCAGCAACGAACCCGCAGACATTCACTACTCTCTCATCCTGCAAGTGACGCCAAAGCTTGCCTGCACCATGGGACAACAGAAACACGCCGGTGAAAACGACGTAGAGGAACAGCTGAACTACGTTCCCACTACCTGGCAAAACTATCCGAAGGGAAAGATGACTTCGCTGGAAGCCGTCCCTCCATACCGCTACCTCACTACCGAAAAGATGACAGAGATACAGTGGACTCTGCAAGCCGACCGTGATACGCTCTGTGGTTACCCCTGCCAAAAGGCTACGGGAAGCTATGGTGGTAGAACCTGGATAGCATGGTTTGCCGAATCCCTCCCTACAAAATTTGGTGTATGGCGACTGAACGGACTGCCCGGACTCATCCTGCGAGCCGAATCGGAAGACGGCATCCATCGGTTTGACTGTCAGAGCATCGAGGCGGTAAAAGAGGATGTAACGTACAACATCCCCACAGAGGTAACCAAGTGTACACGTGCCAAATTCGTGCAACTGCGCAACAAGATCTTCTGCAATGACAACTATGTCTCCTCTCCCACCTATTACATAAAGCCCGCAGAACTCAGCAGTGTCACTATGATAGGCGGAACCGTCCTCTTGGGAAACGTCCCCATCAACATGAAGCCAACAAAATTTCAACCCCTCGACTACTAATCCATGCGAACCGTATTGCTATTTCTCATAGCGATGCTCTCCCTTGCCGGAGCAAGAGCACAAAGCGACAGTCTCTCCGTAAAAGGACAAGTGCGATGCGCCAATGAACCTCTGGAAGCCTGCATCGTATCCATGCTGAATCCGGCAGATTCGTCTATAGTGGCGTATGCCATGACCGATGAACAGGGATACTATGCCTTGAGGGCTGCATCGCAACTACATGAAGTGTTGGTACGTGTAACCGGTTTCAACGTAAAGAAGCAAATAAAGCGCATTGCAGCTACAACAAAAACACTCAACTTCGCCGTACAAGAGGAAAACGTTACCTTGCGCGAGGTGCAAGTAAAAGCACGCAAACTATGGGGCAGTCGCGACACCCTCAACTATCTGGTATCTGCCTATACCCGCGACCACGACCGTACCATAGGCGATGTGTTGCGCCAACTCCCGGGCATCTCCATAGAGGAGAACGGAGTGATAAAGTACCAAGGAACCCCTATCAACCATTTCTATATAGAAAACCTCGATATGTTGCAGGGGCGGTACTCCTTGGCTACGGAAGGTATTAAAGCCGAAGATGTAGCCACCGTGCAGGTTCTGGAGAACCACGAACACGTAAAGGCACTTCAAGACCAAGTGCCTCCCGAATCGGCAGCCATCAACCTACGACTCAAGGACAAAGCAAAAGGGATATGGAGCCAGAATGCCGATGTGGGAGCCGGCATATACGGCGACGATGGACTGTGGAGTGCCACCTTGCAAGCGATGTATTTCAGCAAGAAAGAACAACACTTATTGCACTACAGCGGAGATAATATGGGGCGTAGTACCGATGCTGCCACTTCTCATTACGGACTTTCATCGGGCTCCGGAACAAGTATGGTGGGGGTTCTGGGACATGGGACTTCATCGGTGGGTAATAGTCTGTTCGGGTATCGACACGGCGTGAACCTTAACAATCTTGCCAAGCTATCGGAAGATGCTACGCTGAACTACAACTTTAATTACGGTCACAACTATACCCACGGAAACTCCTTCTCACGTACTACCTATATACTACCCGATGGTGGCAATCTTCTGCTCACCGAGGATATAGCCGACCGTAGTGAGACCGATGCTGCCGAACTGCTGCTTACATACGAACAGAATGCCGAGCGACATTTCTTGAATAATTCACTATCGTTGGCGGGTAGGTGGAACGAAGGGCGCGGTACCGTACTCTCCGATGGTGCTATACAGCAAGCTTCACACTATCGTTCATTGTCCCTTGCCAACCGCACTCGATGGGTGCATCGCACGGCACAAGAGGGTGGCTTTGACTGGACATCTACCAACCGTCTCACCTCTACACCGCAAGCACTTGCCATAAGTGGAGATATGGAGGCTCGGCAGGATGTAGACATCACAGAACTCTCTACCGCCAATTCTTTTGAACTTCTCCGCAACCTAACGGCGCATAAGTGGACACTTTCTGCATCGGCACAGGTCGATGCCACCTATACCTCTCTCTCCTCACTCCTTATGCATCCCGATGTACAGGATGCGGCAAACGGTGATATGTATCACTTGAATGCGTTGGTGGGGATAGGTCCGGTAGCTCGCTATGTAAACGGCTCGTTTCATGCTTCGTTGGGGCTACCTATTGTGCTTACCTATACGCATTTGAATAACGCACCACTGGAGACAGAGCAGACCGATGCAGAGCGTACTCATCTTCGTTGGCAACCCAACTTTACTTTGCTGTGGAAGGCAAGCAGTCGATTTACAGTAGATGCCGATGCCCGTTATGCCGCATCCGAAACACCTTGGCAGCAGTTGCTCACGGCGTATGTGATGCAGAACTACCGAAGTCTTTCGCGCTATCGTGCTACGCTGTCGGATAGTTACAGTGCAGGGGCGAAGTTGAAGGTTTCGTATAAGGACATCTTTAACAGTTTGTTTGCTCATCTGCAAGGCGAATGGAATCGTTCGTGGAGCGACATTGTCTACGGCACTACACTCGATGAACAGGCACACACCGTAATAGAGGCTTCTGCCACCCCCAACCACCATCGGGAACTTACTCTCCGTGGCTATGTTCGCAAGGATTTTGACTGGCATACATTTCAAATAGAGATAAATGCTTCCGCCTCACGAGGGCACAGCGAACTCATGCGTCAGTCTGTACTTACGGAGTATCGCACCACAGGATATAGCCTGGGGGGTACAGTGGCATTTGATATTGTGCGTGGGTATAGGCTGGAGTACGTACTTCGTTGGAATCGTCATGTTTACGCTACGGATGAGTATCGCTACACCTACAATGATTTGTGGCAGCAGGCTAAATTTACGCTGCGTCTTGTCCCCTCAAAACTCTTCTTGAAACTTTCTGCCGACCATACGCACAACAGCAGTCTCACTTCTGCTCGCAAGGATTATGTGTTTGTGGGTGCGGGGTTACGGTATAAGTTGTCGAAGGTGGTAGAGTTGAATCTCGATGGTGATAATCTCACCAACATCCACACCTTCACCACTCACACCGTAGGCGATATGGAACAATATTATGCACAATACAATCTGCGACCCCGGAGTGTAATGCTAACGGCACATATAACATTCTAAAGTCATATGTGCCCTGCAGAATGTAATAACTATCTCCTCTTCGTTGTTTCTGTGCGACTTTGGGCATCGACCTCATACTGCGTGCTGGATAGCTGATGCAGCAGTTTGAAGGCTTCT
>CAYOKO010000070.1:0-10571 GCA_964404555.1 uncultured Bacteroidaceae bacterium | reverse complement strand
GACACCCTGCGGCGTGGAAGTAACAACGGAGCGTGGAGGTTATAGACTCTTTAACAGAATGAAGGCTTCACCGGTGGCTTTACATCCCCCTGGAGTTTTTTTCCGAGAGGCCCTTCATTTTCCCTGTTTTTCCTCGTAATATCGCTGATAGTATGCGCATTACGAGTGAAGGGCAACCCTTCATTTACCCTTCATTTTTACCCCTCTGCCCTTCACTTCCGCAGATTGTTAAGAAAGCTGTATGTTTCATACTACTTGATACACAACATCTTAAATCCGCACAAAAGTGCGACGTTCACACTTCTCGCCTTTTTTTCGTAAAAGAGATTAAGAACTAGTAATAATATACACGATTGTAGTCTGGTTCGTAGGAGTAAGCGTGGAAGCAAAGATTCCTTTGTTCTTCTTGAAAAACAGATGTTTGACGCATTTCGTGGAAGTGTGGAAGCAAACAGCCGAAAACCCTCTCTCCTCCACGGCTTCCACGCATTTTGGACCACTTTTACTTCCACAAAACAGCACAAAGAGCCGAATAAACTTGAAAAAACATAAAAAAAAGGAGCATAGGCAAGGATATTCCAAAAATTATCACTAAGTTTGCAGAAGGAAATAATTGATTAGGCTAGAATATGGAGATAAAAACAGCTCAATACGTAATAAGTAGTCCGAAGGTGGAGATGTGTCCGCAGTCGGAAGCACCGGAGTATGCTTTCATCGGGAGAAGTAATGTGGGAAAATCAAGCCTCATCAACTGCTTGTGCCGAAACGCTAAACTAGCTAAGACATCGGCTACACCGGGAAAAACGATGCTCATCAACCACTTTATTATAAATAATGAGTGGTACTTGGTGGACCTACCGGGATATGGCTACGCCAAACGTGGCAAAAAAGCACAAGACCAACTCACGCAAATGATTTCGAGCTACATCTTGAAACGCGAACAGATGACCTGCTTGTTTGTCCTCATCGACGTGCGACACGATGCACAAAAAATAGACTTGGAATTCATAGAGTGGTTGGGCGAAAACGGAGTACCCTTTGCGCTGGTCTTCACCAAAGCCGACAAACTGGGCTCGGTAAAGGCTCGCGAGAATGTAGCAAAATATATGCGAGTGCTCAAACAAACCTGGGAGGAGCTCCCCCCCTACTTCATCACCTCGTCCGAGAAAAAGCAAGGACGTGAGGAGCTGCTACAGTACATAGAAGATATAAACAATGGTCTCAAAGAGACATAACGAAACAGACCTTAACCTAAAACGAACGCTATGAAGAAATACAAAGTACTAGAGGTGATACGCCAAGGAAAGATTGGCGGTGGTGAGAGCCACGTTCTCTCACTCGTGAGCGGACTGGACAAGGAACGGTTCGAACCCATCGTCATGACCTTTATCCCGGGACAGATGACGGAGACGCTGAAGGAGGCGGGGGTGAAATGCTACATCATCCCTACGGAACGACCGTTCGACTTCCGTGTGTTCCGACAGATTGAAGAGGTGCTCAAGAAGGAACAGATAGATATTATCCATGCACATGGTAGCCGCGCGGCATCCAACCTCATGATTCCCTCCATGCGCAACAAGATTCCTATGGTCTACACGGTTCACGGATGGAGCTTCCATGCGGGACAGAACCCTATTGTGTCCAAACTGCGCAAGTGGGTGGAGAAGATTATATGCAGCTACTGCGACAGGGTTATATGCGTGTCGCACAGCAACCGCATGACGGGTGTCTACTCCTTTCACCTGCGTAATGCTGCGGTGATAGAGAATGGTATAGACCTGGCTCGGTTCAACCCCGGCAACCCCGATATAAAAGATGTTCGCGAGGAACTGGGCATACCTAGAACGGAGTACATCATTGGCTTTGTGGCACGTATGTGTTTCCAGAAGGACCCCATCACCTACCTCAAGGCGGTGGAGATAGCTCACCGCAAGGAGCCCAAGATAAAGGGACTGATGGTGGGCGACGGCGAACTGAGCAAGGATGTGGATGCCTACATAAAGCACCACGACTTGCGGGATGTTATCTACCGCCAGAGGTTCCGACTGGATGTGCCGGATGTGCTGAGTGCTATGGATGTGTTCTGTCTGCCGAGCTTGTGGGAGGGACACCCCATTGCCGTGCTGGAGGCGATGGCTATGGGTAAGGCGATTATCGCTACGCCTACCGATGGCTCCTACGAGATAGTGAAGAATGGCAAAAGCGGTCTGCTGGTAGATTTCCAGAACCCCGAGATGCTGGCAGAGGCAATCCTGCGCTACTACCGCAACCCGGAGGAGACGGGGGCTATCACGCAGATGGCGGAACTCATGGTGACCTACCTATACGACAACAAGGAGGTGGCTGCCGAAGTAATGAAAATATATATGCAAGTAATTGAAAGACAAATGGCCAAGAGGATAAGAAGGAGGAAACGCCTATGGTAGTCCTACAGATTCTATTTTGGGTTATGATACTGCTGGTATTCTACACCTTTGTGGGATACGGCATACTGCTATGGATACTGGTGAAGATAAAGGAGTGCTTCCACAAACCGCAACCGCCGGTGGACCCGGAGGAGTGGCCGGAGGTGACGCTGCTGGTGGCGGCGTGGAACGAGGAGGATATGGTGGATGCCAAGGTGGAAAATTCCTTGCAACTGGACTATCCGGAGGGTAAACTGAAGTTGATGTGGGTGACCGATGGTTCTACCGATGCTACCAACGAGCGGTTGGCGCGCTATGCCGACCGGGTGGAGGTGCTCTTTGAGCGACCCCGACTGGGAAAGACGGCTGCCGTGAACCGTGCTATACATTATATAAAGACACCGCTTGTGGTGTTCTCCGATGCCAACACCATGCTGAACCGGGAGTGCATCAAGGAGATGGTGCGGGCGTTCTCCAACGAGCGGGTCTCTTGTGTGGCGGGCGAGAAGCGCATAGAGCAGAAGGTGGATGGCAACGCTGCCGTACGGGGCGAGGGCTTCTACTGGCGATATGAGTCTACGCTGAAGGAGCTGGATGGCAGACTCTATTCTGCCATGGGGGCTGCCGGTGAGTTGTATGCCATACGTACCGAGATGTACGAGTCCATGGAGCCGAACACGCTGCTGGACGACTTCATCCTATCCATGCGCATGGTGCAGAAAGGGTACATCATAGCCTACTGCAAGAATGCGTATGCCACCGAGTCCGGTTCGGCGGGCATCAACGACGAGGGGGTGCGCAAGGTGCGCATTGCTGCGGGTGGTTGGCAGAGTATCTTCCGCTTGCGCCGTTTGCTCCTGCCCTACCCCTATCCCGTGGCTACGTTCCAGTACATATCGCACCGGGTGTTGCGCTGGTCGCTCACGCCGTTTGCCTTTTTCTTGCTGTTGCCGCTCAACATTTTGCTGGCGCCCGTACACCCGGTGTATGCCGTGGTGCTGGCACTGCAACTGCTCTTCTATGTGGGCTGCGTACTGGGTTGGCTGGCCGATTACAATGGTTGGCACCTGCCGCTGGTGAACATTCCATACTACATTACCTTCATGAATATCAACGTGTTCCGAGGCATACGATACCTCTACGAGAAGGAGTGTAACAAGTGGAAAAACCACAAGAGAGGTACTGCCGACGACTCCGGTGCCTGGGAGCGTGCCAAACGTGCATAAGAAAAGAAATGTATCTTTTTGCATAAAAGTTTTGAAAAATAGCGCAATGATTTAAAAAAAAGAAATAACTTTGCAAAACGTATCAGATAAAACGAACATACAATGGGAAGAAAAGCCATATTTAAACTTACACAAGCGATCATAACAGCAGTTACCGTAATACTGTTTGCACTGACCATTTGTTCCACTATTTCGGGTCAGTTCGACCCCAACTACCACATGACATGGGCGATTATAGGCTTTATGTCTCCGGTGATTTACATTGCAGATGCTGCCCTCTTGGTGTACTGGCTCTTGTTCACCAGGAAGAGATACATAGCCATACTGCCTCTCATTTCCTTGGTGTATGCCACGTGCGTTCAACGCTTCTACCATTTTAAGTGGGGACAGGATAGCGAGAAGAGTGGCGTTGTGTTTGCTACCTACAACGTGGGTAAGCTGAACAACCAGACTAAGTCCATGCCGCTGGACGACTTGGTGGAGTATTTGTACAAGAACAAGGTGGCGGTGGTGTGCTTCCAGGAGTTCTATAGTCCTTATGTAAAGGGGGGCGAGAACAACTGCCAGAAGATGCGCGAGGTGTTCCCCTACATTGCTATGATGGAGAAGCAGGGATACGATATGTTGGTGATTGCGAGCAAATACCCCATTCTGCAATATAAGTATTTCATGTTCGACGATACGGCAAACGATTATATGTGGGCGGATATAAGCATCAACGGTAAGGTGGTGCGGGTGTACAACTTGCACTTGCAGACGACTACGTTCAACAGTACTATGCGTAACATGACCAAGCGTATGGCTATGGGCGACAACGAGGGGAAGGTGGATTACCTCACTATGTTTGGCGAGCAGTATTTCGATGCGTACAAGAAGCGTGCTACGCAGGTGAATTACATAAAGCGACAGATGAATTCGGACCAGGTTCCGTCCGTTGTTTGCGGTGACTTCAACGACTTGCCGTTCAGCTACACGTACGAGACGATGCTGGAGGGGAAGAAGGATGGTTTCATGGAGTGTGGCAATGGGTATGGATATACTTATCGTTATTTGGGTCGCTGGATGCGTATAGACTATATCTTGTACGATAAATCCTTCGAGGGGGTTGAGTACAAGAGCGAAGAGCTAGAGTTTAGTGACCACAATCCGGTGCTCATGAAGATTCACATTTAAGATAAGTGGTATAGAAATGATAAAGGTCCGAGGAGCAATCCCCGGACCCTTTTATTATAAGACCTCTTGAAGTAAGCGGAATTACTTCTTGAAATATCTGTTGAAGAGACCCTCGAAGCCCTTACCGTGACGAGCCTCATCCTTAGCCATCTCGTGAACCGTATCGTGGATAGCATCCAGGTTCTGAGCCTTAGCGTTCTTGGCAATGCGGAACTTATCCTCGCAAGCACCTGCCTCTGCCAACATACGCTTCTCTACGTTGGTCTTGGTATCCCATACCACGTCGCCCAACAGTTCGGCAAACTTAGCAGCGTGCTCTGCCTCCTCCCAAGCGTAACGCTTGAAAGCCTCGGCTATCTCGGGATAACCCTCTCTATCGGCCTGGCGGCTCATGGCCAAGTACATACCAACCTCGGTACACTCACCGGTGAAGTGAGCATTCAGGTCCTTAATCATCTCCTCGTCGCAACCCTTAGCCACGCCGATTACATGCTCCTGAACGAAGTTGATGGCAGCTGCCTCGTCTACCTCCTTGAACTTGGAAGCAGGAACACCACACTGCGGGCACTTCTCCGGTGCCGTCTCACCCTCATGTACGTATCCACATACGGTACAAACAAATTTCTTCTTCATATTCGTTGTCTTTATTGTTGTAAGTATAATAAACGTCTATTTCTTCTCATGATCGGCAGCCTCTGCCTTGGCAGCGCACGCCTCGCATATACCTTTATAATATAGGTCGCATTCGTCCACCGAGCGGAACCTGCCATCTACCTCCTTGTAACACATCTGTTGCAGTGCTTCGGAGGGGAATATGTCGTACACCTTTTCGCACGCACGGCAGTAGAAATGACCGTGTAGAGAGGTATCTGCATCGTAACAGATTCTACGCTCGTCTATCGTAATCATCTTGGCTACACCACAGTCGGCAAACATACGCAGCGTATTGTAGCAGGTCGTGAGCGACAGGGTGGGTATGCACGGACGCAGGGCAGAATATACTTCCTCCACCGTAGGGTGCGTCCGGTGTGCCAACAGATAATCTAGAATGGCAACCCTAGGCTTCGAGGGACGTATGCTGTGCTCCATCAATATTCTAGATGAAGTACCCGGCGATTCATTCATCATTTTTGTAATAATTACAATGCAAAAGTACAATTTGTTTTCGAAACGAGCAAAAAAAACGGAAGAAAATTAGGGGGTATCAATAAAATCAGCTAAATTTGCACATAGATTACACTATATATATCGATATGAACTATGGATTTGTAAAGGTGGCAGCGGCTATTCCCGCCGTTAGGGTGGCGGACTGCGACTTCAATGTACAGGAGATAGAGTCTCTCATGGCGCAGGCGGAGGGACAGGGGGTGGAGATTCTTTGCTTCCCGGAGCTGAGCATTACGTCGTACACGTGCGCCGACCTTTTTGCACAGAAACTTTTGTTGGACGAGGCGGAGGCTGCGGTCATAAAACTTATGAGCTATAGCCGACAGCTGAACGTCATCAGCATTATAGGTATGCCGTTGGAATACAACGGTACGTTATTGAACTGCGCTGTGGTGATGCAGCGTGGTCGCATCCTGGGTGTGATACCTAAGACGTATCTGCCCAACTATAAGGAGTTCTACGAACAACGATGGTTTACATCGGGACGGGTACACGGGGATGGTATGGTGCATATATGCGGACAGGTGATTCCGCTGAGTAGCAACTTGCTGTTTACTACGCCTTCTTGTACGTTTGGTGTGGAGATATGCGAGGATGTGTGGGCGCCTATTCCGCCGAGCAGTGAGCTGTGCTTGCGGGGGGCGGAGATTATCTTCAACTTGAGTGCCGATAATGAGATGATTGGTAAGCATGAGTACTTGAAGCAGTTGTTGCTGCAGCAGAGTGCGCGTTGCTTGTGTGGCTATGTGTTCAGTGGCTGTGGCTATGGCGAGTCTACACAGGATGTGGTGTTCGCGGGCAAGGGTTTCGTGATGGAGAATGGACAGATGCTGGCGGAGGGTAAGCGCTTTTCTATGGAGGAGCAGCTGGTGATAAGCGAGATCGATGTGGAGCGCTTGCGTACGGAACGCCGGGTAAATACTACGTTCTCTGCCAACATTGCTACTATAAATAAGGTGGCGCCTACGGTGGTGGAGACGGAACGTCTGGAGGTGCGGGAGAGTACCATTACGCGTTCGTTCAATCCGCATCCTTTTGTGCCTACGGGTGCGGCGCTGGAGGAGCGTTGCGAGGAGATTTTCAACATCCAGGTGATGGGTCTCATAAAGCGTTTGGTTCACACGCACGCCGAAACGGTGGTGGTGGGTATCAGCGGTGGACTGGATTCTACGTTGGCGTTGCTGGTGTGTGTGCGGGCTTTCGACAAGTTGGAGTTGAGTCGTAAGGGTATTGTGGGTATCACGATGCCGGGATTCGGTACTACGGATCGTACGTACACGAATGCTACGAACTTGATGAAGAGCTTGGGTATCACCATCCGGGAGATTAGTATAAAGGAGGCGTGCATCCAGCATTTCAACGATTTGGGGCATGATATTGAGAACCATAATGTGACGTATGAGAATGGTCAGGCGCGTGAACGTACGCAGATTCTTATGGATGCTGCCAACCAGATGAATGGTTTGGTGATTGGTACGGGTGACTTGTCGGAGCTGGCTCTGGGTTGGGCTACGTACAACGGTGATCACATGAGTATGTATGGGGTGAATACGTCTATCCCGAAGACTCTGGTGAAGCATCTAGTGGACTATGTGGCGCATAGCAAGGGGATTGATGAGGCTTCGAGCATTACGTTGGAGGATATCATCAACACGCCTATCAGTCCGGAGCTTATTCCGGCGGATGAGAATGGGGATATTCAGCAGAAGACGGAGGATTTGGTGGGTCCGTATGAGTTGCACGATTTCTTCTTGTATCATGTGCTGCGCTTCGGGTTCCGTCCGTCCAAGATTTACTTCATGGCGAATAGTGCGTTTAAGAATGTCTATACGTCGGATACGATTAAGAAGTGGCTTACGGTGTTCTACCGTAGGTTCTTTACGCAGCAGTTTAAGCGTAGTTGTCTGCCGGATGGTCCCAAGGTGGGTAGCTGTACGTTGAGTCCGCGCGGCGACTGGCGAATGCCTAGCGATGCTATGGCTACGGCGTGGTTGGCGGAGTGCAAGACTTTGTCATAACATAAAAAAAAGAAACGGCGAATGCTAGATTACTTATCTGCATTCGCCGTTTCATTTTCACTCATTTCAATCACTTCATATTTTATATATCACAAACATTCTATCTGCGTCCGCCACCGGAGCGTCCACTGCCACCGGTATTGCCGCTACGTCCGCCGCTGCTCATACCGCTACGTCCGCCACTGCTCGTGACGCCGCTCATGCCACCGGAACGTCCGCTGTTTGTAGTACCGCCGAAACGTCCACTGCTTATGCCGCCGCCCATATTGCTGCTGCGATTACCGCTGTTGGAAGTTCCTTGTACGGTGCTGCGGGTTGAGCTTTGTCTGCCACCACGGTTGTCACCGCCTTGATTGCCGGAATTACCGGAGTTGCCTTGATTACCGTAGTTGCCTTGATTGCCATAGCCGCCCTGGTTGTTGTTGCGGTTGTTACCACCACGGTTGTCTGTGCCACGGTTGTTACCACCACGGTTCGGTTCACCTATGGTGTAGCCTCTGCCGTTGCCCGTACGTCCGCCCTGCATTCCTGCACCGGGAACGCCTCCCTGCGGATTGCCTATATGGTATCCATGTCCGCTGCGCTGTGCGTTGCCGCCACGGAATTCGGAACCACGGAAACCGCCGTTCCACTCGGCACGTCTACCACGGAACCAGCTGTTGCCTCCATTGTGTCCCCAGGAGTGTCCGCCACGGTAGGACAACCAGCAGGAGGGCTTGGAGAAGAAGAAACGTGCCGTGTCATAGATGGAGTAGATGGGGAAGAACCATGCTCCCAAACGCCATGTTACGGGACGGAAGAAGTAGTCGGCTGCCGTGAACAGGGAGTACTGCCAGTCCATGAGGATGTATTGGAAGTCCATGTTACGACGGGAGAGATACACTCCGTAAGCGTCTGCCGGTGAACCCAACCCCATGAGGTAGTCAAAGTTAATCTGGTAGGCTTGCTCGTATTGTACCTCGTTGAGGTTCAACTCGTATGCCATCTTGTCTGTCAGGAAGAGTGCTTCCCGACGTGATGTCTCGTAGTCCATTGCGTTTACATGGAGCACTGTTGCTACCATGAAAGCCAGCATAAATAACATCCGTTTCATATTCTTCGTCTTTTAGTGTTTTTATTCTTATACTCGATACTTATTTCTTTTTTACACTGCAAAAGTACAGTAAAAAAGAGGGTGAAACAAGGAGTTTTTCCCTAAACCGTGCGGGGGAAATCCCTACAATACAAAAAGGGGTGCATACGGTAACCGCATACACCCCTTATCTTTAACTAAACTATCATTATGGTCTAATAATATTACAAGAACCACTTAACGTAGCAGAAGTCCTGACGGTGTGGCAACAACGGATGTTTCGGGAACATACGGTAGGCCACGCGGAACATTCCGGCGTTGTCGATGGTGTGCGTGAGCTTGAAGGTGTGCAGGTTGCCCTCCTTCTTTACCATCTCCATGGTGTCTACACGGTAGATGTGCTCCTTGCCGTCCTTATCGGTGGTGAGGGTGATAAGCTCTATGCCGATGGCATCGTCCAAGCCTTGCTCATCTACTACATAGGTGATGTCGTACTTCTTACCGGCATCTATCTGACCGCGCTGCAGGGCGTCTTCCTTGCTGCAAGATACTACCTTGATGGAATCCCAGCGCTGTACAACTTCTTCCTTCCAAGCTGCCAATTCCTTAGCCAACTTGTAGTCGTCCTTGGCCAACTCCTTGAAGCGGGCTGCTTCCTTGCAGTAGAAGCGGTCGTAGTAGTCGTCCAACTGACGCTTCATGGTGTAGTGCGGCGCAATCTGGGCGATGGAGTTCTTGATGACCTTTATCCAACCCGTTGAGTAGCCCTTGGAGTTGCGTGCGTAGTAGAGCGGAAGAATCTCGTTCTCCAACAAGGTGTAAATGGTTGCGGCATCCAGCTTATCCTGGTGCTCCTGGTTCTCGTAGGTACGCTTCTCGGTAAGTGCCCATCCGGCTCCTTCGCGATAGCCCTCGAGCCACCATCCATCCTTTACGGAGAGGTTGATGACACCGTTCATCTCGGCTTTCTCACCGGATGTACCGGATGCCTCCAACGGACGGGTCGGGGTGTTCATCCAGATATCTACACCGGAGATGAGACGACGGCTCAGCTGCATATCGTAGTTCTCCAGGAAGATAATCTTACCTAGGAACTCGGGACGCTGAGAGATTTCGTATATCATACGGATAAGTCCCTGACCGGCTCCGTCGGCAGGGTGTGCCTTACCGGTGAAGAGGAACTGTACGGGGTACTTCTCGTTGTTGACAATCTTAGCCAAGCGATCCAGGTCGGTGAACAAGAGGTGGGCACGCTTGTAGGTGGCAAAACGACGACCGAAACCTATAATCAGGGCGTTCGGGTTGATCTTGTCCAACAAGGATACTACGCGTGACGGGTCGCCTTGGTTCTTCAACCAACTCTCGCGGAACTGCTTGCGGATGTAGTCTACAAGTTTGTTCTTCAGCTTCTGGCGAGTTGCCCATATTTCTTCATCGCTTACATTATATATAGCTTCCCAGATCTTCTCGTTGCTCTGGTCGTTCATGAAGTTCTTATCGAAGTGCTTGC
>CAYOKO010000069.1:0-10599 GCA_964404555.1 uncultured Bacteroidaceae bacterium | reverse complement strand
ATCTAATATTTGTGCTGCAAAAGTACAACCTTATTTTTAAGTGACAAAGAAAAAACGGAGAAGAAACCCTAAAGCCTCTTCTCCGTCAGTCGTTATGATAAATCTACAATAATTACATCATTCCGCCCATACCCGGGTTACCCATTGGTACTTCCGGCTTCTCCTCCTTGGCATCGCAGATGACACACTCCGTGGTCAAGAACATACCTGCAACAGAAGCAGCATTCTCAAGAGCAACACGCGTAACCTTAGCCGGGTCTACTACACCCGCAGCACGCAAATCCTCGTAGGTATCCTTCTTGGCATTGTAACCAAAGTCACCCTTTGCCTCACGCACCTTGTTGACAACTACAGCACCCTCGACACCGGCGTTGGAACAAATCTGACGCAACGGCTCCTCGATAGCACGACGAATAATGTTGATACCCGTAGTCTCATCGGCATTGTCACCCGTCAAACCGGACAACGTCTCCTGTGCACGGATGTAAGCAACGCCACCACCGGGAACAATACCCTCCTCGATGGCTGCACGTGTAGCGCACAATGCATCGTCGCAACGATCCTTCTTCTCCTTCTGCTCGGTCTCGGAAGCTGCACCAACCTCCAATACGCAAACACCACCGCTCAGCTTAGCCAAACGCTCCTGCAACTTCTCCTTATCATAGGAAGAGGTAGAAGCACCAATCTCGGCCTTAATCACGTTGATACGATCCTGGATGTTCTCCTTGCTGCCCGCACCGTTTACGATGGTTGTGTTGTCCTTGCTCACCGTAATCTTCTCGGCAGAACCCAGCATCTCCAGAGTAGCCTGTTCCAACTTCAGACCCTTCTCCTCACTGATAACAACACCACCGGTCAACACAGCGATATCCTCCAACATAGCCTTACGACGATCGCCGAAGCCCGGAGCCTTCACAGCACAAATCTTCAACTGCGTACGCAAACGGTTTACAACCAATGTAGTGAGTGCTTCACTATCTACATCCTCGGCAATAACCAGCAATGGACGACCCGTCTGGACAGCCGGCTCCAAGATAGGCAAGAAGTCCTTCAGGTTGCTTATCTTCTTGTCGTAAATCAGCACGTAAGGCTTCTCCATGACACACTCCATCTTCTCGGTCTCGGTAACGAAGTAGGGAGACAGATAACCACGGTCGAACTGCATACCCTCGACAGTCTTCAGTACCGTCTCACGACCCTTGGCATCCTCAATGGTGATAACACCGTTTACGGAAACTGCACGCATACCGTCGGCAATCAGCTTACCTATCTCGGCATCGTTGTTGGCAGAGATGGCAGCTACCTGCTCTATCTTGTCGTAGTTGTCGCCCACCTGCTCAGCCTGCTCCTTGATGCTTTCAACCACCTTGGCAACAGCCTTGTCGATACCCTTCTTTACATCCAGTGGATTGGCACCTGCAGCCACGTTCTTCAAGCCCTCGCCCAAGATAGCCTGTGCCAATACGGTAGCGGTAGTGGTACCATCGCCCGCATCGTCGCCGGTCTTGCTGGCTACGCTCTTAACCAACTGAGCACCTGAGTTCATGAATGGGTCGGCCAGCTCCACCTCTTTTGCTACGGATACACCATCCTTAGTGATGCGTGGAGCACCAAACTTCTTGTCGATAACCACGTTGCGACCCTTAGGACCCAATGTTACCTTTACTGCATTTGCCAATGCATCGGCACCCTGCTTCAACAAGTCGCGTGCCTCAATATCGTATTTAATATCTTTAGCCATGATAATATTCTCCTTATTAATATATAGTGAATGTAATTCTTAATCTTAGTCGATGATAGCGAGGATATCGCTCTGACGCATAATCAGATACTTATTGCCTTCGAACTCAATCTCGGTACCTGCGTACTTGCCGTAGAGAACAGTATCGCCTGCCTTTACGCACATCTCCTCATCCTTGGTACCCTTACCTGCAGCAATAACCTTGCCCTGCAGTGGTTTCTCTTTTGCTGTGTCGGGGATGATGATTCCGCCGATGGTCTTCTCCTCGGCCGGTGCCGGCTCTACCAGTACACGGTCTGCTAATGGTTTAATTGTCATAGTTCAAAACTTTTTATATGTCTAATATTTATTCTTTATTTCTCTGCGCCGACCTCTATGTGCGAGGAGCAACGCTTCGACTATAATATAACTAAAACCGTGCCAAAAGTGTTTTTTGTTGCCATAAAAAATTAATTTTTCCGCCATTTTATAAAATCTATAGGGTGTAGAGTATGGAAAAACGCCATTGTTTTTGTACCTTTGCAACCGTAAATGAAAGAATAATGAGTATTTTAAAAAAAGAGTCAAACGTAATCTACGTGGTTTTGGTTGCGTTATTATTTGCGGGGTTGTGTCTATCCTTCATCCCCTCGTTGGCACCCTATGTGGGGTGGATTACCCCTCCGGTAGCCCTATTTGCCGGGTTAGCTTTTGCTCTGTGTTGCGGCAAGGCCTATCCCACATTCAATAAGTTGATGTCCAAGAAACTGCTCCAATACTCGGTAGTGGGGTTAGGTTTCGGTATGAATGTAGATGCCGCACTGGAATCCGGTTCCGACGGTATGCTGTTTACCATCGTATCGGTGATGGGAACGCTAGCGCTGGGTTGGGTGATAGGACGTAAGCTTCTGAAGGTGGACACCCAGACCTCCTATCTTGTGAGTGCCGGTACCGCCATCTGCGGTGGAAGCGCCATTGCCGCCGTTGGACCCGTCATCAAAGCCAAGGAGAGTAATATGTCCGTGGCGCTAGGCACCATCTTCATCCTGAATGCCATTGCCCTGTTTATTTTCCCCGTTTTGGGACACGCCTTCGGTATGAGTAATCAACAGTTCGGTATGTGGGCTGCCATAGCCATCCACGATACCAGCAGCGTGGTAGGTGCCGGACAGGCCTATAGTCCCGAGGCACTGGAAATAGCCACTACCATTAAGTTGACCCGTGCCTTGTGGATTATCCCCGTAGCCATGCTTACCGCCGTGCTCTTCCGTGGCGATACCAAGAAGGTGAGTGTACCTTGGTTTATCCTATGGTTTATCGTAGCCATACTGTTCAGCACCTATGTGATGCAACCCATGGGCTTGAGTATGGTGGGCAACGTGATAAAAGCCATCTCCCACAAGTGTCTTACGCTGACACTTTTCTTCATAGGCGCATCCCTCTCGGTGGATGTCTTGAAGCAAGTGGGCGTGAAGCCACTCCTCCAAGGCGTGTTGCTCTGGGTAGTCATCAGTGCTGCATCCCTACTGTATATTCTTACGTATATCGACTAGGAAAGCGGTCAAAATAGATAAAAAACGGGTGTGATGTGGAAAAATACATATCACACCCTTTTCTATTTACCATATTTATATTAATTTTGCGCCTAGTATTTATTCATGTCGCTCTTTGAGTCGGGTGTTGTCGTCCTGTTGAGCGATTCCGTATAATTAAATCAAGATCTAATGAAAGTAATGAAATTTGGCGGAACATCCGTAGGTTCCGTAGAGAGTATTCTGAATCTGAAGCGCATTGTAGAGGCTTCAACCGAACCGGTAATCGTGGTGGTTTCTGCCCTGGGTGGCATAACCGATAAGCTGATTGCCACGGCAAATATGGCCCTTGCTTGCGATGCCAACTATCAGATATCTTTTTCCGAAATGGTGGTGCGCCACCACGAGATGATAGAGGCTATCATTCAGGATACGGCAAAGAAAGAACGGTTGTTGGCGTGTGTAGACGGGTTGCTCAATGAGCTCCGTAGTATCTACCAAGGTGTGTATCTAATACGTGATTTATCACCCAAGACGCAAGATTCCATAGTAAGTTACGGAGAACGTATCTCCTCCAATATAGTAGCGGCTCTGATTGATGGGGCTGAGTGGTTTGATGCACGTTCCTTTATAAAGACGGAACGTAAGATGAATCGCCACTTCTTGAACGCTCCTCTTACCGAGGAACTTACCAAGAAAACGTTTGCTAAGTTGCCTCGTGTATCTTTGGTACCGGGCTTTATCTCCAGCGATTATAAGACGGGCGAAGTGACCAACCTGGGTCGCGGTGGTTCCGACTATACGGCTGCGATTATTGCGGCTGCTCTCGATGCCGATTCTTTGGAAATCTGGACCGATGTATCCGGCTTTATGACGGCCGATCCACGTGTCATCTCTACGGCGTATCCCATCAATGAGTTGAGCTACAAGGAGGCAACGGAGCTGTGCAACTTCGGTGCCAAGGTGGTGTATCCGCCTACCATCTATCCGGTGTGTGTCAAGAATATACCTATTCTTATTAAGAACACGTTCCGTCCGGAGGATAAGGGAACCGTGATTAAGAACAATATAAGCGACGATAGCAAACCTATTAAAGGTATCTCCAGTATCAACGATACCACACTTATCACCGTGAGCGGACTGGCCATGGTGGGTGTGATTGGTGTGAATCGACGTATCTTTAGTGCGCTGGCCGATAATGGTATAAGTGTCTTCCTGGTATCTCAGGCTAGTAGTGAGAACTCCACTTCCATAGGTGTGCGCGACGTAGATGCCGATGCAGCCTGCGAGGTGTTAAACCGTGAGTTCGCCAAGGAGATTGAGATGGGTGCCATGAACCCTGTAGAAGGGGAGCGTGGACTGGCCACCATTGCTATCGTAGGCGAGAATATGAAACATACACCGGGTATTGCCGGTAAACTTTTCGGTACGTTGGGTCGCAACGGTATCAGTGTGATAGCCTGTGCTCAGGGTGCCAGCGAGACGAATATCTCCTTTGTGGTGGAGAGTCGCTTCCTGCGTAAGTCTCTGAATGTTATTCACGATAGCTTCTTCTTGTCGGAGTATCAAGTGTTAAACCTCTTTATTTGCGGTGTGGGTACCGTGGGAGGTAGCTTGATAGAGCAGATTCGTGCGCAGCAGGAGAACTTGATGAAGGGTCGCCGTCTCATCTTGAATGTGGTGGGTATAGCGAGCGGACACAATGCAATGTTCGACCGCAACGGTCTTTCTCTGGAGCATTATCGTGAGGATCTGAAGGCAGCTCCGGCAAGCAACTTGGAGCGTCTACAGTCGGAGATTATCGGCATGAACATTTTCAATAGCGTGTTCGTAGATTGTACGGCGAGTGCCGAGGTGGCATCTCTCTACAAGACATTCTTGGAGCACAATATCTCTGTAGTAGCAGCCAACAAAGTGGCGGCATCTTCGGCCTATGAGAACTATTCCGACTTGAAGAAGACGGCACTGCGTCGCGGTGTGAAGTTCCTCTTCGAGACCAACGTAGGTGCAGGTCTGCCTATCATCAATACCATCAACGATTTGTGTAACAGTGGTGATAGCATTCTGCGCATAGAGGCGGTGCTGAGTGGTACGCTCAACTATATCTTCAACAAGATTGCAGCCGATGTGCCGTTCAGCAAGACGGTGCAGATGGCAAAAGAAGCAGGATACAGCGAACCGGATCCTCGCATCGACTTGAGTGGTAAGGACGTGATACGTAAGTTGGTCATCCTATCTCGTGAGGCTGGGTATCATCTTGAAATAGAGGATGTAGAGAAGCATCTCTTTATACCGAACGAACTGTTCGAAGGTTCGCTCGAGGAGTTCTGGGCTAAGTTACCGCAGCTGGATGAAGAGTTCGAGAAGAATCGTCAGCGACTGGCAGCCGAGAACAAGCGTTGGCGCTTTGTGGCTCAGTTGGCCGAGGACGGCAAGGCATCCGTAGCACTCCGCGAGATAGCACCGGGTCATCCATTCTACGACCTGGAAGGTAGCAACAACATTGTGCTGCTCACCACCGAGCGCTACAAAGAGTATCCCATGCTGATACAGGGCTATGGCGCAGGAGCAAGCGTAACAGCAGCCGGAGTATTTGCCGATATCATGCGAATAGCAAACGTTTAATATAATAGGGTGTAACAATGAAACATATCATTATACTAGGCGATGGCATGGCCGACTGGCCGGCAAAAGAGTTGGGTAACAAGACCCTCTTGCAGTATGCCCATACTCCCTGTATGGATAGGTTGGCTCGCGAAGGTAGAGTGGGTCGCTTGCAGACCGTACCGGAGGGATTCCATCCGGGCAGCGAGGTAGCAAACTCCTCTATCTTGGGCTACGACCAGACCAAAGTGTACGAGGGACGCGGTCCGCTGGAGGCAGCAAGCATAGGCGTAACACTTGGCGACGACGACTTTGCCATTCGTTGCAACCTTATTTGCATAGAAGGCGATAACATAAAGAACCATTCCTGCGGACGTTTGGAGACCGAAGAAGGCGATTTGCTCATCAAGTTCCTGCAAGAACACTTGGGCAACGAGCGGGTTCATTTCTATACGGGTGTGCAGTATCGTCATCTATTGGTGATAAAGGGAGGTGACAAGCGTGTTATCTGCACTCCGCCGCACGATGTGCCGGGACAACCTTTCCGTCCGCTCTTGGTAAAAGCGGAGGTGCCGGAGGCACAACCTACAGCCGACTTATTGAACGAGTTGATTCTAAAGTCGCAGGAGTTGCTGCGTGAGCATCCGTTCAACAAGCAGCGCATAGCCGATGGCAAGGATCCAGCCAATAGCATCTGGCCTTGGGGCGGTGGCTATCGTCCTAAGATGGAGCCTCTTACCGTTACGTATCCGCAGATAAAGAGCGGTGCTGTGATTACAGCCGTCGATTTGATGCGCGGTATCGGCACCTATGCCGGACTGCGTGTTATCCACGTGGACGGAGCCACGGGTCTCTACGACACCAACTACGAAGGCAAGGCGGAAGCCGCCATCGAGGCACTGAAGAAAGATGACTTTGTCTACGTACACGTGGAGGCAAGCGATGAGGCGGGTCATGACGGAGATCGCGACTTGAAGCTACGTACCATAGAGAACCTGGACAAGCGACTCATAGCCCCCATACTCGACGCCATCGACAAGATGGATACCCCCGTAGCGGTGGCGGTATTGCCCGATCATCCCACACCCTTCGTACACCGTACGCACACAGCCGAGCCGGTGCCCTTCCTTATTTATTACCCCGGCATCACCCCGGACAGTGTGCAGACCTTCGACGAAGTCTCTGCGCAGGAGGGAAGTTACGGTTTGCTGCATGGCAGTGAGTTTATACAAGAATTCATGAAACATTAAAGAGGAATATGAAATATTATAGTACAAACGGACAGGTACAGAACGTTACCTTACGCGAGGCCGTAGTGAAAGGACTTGCGGCAGATAAGGGGCTGTTTATGCCCAATGTGATTAAGTCGCTTCCGGCTTCATTCTTTGATTCTATCCAGAATCTCTCGTTTCAGGAGATAGCCTACGTGGTGGCGGATGCTTTCTTTGGCGAGGATATCCCGGCAGAGGATTTGAAGGCGATAGTTTACGATACATTGGCATTCGATGTGCCGGCAGTGAAGGTGACGGACAACATCTATTCCTTGGAACTCTTCCACGGTCCTACGTTAGCATTCAAGGATGTGGGCGCACGTTTCATGGCTCGTTTGTTGGGTTACTTCAACAAGCAGGAGGAGCAGTTGGTGAATGTCTTGGTGGCTACTTCCGGTGATACGGGTAGTGCTGTGGCAAATGGCTTCTTGGGCGTGGACGGAATCCACGTATATGTGCTTTATCCTAAAGGTAAGGTGAGTCCTATCCAGGAGTGCCAGTTTACTACGTTAGGGCAGAACATCACGGCAATTGAGGTGGACGGTGTGTTCGACGATTGCCAGGCGTTGGTAAAGAATGCGTTTATGGATGCCGAGCTGAATGCACACATGAAGCTTACCTCTGCCAACAGCATCAATGTGGCACGTTTCCTCCCGCAGGCGTTCTACTATTTCTATGCGTATGCACAGTTGAAGAAGTTGGGCAAGGCAGACAACTTGGTGGTTTGCGTACCGAGCGGTAACTTCGGAAACATCTGTAGCGGACTGTTCGGCTACAAGATGGGTCTCCCGGTGAAGCGTTTTATTGCAGCCAACAACCGTAACGACATCTTCTACAAGTTCTTGCAGACGGGTGAGTATCATCCCAAGGCATCTGTCCAGACCATTGCCAATGCAATGGATGTAGGCGATCCCAGCAACTTTGCTCGTATCTATGACCTCTTTGGCAAGTCTCATGCAGAGATTTCTGCACTCATCTCCGGAGCAACCTACACGGACGAGCAGATAGCGGAGAGCATGCAGCAGTGTTATGCCGAGAACGGTTACTTGTGCGATCCTCACGGTGCGTGTGGTTACCGTGCGTTGACGGAGCAGTTGCAACCGGGTGAAGTAGGTGTATTCTTAGAGACAGCTCATCCGGCTAAGTTCAAGGATACGGTCGAAGGCATCATCAAGCATGAGGTTGCCATCCCCGAGAAGTTGGCTGCCTTCATGAAGGGCACCAAACAGAGTGTACCGTTGAGCAAGGATTTTGCCGACTTCAAGGCTTATTTGATGAAGGAATAAACAATTAAAAAAGAGGTGCTCCTTTGCGGGAACACCTCTTTTTTTATAATATTGTAGGGCAGAGTGTGGTTACTCTCCAATCTTCCCCCTTTTGCAGGTTTGTCATTGCGCAAAGATAGAGATAAAGAGCGAAACATACCGTTTAATTGCAAGAAAATTTGTAATTTTGCAGGACTAATTTAGAAATAAGTGAAAAATGGAATATGTTACTAAAGAGGGAAGCCTCTACCGTATGCTCCTATCCGTGAGCGGATGGCTATCACGCTACACATCGCCCTTTATCATAGGAGCGGCTGTCTTGACATTCTTCTACCCGTCCTTGTTTCAGTGGGTTACGGGCTATACACAAACCTTTATCCTAGGCTTCATCATGCTCACCATGGGACTAACCCTCTCCGTGGAAGACATGAAAGTGCTCATCTCCCGACCACTGGATATGCTCATAGGAACCTGCGCACAGTTCTTCCTTATGCCCCTAATAGCCTATGTACTTACCGTACTCTTCCACCTGGATAACACCCTCGCCGTAGGCATCATCCTCGTGGGCTGCTGTCCAGGAGGCGTATCCAGTAACCTCATGTCCTACCTCTGCAAAGGCGACGTAGCCTTCTCCGTAGGTATGACCACCGTATCCACCCTGCTCGCCCCCATAGTCACCCCCATGCTGGTACTCTGGTTGGCAGGCGAAAGGGTAGAAGTAGACGCCTGGGGAATGTTCCTAAACATCCTCATAGTGACAATCATACCGGTAGGCGTAGGCTTCCTTTGCAACGCAACCATGGGACACAAAGACTCCTTCCAACGTGTGCGCACGGTGATGCCCTCCTTCAGCGTACTGGGACTCGCCTGCATCGTAGGCGGCGTAGTATCTCTGGTACACGACAATCTGCTAGCAGGTGGTATCTCCCTCTTCTTCTGGATCTTCTTTGTGGTGTTCTGTCACAACTCACTGGGCTATCTTCTAGGCTATACCGTGGGCGGACTCTTTAAGTTCAATCGTGCCAAACGCCGCACCATCTCCATAGAAGTAGGTATGCAAAATGCCGGACTAGCCACCAATCTAGCCACCCGCTTCTTCCTCGCCACCTGTCCCTTGGCAGTAGTTCCCTGCGCCATCAGTTGCGCTTGGCACTCCATCTCCGGAACCATCCTGGCCACACTCTTTGCACTAAAAGACAAAATGGCCTCTAAACACGTAAACGCATAGCCCCATGTACACAGGTGAACTTATAGCCCTGAGCGTAGCCATCTCCTGGACGGTAACCGCTCTCTGTGCCGAGGTAGCGAGCAAACGCATCGGCTCCTTGAACCTCAACGTAATACGTATGTGCCTGTCACTCTGCTTGCTATCCATTACGATGCTTTGCGTCACAGGCAGTCCCGTGCCCCTCTACACCGATGCACACACTTGGGGCTGGCTGTCGCTCTCCGGTTTTGTAGGATATGTGCTAGGCGACTACTGCCTCTTCAACTCCTATATGCTGATAGGCTCCCGCTTCGGTCAACTCTTTATGACCCTAGCCCCACCCTCTGCCGCCCTTTTCGGTTGGATTATCTTGGGAGAAACCCTCTCCCTGCAAGCCCTCATCGGAATGTTTATCACCCTCTTCGGTATAGGCATCTCCGTGCTACACAAGGGCAATTCGCACAAAATTGCCCTAAAACTCCCGTTGCGAGGCATCCTCTTTGGCATAGGAGCCGGTGTAGGTCAGGGCGTTGGACTGGTACTCAGCAAGATGGGAATGAACTATTACGAAGCCTCCATCCCGGCAGACATGGCCGATTCCATCACCATGTTGCCCTTTGCCGCCACCTTTATACGAGCCATCACCGGAGCCATAGGCTTCATTGCGGTGCTGTGCGTACGAGGTAAGTGGCACGAGTTTGGAGCCGCGCTAAAGGATGGTCGCAGTATGCACATGACGTGGTGGGCAACCTTTACCGGTCCCTTCATAGGCGTAGCACTCTCGCTCATGGCGGTGCAATACACCGAGACGGGTATCGCCTCCACCTTAATGGCGCTGACCCCCATCTTCATCATCGCCCCGGCGCATTGGTGCTTTAAGCAACCCGTTACCTACAAGGAGGTACTGGGAGCCATTATCAGTGTGGTGGGCGTGTCACTCTTTTTTATTTAGCAAACAGGAAAATACATCTTTATATAGAAAACAATTATGGAAGAGAAA
>CAYOKO010000068.1:0-10821 GCA_964404555.1 uncultured Bacteroidaceae bacterium | reverse complement strand
CTGCAATGGCTGAATGTGCATTGTCGTCCAATGCTCTGAGGCTGAAACCCGGTGAGACGGGTTGGCTGGAAGTAACCTTAAAATCTGATGTAAACATCATTGCTACGGACTTTAAAGTATTGCTTCCTGAGGGTTTGAAGTTCGTTCGCAATGAAGAAGCTGAAGAAGGTACCCCTGTTTATAGAAGTGCACAGTCTGATTATGTCTCTCTTTATCTGAATAGTGACCAACAATGCTCAATAGCTTTTTTTAATATGAGAAACAAGACCATATTTAGTGCCGGTACCTGTACCGTTATAGCTTTTGAAGTGAAAGTAGAGGAGAATGCAGCACTAACAAAAACGGCTACAGCAAAGGTCTTTAATATCTGTTTAAACGAGGAAGATACATCGATTGATGCTCACTATCCGGATGATTACTATTCCAACGTAACCATCTATCGTTCTTACGCTATCACTTCAACCACTGCCGATGCAGAGAAGGGCGCGGTGAAGTATGATGGCGGCGTCGCTGAGATAGAAGAGGGCGAATCCGTTACGATGACAGCGTCTCCGGTGGCAGGTTACAAGTTTGTAAACTGGACGGTAGACGGTAAGGAGGTCTCTACGGACAATCCCTACACCTTTGCATCAGCCAAGAGTATTGATGTCGTAGCCAATTTTACAGAGGATACCTTTAAGGTTACTTTCGATGTAGATGGCGCAACCACCGTATCTCCTTTGACCTATAAGTCTACCATTCCTACACCAACAACCCCCACAAAGACCGGTTACACTTTTACCGGTTGGGAGCCAGCGTTTGTAGAGGGCGTTACGGTTCCGGCAAAGGATGTTACGTACACTGCTCAGTGGAAGGTAAATCAGTATACCATCGCCTTCGATTCCAAGGGAGGTAGCGAGGTGGCAGCCATTACGCAGGACTATGGTACGGCTGTAACGGCTCCGGCAAATCCTACTAAGGAGGGTTATACTTTTACAACTTGGAGTAAGGAAGTTCCGGCAACTATACCTGCCGAGAATCTTACTCTAGAAGCTGTATGGAAGGTCAATCAGTACACATTGTCTTTTGATAGCGATGGCGGCAGTAATGTGGCAGCCATTACGCAGGACTACGGTACGAATGTGACCGTTCCGGCGGCTCCTACCAAGACCGGTTATACGTTTACGGGGTGGAGTCCGGAGGTTCCGACAACCATCCCCGCAAAGGATGTTACGTACACCGCTCAGTGGAAGATAAATCAGTACACCATCACTTTCGACTCCAAGGGTGGTAGTGAGGTGGCAGCCATTACGCAGGACTATGGCACGGCTGTAACGGCTCCGGCAAATCCTACCCGGGAGGGTTATACTTTTACAGGTTGGAGTAAGGAAGTTCCGGCAACCATACCCGCAGAGAATCTTACTCTAGAGGCTGTATGGAAGATAAACCAGTACACTCTATCTTTTGACAGTGATGGCGGCAGTAATGTGGCAGCCATTACGCAGGACTACGGTACGGCTGTGACCACTCCGGCAGCTCCCACCAAGACCGGTTACACTTTTGTGGGGTGGAATCCGGAGGTTCCGTCGACCATTCCCGCAGAGAATGTTACGTACACTGCTCAGTGGAAGATTCAGTCATACGACTTTACACTCGTGCTGACGGACGAAAAGAAGGAGATAAAGTCTTTTGAATACAACCAAAATGTTGTGGTAGATACCCCAGAGCGTGAGGGATACACCTTCGTAGCATGGACTCCCGCACTTCCGGAAAAGGCAACAGAGTCCGGTACTTATACTGCACAGTGGAGTGTAAAAAGCTATGTTGTTACGCTAGTCAACGGAGAGGAGATAGTTGAGACCTACACAATTAACTACGGTGAGGAGATCCCGACGGATGAGTTTCCTGCTTACGATAGAAATGAGGGCTTAGTATTCCAAGGTTGGGCTGCAGATGATGAATATCTCACCATGCCGGCACACGACTTGACATACAATGCTGTTTGGACAGCCGATCGTCCTTACATCTTTACCTACGATACCAACGGCGGATGGCCTACTTCGTGGTCGGAAGAGTTGGAATATGGTACCGTGGTTGAGGTAAAGACACCGACACGTACGGGTTATACCTTCCTGGGCTGGGAACCAGAAGTTCCGGAGAAGGTTCCTGCACAGGATATGACCTTTGTGGCTAAGTGGCAAATCAACAATCATAAGATCGCGTTTGAGGTTGACGGTGAAATCGTTAATGAGGGTGCTTATGATTACGGAGAGGTAATAAACGGGCCGAAGGATCCATCGAAGTTGGGTTACACCTTCCTAGGTTGGAGTCCGGCGTATAAGCAGGGCGATACTACTCCCGATGAGGATATTACCTTTGTGGCACAGTGGGAGGTGATGCAGTTCAGCATCCGGTTCAAGACCGATGGTGGAACAGAGATTCCAACCATTTACCAGGACTATGGTACTCCGGTAGAGGCTCCTGAAGATCCGACGCGTGAGGGTTATATATTCGTTGGCTGGGATAAGGAGATTCCTTCCATTATGCCGGCATACTATACCACTATTACGGCAATTTGGGAACCCATTGTTCCGGTGGGCATTGCAAATGTACTTGCCGAGTGTGGTGGTACTGCCGATGTCTATAGCTTGAGTGGTAGGTTATTGTTGAAGTCTGCAGATGCGGTACGCATCGCTCAGCTGTCTTCCGGTATTTACATTATCAACGGGAAAAAGATATTTGTCAAATAATCCATTTGTCCCTTCTTCCCACCCTATAAAAAGGGGGACATACTTTAATGTTCGAGAGTCTCTCCTATGAATAAGGGGAGGCTCTTTCTTTCTCGTATGTCTGATGAAGATGTAAATATCCGGGATGTTCTATTTCGTAAACAAAACGGACATATTCAGACATTAAACGCTGGAGTCTCAACCAAAGAGGTGAAATAAAATAGGAATTTGTAATCCTGAATTGTAAATTTGCACACATATTCCTATCGAGAAAGAATAGAAGAAGTAAACTAAAATGTTTTTTACCAAGTATGTTGCTCTGCCTCTTTGGAGGCAGAGCTTTTTACGGTTACTTCTTCCTTGTGCAGATATTTACAAAATCGCAGAAGGTACAGTGACTCTCTTCCGTGGTTGGTGTGAAGGGAATGGAAGGGTCGAAAATCTCCTCGAGTAGCTCCTTCAGGTGTGTCATATACTCATCGTATAGTTCCATGAAATCGGTGATAGGTGCTCGGTTCATCTTTATTACCGAATCAAAATCCGGCTTCGACATCTCTTGGGTGTAGAAAAGGTGGGGCTCTATGCGATAGGGGATGCCATCGGGATACTCTTTCATGAGATCGTTTATTTTGATGCAGGCGTATAAAAAGGTCTGGAAAATATGACCTACGTGTGACTTACCTTGCTTGCTGAATAGCTCCTCCATACCAGCGAAACTTGCTGTTTTTCCTCCCGTCTTATAGTCTATGATGCGATAGGCAGCGGGATGGGTGGGGTCGCCTTTCTCGCCTACTATGTCCTGGCGATCTACGATACCACCGATTTGTACTTCTTTGCCGGAGGAGAGTTTTACTCCGAAGTGTACCTTCTCCTCGGTGTGCGTGCAACGTAATCCTTGCTCTTCTGCCATCTTGCAATCCAATTCGAGCAGACGACAGATGTAGTGGATGATGGCTTGGCGGTTGAGAAGTTGTAGTCCGTTATAGGTGAGTGATTCTTTTTTGCCTATGTGGAAGAATTCTTCGCGGAAGGATTGGTCTACGAGTTGGGTGATGTGCAGGTGGCTGCGATCGTTTAAGAGTTTGTGAAGTTGCAACTCGGTGGGGAGGTCGGGACGTGCCATTACTTCTTTGTATATAAGTTCTGCTGTCTTGTGGAACATACTTCCGAAGTCGTTTGCTTCTATATCTTCGCTCACTTCATCTTCTACTGCTAGTCCGGCGATGAACTTGTAGTAGAATTGTAATGGACAGTTGAGGTAACCGTTGAGGGCGGTGGGGGAGAGGAATCGCTCTCCGCTACACCGTTGCCAGAGCTGGGTCATCATCTTGTCGGTTTTGCCCACAACTTCTGCTGTTTCGGATGCGCTATCATCGGTAAAGAGTTCTCCCTGTTCGGGGGTATCGCTGCCAGCACGTAGGTAGTATTGCTCTATGCGGTTGGGGGACTCCACTAGATACTGTAGCATGAAACGTGACATCTCGCCGGTGTTCATTCCGGAGGTGGAGTTGTTGTAGACGAGGGTTATATCTTCGGCGCGTTGCATCAGTCGGTAGAAGTAGTAGGCGTAGACGGCATTTTTCTTCTCCAACGTGGTGAGCCCGAAGGCTTTGCGTAGATGATAGGGAATGAAGGAGGTGTCGCTGCTGCTCTTGGGTAATTGCTTCTCGTTGACGGAGAGCAGGATGAGGTGACTGAAGTCGAGGTTGCGAGTCTCGAGTACTCCCATCACTTGGAGTCCCATGGCGGGTTCGCCGTGGAAGGGGATGGAGATGCCGGAGAGTACTTTTTCCAGCAGACGACCTAGCATATAGTTGCTTACTTGCAGGAGCTTGCTGTCTACTAGGTTATGGAAACGGCTAACGGTTTGATAACCTTTAAAGAGTGCTTCGGCGTAGAGTTGTTCGTTGAAGTCTTCTCCTTTGTTGGCTTGTGGTAACTTGGCGGTCTTGCGGAGTAGGTCTAGTATGTAGTCCAGGAGTGAGAGTTGTTGCTCGTAGGTATCTCCGGGTTCTTCCTGTAGCAGGCGGAAGATGTCGGAACGGCGTACACCGGTTAGGGTCTCTTCCTCGTCTTTTGTTAGATCTTTGAAGTCGGGAAGAAAACGGTTTTTGGAGGTGAGATACTCCAACAGAGAGTCTGCCTCGTGGGGGAGTAGCGTGCGTATATAAGGGTGACGCAGAACGGCACTCACTTGCTTGAAGTAGAAACGATGAGTGGCAAGGTTGTAGCCGGCGGTTTGCAGCTCGAACAGCGAGGTGATAAAGCTGAATGCCGGAGTCTGTGTAAGGGGGTATCCCATGGTGACATTGACCTTGAGACGGGGATATTTGTCGCTGTGGAGGGAGTGGATGACGGAACCTAGTAGCAGTTCGTTGCAGAGGACAATAGCATTTTCACGTCCATAGCCGTTGGATTCTGTGGGGGGAACGGTGTGGCGTTCAATCCAGGATGGAAGCAGACGGGCTTGTCCGTTTTCGGTGACAGAGGAGATAAATCGTATCTTCTTGGGCTTTAAGGCATTGAAGTACACCTCCTCTCGCTCGGCAATGGGGCGGGAGAGTTCGTTGCCAAAACGTAGTATGTTTGTGCGGAGGAAGGTGCCGGCTTCGTGGTCTTCGCGGAGATAGGATTCATCGTAATCAAAGTAGAAATGTGCTTTGCCGGCGACTTTCAGCTTGCGAAAGAGTGTGGATTCCACTTCATTCAACACGTTGAAACCGACAAAGATATAGCGTTCTTGCGGTAGATTGCCGGGTAGCATCTCTTCTACCACAATGCGCTCCAGCATACCCTCGTAGGCTAGTCCCTTGTGGTAGAGCCTTTTGCGTAGGCGTAGGTATATGTCGGCGAGATTGTTCCATACTTTGTTGAAGCGTTTCTTAATGAGGGTATCGCTCTTCTCTCGCTTGAAGTTCTTGAAGAATTGTTCCAGTGATTCCTTCTGCTCTTCGGTGAGAAAATCGGTCTCTATCTCCTTGAGGTCTTGGAGATTCTGAAAGAGTAATCGGGCTTTCCCCAGATTTTTCTCGTTGGGGGCTAAATTGTGGTTCTCGGCTTCGGAATCGAAGGCTAGGTTCTTGTCAGCATCGTCGAAATCGGCTAGGAGTGTCTCCCCCCAGAAGTAGAATTCGTCGAGTGTCTCCTCGGTGCCGGGGGATTCTTGGTAAATGTTGTAGAGTTCGCATACCAATTCTATGCTGTCGGTCACCTGTAGACCGATGGTCTGACTGCTGAAGAGTTCGCTAATGGTGAGGTAGCGGGGTGACCATAGGTCTTTCTCGCTGCAGTGGGAGAGATACTCCTCGAAGAATAGATGTGCTCGTCTGTTGGGAAAGATGATGGCGGTGTCTTTCAGATTGTTCCCCCATTTGTTGTACACGTCTTGTGCTACTATCTCTAGAAAACTCTTTGTCATACCGTTGTTCGTTAAATGGTTATGATACAGGTACTATCTCGTTGATGCGGTCGTTGAGGTACCATAGATATCCGCTTACGGGCAGGTGCTCGATGGCGGCTATCTTTTCCATATATCGTTTTACTTGTGCTATGTGTTTCTTATCTTTGCGTTGACCGAACTTGTAGTCTACAACAATGATTTCATTGTTGTTCATCATGACTCGATCCATGCGGAGGTGTTTTTCGGCTTCGCCCTTTACGAGGATAGAACATTCGTTGTAGACACGCCAACTGCCGTCGAACCAGCTGCGTGCGGTGGGGTCTTGCAGGATGTGTTCCAACTTGTGCTGTATGTCTTGCAGGTTGACGGTGGTGCTGAAGAATCCGTTTATCTTGAGGTCTTGGAGCACACCGGGAATGTCGTCTATCTTTTCTATCAAACTGAATATGTGATGCAGTAGGTTGCCTTGTTGTATGTAGGCTTCGCGGTCGTCGCTCTCTTCATTGAGCTGTACGAACTCCTTGGATTGGTTACTCTGTCGGAACTCGTATCCGGTGAGTGAGCTGCTCATGGGTACGCGTAGCATATCGCCTTTGTAGGAGAGAGGGTTGATTTCGTGTCTTGTTTCTTCGTCACTAGGGAATGTGCTAAAGGTGCCATACGTGCAGGTACGGTCGCCGGTTTCGGCATCGGGTTCGCCGAAGTCGAGGGCTGCCAGGAGCATATCGGTGGCGGTGGTGAAACTCTCTTCTGCTCCAGACTGTTTGGAGGGTTTCTTTTCGCCTATGATGAAAAGGTGATTTTTGGCACGGGTGAAGGCTACGTAGAGCATATTTAGACTGTCGACGAGTTGTTCCATATATACCTTTTGATAGTCGTGGGTGTATATGGATTCCTTCATCTTACGTCCGGAGCTGATGCTGAGTAGCTCGAATTGATTCCAGGGTGCTTGTTGCGGGGTACACCAGATGTCCTCGCGTTGAGAAATAATCCAATCACAGAAGGGGACGATGACGGTGGGGAACTCCAGTCCTTTGGACTTGTGGATGGAGAGGAGCTTGATGCCGTTGAGTCGCCCGGCGGGGATGGCTTGGGTGGACATTCGGTCGTCCCAATACTTGAGGAATTGTTCAATGTCCGATGGGGACTCGTTGAGGTACTCGGTGACGCCATCGAGGAAGGCAAAGATGTATTCGTCTTCGTGTGTGTCTCGGTGAACGAGTGTTACATATAGATGCTCTATGAGGTCGTAGAGCGGCATACGGCGTAGGGCTTCGCGTGCGTCGTTGTACTGGGAGGGTAGGGGATAGCGGTCGGGATGCTCAATGATATCGGGTACACCTTGGAGGGGGAGTTCGTTGAGTGTATAATATAATAAGGTGAGCTCCACTCGATAGAGGGAGAGACTTTCGTCGCTCCGCTCGCAGAGTACGTGGAGGGCACTGATGATGAGCTGTATGGTTTGACTGCTCTTTAGTAGAAAGGCTTCGTCGGATACGAGGCTAATTCCGTGGGCTTTCATTTCCTCTCGCAGAGAGTCGGCGGTGAGGGCTATGTCTTTGTTGGTGCGGAAGAGAACGGCGATATCGTTTTGAGGGATGTGTTGCTCTTCTACCAACCAAAGGATGCGATTGCGTAGTGCCTCGAGCATACGTTCGTCTTTCTCTTCGTCACCTCGGCGAAGCACGGTGGCATCTACGTATCCACCGCTTTCGTGTCCGCTCCATTCTTGTGCAACATCGCTATAGGCGGATTTAATTTTCTCTATATATTCCGGTTCCAATGTGTCGACCTGCCGCTCTTCGATGGCATGTATCAGTCTTTCAAAGAAGAGGTTGTTGAAGCCTATGATGTCTTTGGTGGAACGCCAATTGGTCTTCATCTCGCGGGTAAGGATACGTCCCTCACCAAAGGTATCGTTTTTGGGGGTGAGGGAGGCCAAAAGACTCCAATCTCCGTTGCGCCAACGGTAGATACTTTGTTTTACATCGCCCACTATCAGACTGTTATAGCCGTTGGAGAGCCCTTCGCGTAGCAGTATTTTGAAGTTGCTGAACTGCATTCCACTGGTATCTTGAAACTCGTCAATCATAAGGTAGTGTATGTTGGCACCTATGCGTTCGAAGATGAAGCTGGAGTCATCGTCGCTTATGATACTTTGTAGCAATCGGTTGGTAGCAGCCAAAAGGAATGTGTTGTGTGCTTTGTTGAGCTGGGTAAGCGAGGTGTCTATGCTGTCGAGCAAGCGCATACGGTTAAGGTATTTGGCGCTTAGTTGACAGCTATTTATAAGGATGGAAACCTTCTGTCGGAGTTCGTTGGCTTCGCAGAGTTGTTGGCGGAGTCCGTGGGGAGCTTCGGCAACTTGCAGAATGGTGTTGAAGAGTTGTGGATTAGTCTTTTTCAGACTCTTAGTCGTCCACTCCTCGCTCTTTTCTGCAGCTGCGGCAACGGATTTTCCCCAAATGGGGTTCGCCTTGCTTCTATCGGTGAGTTCCCCGCGTTGAAGTTTGCGGAAAAAGCCTGCCGTGTACCCCTCCTTTTCGCCGTTGCCTTTGAGATCCGTAGGGGAAATACCGTTCTGCTCCAGTGTTTCGAAAAAGGTGCCGCAGCACTTTTGTATCTGTTCCATGGCATCTTGTTCGAGTTGCTTCATCTCTTTTTTGTAGGATGTTACGCACTCGGGATTCTCACGTATCTTCTTCTGAGTGGTAGCGCCACGAAGCATATAGGGCTCTTCGAAGAGTTTTCGACCAAAGTTCTTTATCTCGCCCATGACGTTCCATTTGCCGTCAGCTTCGATTTTCTCTTCCATATATTCCAGCATCCATAACATCTCCGGAGAGGTAGGAGTGAGGTTGTTAATGAGGGTGTCAACCGCTTCGTTAAGGGCGTTTTCGGTATCAAGACTGATGTTCATACGGGTGCCGAGGTCCAATTCTTTAGCCATATTGCGCATGACGCTCTGAAAAAAACTGTCAATGGTTACTACCCATAAATTGCTGTAATCGTGAGTAAGTTTACGAAGTGCGATATCTGCTTGTGTGCGAACGTGCTCGGGACTGATGTGCAGCTCGTTGCAGATAAGTTTAAGATAGGAGTCGCTTTCCTTTAGACCTTTGGCTATGCCGTAGAGTTGGCTCAGGATGCGCTCCTTCATTTCGGCGGTGGCTTTATTGGTAAAGGTTACGGCAAGGATGTGTTTATAGTCGTCCGGATTGAGTATGAGTATTTTAATATACTCTTTGGCAAGGGTAAAGGTCTTGCCGGAACCTGCCGATGCTTTGTAGACAATGAGGTGCGATGGGGCATTCTCCATAGTTTTCTTACCGATGTTACTTCAAGAGTTCGTCCAATTTTTCGTAGAAATCGTTGGATTCTCCCTCGTAGCTAGCTACAATATTTCCCTTGGAGTTGATGATGACCTTGGTCGGAAATCCTTGGATATTATAGGATTGCGTTAAATCTTTCTCGGGGGTATTCTCATCGTTGAGTATGTGCTTCCAGTCCATCTCTTCGGCGAGTACGAGTTTGCGCACCTGTGCTTCATCGTCGTAGCAGGCGATGCTGATGAATTCAACTCTGGTGTTGTATTTCTTATAGTATTTCTTCATTTCCGGGATGCCCTTTATGCACCACTTGCACCAAGTACCCCAGAAGTCGAGTACTATGTATTCTTTTTCTTTGATTATTTCTGATAATGTGATGCTTGAACCATCCAATCCGGTGTATTCAAAGTCGGCGGCTTGCGTTAGTGGTTTGCCGTTCTCGTCGGTTTCGAGGGCTTTGTCGCCATCAAATGAGTCTACAATGCCGGAGAGGATTGTGGAGGAATCATCGGTGTTGCTATCTTTCTTCTTGTCTTGGTTACATGCTGACAGTAGGAAGGATGCGATTGCGATAAACGCAGCTGCGGAAAAGAATGTTAGATGTCTCATTGCTCTTTCATAAATTTACGATTCGGCAAATATAGTTTAAAAAAACGAATGTTCCAAATAAGTGTGAGTTTTATTTTTAGTTTGTTGATGCGATTGTGTGGAATTAGGGATGGATTGTGGCGAATTTTGGGACGGAAGATTTGTTACACCTTATTTATATATAGCTTATGTTTTACCTATGCTTACCTCTCTTGAACAAGAATATAAGTGTATATAACATCGTTTATACCCATTCTTTTTATCATCGTTTTACGGTTCTTTTGTGGGTTATCTTGCTTTTAGATGAGGTGTCGACTTTTCCTTGTTTTGACATGAATGCATCAAATAGTCGACATAAAAAGTCAAAACGCACGTTAAAGAACTCAAAAAACCTAATGAATTTCGACTATTTTGAGGGCTGTTCGTGAATTTAACCTATTGAGCGTATTGCTGTTCCGAAAATATTTCGTACCTTTGCAGTCCGAAAGGCGTAGTATGCCTTGTCAGGACAAATTTGAATTCAAAAAATAATAAATATATAAACTTAAAAATTAGAACAAAATGCCTACTATTCAACAATTAGTACGTAAAGGTAGAGCGGTATTGGAAGACAAGAGTAAGTCTCCTGCGTTGGACAGCTGTCCGCAGCGTCGTGGAGTATGTATTCGTGTCTACACCACTACGCCGAAGAAGCCTAATTCAGCGATGCGTAAGGTCGCTCGTGTCCGTTTGACAAACTCTAAGGAGGTGAACTCTTACATTCCGGGAGAAGGTCACAACTTGCAGGAGCACTCAA
>CAYOKO010000067.1:8087-10832 GCA_964404555.1 uncultured Bacteroidaceae bacterium | reverse complement strand
CTTGGGTAAACAGCATTCCCCGCTATGCCATGTTCCATGTAGTGTATCATCTTAATAAACAGCCTAAAAAGAAATAAAGATGAAGAAAGCATATCTGTTTCTACTTCTGCTTTGCCTTTGCAGCTCCACGGCTGCACAAGCGCAGGAGATCCGGATGGACGAGGTGGTTGTTACGACAACGAAAGTAAAGTTTCTCTTTCGTAAAGACACCTTGGTGTACGATGCAAGTGCCTTCCGACTGGGTAAAGGTTCCATGCTGGACGAACTCATTCGGCAACTCCCGGGGGTCGAACTAAAGGAGGATGGACGCATCTACGTAAACAACAGATATGTAGACAACCTTCTGCTCAACGGAAAGGACTTCTTTAAGGGGAAGAACAAGGTGTTGCTGGAGAACCTTCCGGCATACAAAGTGAACAATGTGCAGGTCTACGAGGAAGATACGGAACTGAACAAGGTTCTAAAGGAGAAGGTGCAAGAGGGACGATATGTCATGGATGTTACGCTCAAGCGTGAATACCAAATAGGCTGGAACGGCAATGCGGAACTGAGTCTTGGGACGAATGACCGCTATGCGGAACGCTTATTCTTAATGCGTTTCACCCCCCACTCACGCATCTCCGTCTACGGAAACATGAACAACTTGAACGACTCTCGCAAGCCCGGTGATGCGGGTGAATGGTCGCCATCGGATCTCGGTGGCGGACTGACGGCTACCAAGACGGCAGGAATAGATTACGGTGTGTACGACAAGGACTCTCGCTTTACTGCCGAGGGAAACGCCCAGGTGTTACATACGGACAACGATTATAGCGACCGGACTTCCGTACAGAACTTCCTCTCCGGCGGAGATACTTACGAACGCTCTTGGACGAATACCAACAACCGAAACTGTACCTTGAGCACTGCACACAAACTTCTCTTGAAATGGGGAGGCGACAAGCAGCACAACATCAGCATTGAGCCCAAATTCAACTACAACAGATACCATCGAAACTCCGATTATCTATACGGTGCATTCTACGAGAACGTACAGAGTGACTACGCTCTACAAGACAGTCTGCGCAGAGTAGGTGCGTCTACCCAACTGCTCAAGATTCTCCTTAACCAACAGAGCAAAAGGAAGTATGACAGAGGGCATTCCTACAACACCGGTGTCGATGTCAATGCCACACTCAGGTTGTCAAAAAATGCCGACGATGTACTGGGATGGTATGCATACGCTTCCTACGACAACGCTCGGAACGAATCCTACGACCACACTTCATTCTTCTATCCCTCCACTCCGACGGATTTCCGGAATCGATTCTTCAACACTCCCAACAAAGGATACTCTTTGGGAGGTGACATAAAATACTATCGCAAGGTGGGTACTCACCGCGACCTAACCATCCGTCCGCTGTATGCCATAAAGCGCACATACCGCAACACCACCCATGCATTGTATCGACTGGAACAGCTCTATGGGATGGACAGCGAAGAGACTGCTTTGGGACTGCTCCCCTCCTCCACCGAGGAACTGCTCTCTGCGCTGGATGCTCCCAACAGCTATACTGCAACCGAATACATCACCCATCATACCGGTGCGTTGCAACTCTTTTTCAAGAGGAGTCTTGAGAAGGGTGACCTCACGTTCGACCTCACCGGCAATGCCAATTATCAAGACAAGAAGATGTACTACCACGGTTCTACTTACGCCCGGAAGGGGTATCACTCATGGTTCTGGACGCCCTCTTTTGCGTTTAAGTATGAGAGTAAGAATTGGAAACACATTGTCAAAGTAAAATACAATATGCTTGTTAGCACCCCGTCGCTGCTGGATATGGTGGAGGTTACATACGATTCCGACCCGCTCAACATACGTAAGGGGAATCCGTTTTTGAAGAACACCACTACACACGAAATCATGTTGGAGTATCACGAGCGCAATTGGTTCGATGGCACGGGTGAGATGTTGATGACGTGGATAGGTCACAGAACGATTTTCAATGACATTGCCCAAGGGTATGTTTACGACAAAGTGACGGGTGTCCGCACCATTACGCCTCAAAACGTAAACGGAAATCATGTTACGAGCATCGGTGCGTTCCTCTCCACGCCTTTTGGAAAGACCAAGAAGTGGACAATATACGACAATCTCTGCTTCAACTTTTTCGACAATTCCGACTTGATTGGTGTGGAGGGTGCGAGCGAACCGCAGAAGAATACCGTTCACTTGTACAATTTTTCAAACATGATGAAGCTTTACTACTTGTTAGGGAAGCATCAGATAGGTTTCACGAGTTCCATAACATTGTCGCACTACACCGGTTCTAGGACGGACTTCGAGAACATCAATACTGCCGAACTTGAGTTCGGTCCTTCAGCTCTCTTAAAGTTGCCTTTCGACTTGGAGCTTTCTACCGACCTAACGGAGCATATCCGCAGTGGTTACAACGATGCGTCCATGAACTCGCATGAATTGGTTTGGAATGCTCGTTTGTCCAGATCCTTCCTAAAGGGGAGCCTCATCCTCTCCCTGGACGGTTTCGACATTCTAGGCAATCTCTCCAACATCTCCTACAGTCTCAACAGTCAGGGGCGTACCGAAATATGGGTGAACAGCATCCCCCGATACGCTATGTTCCACGTAGTGTATCGATTTAATAAACAGCCGAAGAAGAAATAGGAACAAGACTCTAGAACCTTCAGAAGATATACACTCCATCACGTTCTATTTCTTTTAGTAAAAACGAATCTATATGT
>CAYOKO010000067.1:0-7987 GCA_964404555.1 uncultured Bacteroidaceae bacterium | reverse complement strand
CAATACAATCGTGAAATGTCGGAAGAAAAGTAAAAGGGATAAAGACATAGCGTATTCTCAAAAAAAACAGCACCTTAAACGTTTTATTTTCATTATATAAATACGTTTTTGCAAAAAAAATATTATTTTTGCAGGCGATAGTGCGTTAAGTGAACCGCACACACCTTATTTATAATAATCAAAACGAGAAACACTATGTTAATAAAAATTCTCCTGACGATTCTCTTCTTCGGCATCATGATCGGAGTAGGAATCTATTCACGCAAACAATCCTCCTCCGTCGACGGATTCGTACTCGGCGGACGAGCAGTGGGCGGTTGGCTAACAGCCTTTGCCTACGGAACCTCCTACTTCTCTGCCGTAGTATTCGTGGGTTACGCCGGACAGTTCGGTTGGAAATACGGAATGGCCTCCACCTGGATAGGAATAGGCAACGCCGTTATAGGCTCCCTTCTAGCCTGGATGGTACTGGGACGACGCACAAAACTCATGACACAACACATCTCCAGCCGCACCATGCCCGACTTTTTTGGCACACGATACAACAGTCAGGGACTACGTATTGTGGCATCTATTATTGCCTTCGTCTTCTTAATACCATATACAGCAGGCGTTTATAACGGCATCTCCCGACTCTTTGAGATGGGATTCGGCATCCCCTACGAATACTGCGTGGTAATTATGGCAATCCTTACAGCCGCCTACGTGATTCTAGGCGGATACAAAGCAACAGCTATCAACGACTTTATACAAGGTATAGTGATGCTGGTGGGCATCGTAGTGGTGATTGCAGCGGTACTCAATGCACAAGGAGGGCTCACAGAGGCTTACCACAAGATGCAAGCAGCCGTCCCCACAGCGATGGATTCCCAAGACCCGCTCTATGCCAACTTTACAGCAGGCGACTTTGCCTCCTGGTTCGGTCCCAATGCGTTGAGTTTGTTTGGAGTCATCGTACTTACCTCCTTGGGAACATGGGGATTACCGCAGATGGTAGGTAAGTTCTACTCCATTACCGACGAAGGCGCCATAAAGCGTGGAACCATCATCTCCACCCTATTTGCACTGGTAGTATCCGGAGGATGCTACTTCTTGGGCGGTTTCGGCAGACTCTTCGGCGAACCGGGCTTGAAGCCAAACGGACGATACGATTTCGATGCCATCATCCCCTCCATGCTCGAGACACTCCCAGATATTCTTATAGCCCTCGTGGTGCTATTGGTGCTTTCCGCCAGTATGTCTACCCTGGCATCCCTGGTACTCACCTCCTCCTCTACCATGACGCTCGACCTTATCTATCGTGATAAAGCCAGTACGGCAGACGAGGTAAAAGGCGGTTCCATAGACGATGAGATAGCAGAGAAGATAGAGCGCCGTAAGGTAGTGGTAATGCGTGTGTTGATTGTATTCTTCATAGTCATCTCCCTGATGATTGCGCTCAACCCACCCATGTTTATTGCCCAACTGATGGGTATCTCCTGGGGCGCACTAGCGGGCGCATTCCTGGCTCCCTTCCTACTGGGACTGTACAGCAAGCGCATCACCACGGCATCGGTGTGGGCGTGCTTTGCGTGGGGCGTGGGACTTACCACCATCAATATGCTGATGGGCAACCCCATCAACCCCATCAACTGCGGTGCTATCGCCATGGTAGGCGGTTTTGCTGTGGTGCCACTGGTTTCACTTATCACCCCGCTGAAGAACCGGACAAAGGTGGAACATATCTTTGAATGTTATAAAAAACAATCATAAAAAACTAGAAATGAGTTATTCAGACTATTTTAATCCCAAAGAGGAAACCATGTCGCACGACGAGATTGAAGCACTCCAACTGGAACGTCTCAAGAAAACCGTGCGTCACTGTATGTCCTCTCCTTTCTACAAGAAACGCTTCGAGGAGAACGGATTGTCTCCCGAGGATATTCAAACCTTAGACGATATACGTAAGATTCCGTTTACCACCAAGCAAGACCTGCGCGATACCTATCCGTTTGGCATTGCATCGGTACCGTTGAGAGAGTGTGTACGTTTGCACTCCTCTAGTGGTACCACAGGCAACCCTACGGTTATCCTACACACCCAAAAGGACTTGGACGAATGGGCAAACCAAGTGGCACGTAATCTCTGGATGGTGGGTGCCCGTCCCGAGGATGTATTCCAGAACTCCTCCGGCTACGGTATGTTTACCGGTGGTCTGGGCTTCCAGTACGGTGCCGAGAAGGTGGGTATGCTTACCATTCCGGCGGCAGCAGGTAACACACGTCGCCAAATTAAATTCATGACAGACTTCGGTACCACCGTTGTACACGCCATTCCGAGCTACGCTACTCGCATCTATGAGGTGATGCAGGAGGAGGGTATTGACCCGCGTAGAGATACCAAACTGCGCATCCTGGCTATTGGTGCCGAACCACATAGCCACGAACAGCGCTTGCGCATCGAGGAGATGCTGGGGGTGAAGGCGTACAACTCCTTCGGTATGTCGGAGATGTGTGGTCCGGGTGTGGCATTCGAGTGCAAGGAGCAGAACGGTATGCACATTTGGGAAGACTATTATCTGGTGGAGATTATCAACCCGGAGACGCTGGAGCCGGTACCGGATGGGGAATTGGGCGAAATGGTGCTTACAACCTTGAACCGCGAGGCTATGCCGTTGCTGCGCTATCGTACGCGTGACCTCACACGCTTCCTTCCGGGAGAGTGTCCATGTGGCAGACATCACCGAAAGATAGACCGTATGCAGGGTCGTTCGGACGATATGATTGTGCTGCGTGGTGTCAACATTTTCCCCATACAGATAGAGCAGGTGCTTATGCAGTTCAAGGAGCTTGGTAACAACTATTTGGTAACGCTCCAGACGGAGGGTAGCAATGATTTCATGACGGTAGAGGTGGAGTTGAGCCGCGAATCGTTTACGGACGATTACAGTAGGTTGCAGTTGCTGAACAAGGCGATTGCGAGTCGCTTGCACGATGAGATTTTGCTCACTCCACACGTCAAATTGGTACCGCCGGGCACACTTCCCGTATCGGAGGGTAAGGCGCAGCGTGTAAAGGATATGCGCAACTTTTTGAAGGAGTTATAAGGTTTCACTAAAAAAAGGATTTCACTATGACAATCAATCAATTATCCATTTTTATAGAAAACAAGTCGGGTACGTTGGTCAAGGTATTGCAGTTGCTCAAGGGGGCAGGCATTCAGTTGATTGCATCGACCATAGCAGATACGTTGGACTACGGTATTTTCCGCATCATCTGCAACGAGCCTAAGCGGGCTTATTTGGTGCTACAGGAGGCGGGAGTTGCGGTGACGTTGTCGGATGTGTTCGCCATCGCACTGGAGAATCGTCCGGGATGTGCATCGGATGTTATTGCTGAGTTTGCTTCCGAGGGGGTGCAGATTTCATATCTGTATTCTTTCCTCCTGGGGGGCAAGGGTATCCTCATCTTCCGTTCGCCGGACAACGAGAAGGTGGAAGAGATTATCCGGTGTAAGGGTTTGAAAGGAATTTCGGAGGAATCACTTAAGGAGAACTAGTCTCCGGGAGTGCCCCCGATTCCGGGACATAACGGTGTGCAAATACGGAGCTGTTTGCACACCGTTATTCCCATCCTTCCAGTTCGGCAGCAATCTCGGGCATGGTAGACTTGCGGAACACCGGGTCTTTGTGTGCCTTGCGCTGCGCCACATAATCCTTGGTTAGCTTGTGTACCTTGGGATAGAGGATTACGATGGCGGTAAGGTTGCATATTGTAATCAGTGCCATACACAAATCTATGATGCTCCATGTTAGTTCCAAACTCATGAGTGCGCCAAACATAACGAATCCGCAGGACATGGCGCGATAACCATAGAGTGCTACTTTGCTCTGCGTAAAGTACAGTAGATTGGTTTCCCCATAGTAACAATTGGTAATGATGGTGCTGAACGCAAACATCCATATCGTGATGGCCACAAACGGATTACCAAACTCCCCTATCTCTGCCGTCATAGCATTCTGCGTCAGCTGTATACCGTTGCTTGCCGTGTAGTCTACCCCGCTACAGAGAATAATGAATGCGGTGCAGGAGCATACCACAAGGGTATCCGTGTACACGCCCAATGCCTGGATAAGTCCCTGTTTCACGGGGTGACTTACCGTAGCGGTTGCCGCTGCATTCGGAGCGGAGCCTTCACCTGCCTCGTTGCTGAAGAGTCCACGTTTCACGCCCATTGCCACGATGGTACCCAGCGAACCGCCGGCAAACTGTCCGAAGCCGAAGGCATTCTCTACAATCATGGTAAAGACGGTGGGTATCTTGTGGAAGTTAAACGCTAAGACGCCTACTGCCACAAACAGATAGAGTATTGCCATGAAGGGAACCACTGCCTCGCTTACGCGGGCTATGCGGTGAATACCGCCAAACACCACAAAGAGTGCCAAAACGGTGAGGGCTATACCCATATATTCCACGGGTATACGAAATGCTTGTTCGCACGCCAAGGCTATGGTGTTACTCTGGGAGGCGTTGTTTGCCCATCCGAAAGTAAGAATCATCAGCACGCTGAATATCACGCCCGTAGCCGGACTGTGCAGACCATACTTCATATAGTAGGCGGGACCGCCGAAGAAGGAGTGTTTGCCGCGACGCTTGTACAACTGTGCCAGGGTAGATTCCACATACGCCGTAGCAGAGCCGAAGAGTGCCATGACCCACATCCAGAAGATGGAACCCGGTCCGCCCACGCTTATTGCCGTAGCCACTCCTGCCATATTACCGGTGCCTATGCGCGATGCCAGGGCTACGATAAAGGCTTGGAAGGAGGAGATATGTTTCTGTGTACTATCCTTGGATGGTTTCTCGGGACGAAACATCATGCGCACCATCTCGGCAATCATACGAAACTGAATGCCGCGGGTACGGAGGGTGAAATACAGGGCGCATGCCACGAGCAGCCCCATATTGATGTAGGTCCACATAAAATCTTGTACACTGTCAACAAGGTGTTGTACGGTTTCCATATTCATCTTTTTATCTTTTGACGGGTTTTTACTTTACAATTGTTCCTATTTCGGGGTGCAAAGGTATCAATTTTTTCGTAAACTGCCGCATTTTACGACAAATATTTGCGTCGACACATAGTTCTTGTATAGACAAGAAAGGAGATGAATGTTTATTGTTTGCATATACGGTTTACATTGATTTATTAAATAGCGTTAACGGAAGCCGAATTTATTAGTATCTGTTTAGGTATTCAGAAAAAAATCTCTACCTTTGCGGCGTTGATAATAATACTTAGGGGTGTTTCGACACTTGTCGAGGCTGAGATGATACCCTTCGAACCTGATGCGGGTAATGCCGATGTAGGGAATGTGTGAAGAGCTATTCACATCGAGAATCATACTTAAACGGTGTGATGCTCTCGGTTTGTGTATAGGAATTATCTATCCATAGAGAAGTCTTTCATCGTGTCTCATCATCCCTGAGACTAAATAAAAAAAGGATGAAGACCTACAAAACCGTTTTATCTATTGCAGGCTCCGACAGTATTGGGGGAGCCGGGGTGCAAGCGGATATCAAGAGTTGCTGCGCTCATGGAGTGTATGCCATGACGGTGATTACTGCTCTAACTGCCCAGAACACATGCGGCGTAATGCAAGTAGAACCAACTTCGCCGGAGATGCTGCGTGCACAACTCGACGCCGTATTCTCGGATGTGCTACCGCACGCCGTGAAAGTTGGTATGATACCAAATGGTAAATCTTTGAGAATTATTGCAGAGGTACTTCGAAAGTATTCTGTTCATTCCGTTGTGGTCGACCCGTTGATGGTTTCCACTTCCGGACACAGACTGAGCGACGACGACTACCCCACCCTCCTGCGTGAACATCTCATTCCTCTATCCACACTATTAACGCCCAACCTCCCGGAAGCGGCAAGGCTAACAGGTGTGCTAGCACATACTCCCGGCGAAATGCGGACATTGGCGCAACAAATGAGTTACGACTATGATATAGCTGTCTTGCTAAAAGGTGGTCATCTTCCGCAAACGGATGTACTAACCGATGTACTGGCAATGCCGGATGGTACCATTGAAGAAATCTCCCATCCCTATATCTCTACAACCAACACGCACGGCACCGGCTGTTCCCTCTCCAGTGCCATAGCTGCCCTACTGGCAAAAGGTACTCCCCTTGAGGAGGCAGTACGAACGGCTGTACACTGGCTTTCGAAAGCTATCGAAGCCGGAGCGGAGTATCGTCTAGGAAGCGGACACGGACCTATTTATCATCTTTACAATTCCATAAAATTATGAATATCAAAGTAAACAACAAGACGGTAGTGGTGGATGAGCACGCTACCCTGGAAGATGTCATTGCCTTGCTGGAAAAGATTCCAACGGGACGTGGCGGTATAGCTGCAGCAGTCAACAACGAGTTGGTAACGCGCGACGATTGGGCTACGCACATTCTGAACGAGGGTGATTTTGTATTGATTATTAAAGCAGCCAACGGAGGATAGTATATGTTACAACTTATTACCGACGGTACGTCCGTAGAAGAAATCATTAGTCAGTCGCAGGCTGCAATCCGTGGCGGATGCCGATGGATACAAGTACGCATGAAGGAGGCGACGGATAATGAAGTGCGTGCCGTAATAAAGGTTCTCCAACCGTTATGCCAAGCGACAAACACCACCCTACTGCTCGACGACCGAGTGGAGTTGGCAAAAGCATTGCAGGTGGACGGCATCCACCTGGGCAAGTTGGATATGCCACCGGCGGAGGCTCGCAAGATATTGGGCGAAAGTGCTATTATCGGTGGCACCGCCAATACGCTAGAAGATGTGATACATCTATCGAAGTCTCCTGTCAACTATCTGGGAATCGGTCCGTTTCGTTTCACACGAACCAAGAAACGATTGGCACCCACGTTGGGACTATACGGATACCGGGAGATCCTTGACGGGATGGCACGCAACGACATCCATCTTCCGGTGGTGGCAATTGGAGGTATCACGGTGGAGGATGTGGCAGAGCTTCTCGCTACAGGGGTGAACGGCATTGCTATCAGTGGTGCAATTGTACACGAGGCATCGCCGGAAGATGCCACACGACGTTTCTTGGAGCGTATGCCAATGAAAGCAAACGAATGGTAGAATATTTATTGATACACTATATATATAATAACGTATGACAGATTTATTGAAAATCGGAGGTCGCGAGTTTACATCACGACTCTTCGTGGGAACCGGAAAGTTCTCTTCGCCCGAGGATATGCAGAGAGCTATCTTGGCTTCCGAGTCACAGATGATTACTGTGGCTATGAAACGAGTAAATATGATGAACGAGGCAACCGATGATATGTTGACGCACATTAACCGCGAACAAGTACAACTGTTGCCCAACACATCCGGTGTGCGAAACGCCAAAGAGGCGGTACTTGCCGCTCACATGAGTCGCGAAATCTTCGGGACGAACTTCATCAAACTGGAGATTCATCCCGACCCGAAGTATCTGTTGCCCGATTCGATTGAGACGCTGGAGGCTACGGAGATTCTGGCAAAGGATGGTTTCCTGGTGCTTCCCTACATCCAGGCCGACCCTGTACTCTGCAAACGTCTAGAAGAGGTAGGTGCCGCTGCCGTCATGCCGCTGGGCGCACCGATTGGAACCAACAAGGGACTGCGCACACGTGACTTTCTGGAAATCATCATCGAACAGTCTCAGGTACCGGTGGTAGTCGATGCCGGTTTGGGTGCCCCCAGCCACGCAGCGGCTGCAATGGAAATGGGTGCGGATGCTGTCTTGGTGAACACGGCTATTGCCGTAGCAGATGACCCGGTAGAAATGGCAGAGGCTTTCCGATTGGCTACTATCGCCGGAAGAAAAGCCTATCTCGCCGGCTTGGGTACAATCTCTAGCTATGCCGAAGCTACCTCTCCACTCACTGCCTTCTTAAACGATTAATAATTGACTACATGAAAATATCTCATATAGATGTTAC
>CAYOKO010000066.1:6545-10888 GCA_964404555.1 uncultured Bacteroidaceae bacterium | reverse complement strand
TGGGAGAGAGGATAGCGTCTTAGCCCTTACTTCTCCTTACCGAATTTGGGAATACGAACCCAGAACTCTGTGATGGTCTGCTTGGTATATGGATTTTCGTAACTTACCGTCATGACATCCTTGTTGTAGAGATTTGCCGGGAGCTTCATCACCTTACCCGCAAAGTAATTGTTGCAATCCGCATCCAGCGTCTCGGTAACATAACCCGGTTCTGCCGTCCATGTGCCCGTTGTGGATATGCCCGAAGCATTCTTCTTCTGTATCAAGATGCTGTTGAATGTGTGGTCGGACGCATACACCTTGAGATGCGGTAGTATAATCACCTCATCGTCTACGAAACGAATCTGCTGCCAAATGCCTATAACATTCGCCTCGTTTACCTCAACGTTCTCGTTCTCCATCTGCGGCGTAAGCTTATCATCGGCTCTGCCACTCTGTATTGCGGTTACCATAAAGAGGATAACCAAAAACATCATTCTTCTCATGGCTATATCTGTTTTTAATTGTTTATACTTCGCAAATCTACTCTTTTTTTTTGAAACTACACAAGAAAAAAAGAGAAAATAATAGTTTTTTGTCTATTATTTCCTCTTTTTCCCTCTATCGGAAGGACTAACCCCGGGTTATTAAGGTCCTTTACCCCCTTACAAACTTGCGAAAACGCTCCAGCGCCTCCGTAAGCGTACTCCGGGTACACGCAAGGTTCCACCGCATGAAACCCTCCCCATCGGCACCGTACATGGTACCCGCATTGAGCCATAACCGACTCTCTTCCAGAAGTCTCTCCTCCAATGCCTCGGACGGGATGTTCAGCGCTCTGCAATCCATCCACGCCAGATAGGTACCCTCCAGCGTGGCAATGGGGAACTCCGGCAGGTGCTCCTCGCAGTACTCCTGCATGAAGCGATAGTTCTCGTGGAGGTAGGCGATAAGTTCCTGCAACCACTCTTCCCCCTCGTTGTAGGCCGCCTGCGTAGCAATGACACCAAACGGATTCACGTCGCACACCTCATTATCGTTGATGGCACGGTCTATCTTGTTGCGCACCTCCTCGTTTGCACAAACGATGGTAGCAATCTGCAATCCCGCCAGATTGAAAGCCTTGCTCGGCGACACACACGTAACGGTGTATGGCAGCAATCGCTCGTCTACCGAGGCAAACGGCGTGTACTTGTATCCCGGCATAACCAACTCACAATGAATCTCATCGGCTATCACCCACAGACCGTGCTTCAAGCAGATATCGCCTATGCGTTGCAACTCCTCCCGCGTCCAGACTCTTCCTGCGGGATTGTGCGGATTGCACAGTAACAATACCTTGATGTGCTCCTGTGCCGCCATCTCCTCCAGGTGCTGCCAATCTATGCGATAGGTGCGATCTCCATACACCAGTGGCGCACATTCTATGCGGCATCCGTTGTTGCGTATGGAAGAGAAGAAGCAGTTGTACACCGGTGTCATCACCAGTACCCCGTCGCCCGGTTGCGTCAGTGCTTTGATGGTGGCGGATAGTGCGGGGACTACTCCCGATGTGTACATCATCCACGCTCGCTGTATGTGCCATTCATGCCGACGACCGAACCAGCGAATCACGGCATCGTAGTAACTCTCCGGCACCTTTGTGTAACCGAAAATGCCGTGGGAGACACGCCTCTGAAGTGCTTCCACTATGACGGGAGCGGTCTTGAAGTCCATGTCTGCTACCCACAGTGGTAGCACTCCATCCTTGTCGGTGGAGTCCCATTTATAGGAATTGGTGTCCCGTCGGTTTACGGGGGTGTCAAACGAGTACTTCATGTGCGTTCCAGTATTTCGCAGTCGGCAGGTGCCTTTATGTTCTTGTCAATCGTCACGGAGCCAATGGCGTCTGCTACGATGCGTCCTGTCCGAGGATTCTTTATGTTGGTGATACTTCCCTTGATGTCGGCTTGTACCGAGCTGTACTCGAATGCACGGTCGCAGTCGGGACCGAAGGTGCAGTTCTCCAGTATCAAGTCCTGGGCATAGCACAGAGGTTGCTCTCCCGTGATGTGGCAGTTTACCAGTCGGAGGTTCTTGGAGTGCCATCCCAGGTACTCGCCGTTGAGTTCCGAGTTGTAGATGGTTACGTTCTCTACCTCCCAGAAGGCATCCTTTGTGGTGATTTTGGCGTTTTGTATCTCCACATTCTTAACGTACTGGAACACGTACTTGCTGTCACTCTCCAGTCCGTCTACTATCACGTTCTCGCAGAACATGAAGGGGTAGGTGCCTTCGTGCAGTTTCAAGTTCTTAATCTGTAGGTTCTTGCAACGCCAGAATACTTCGTCGGCATCGTTCATCACGACGTTCTCCAGCTCCAGGTGTTCCATTTCGCGGAACATCTTTGGCGCATCTATGACCGTATCCTTCATCTTGAGGTGGTCGCTGTACCATAGGGCCGAGCGTCCTCCTACGTCGAAGTAGCAACGTTCAATCAAGAATCCATGTACGTGCCAGAAGGGGTAGTTGCCTTCAAAGCGGCAGTCTACTGCTTCTATGTCGCTACACTCCTTAATGGCCGATTCTCCCTCGCGGATGGTTACGTTCTCCAACCGCAGATGGTGTGATTCGAACAGCGGTCTCTCTCCGCCGAACTCTGCATCTTTGATCAACTTTTTCTCTGTCATCTTGATTCCTATATATTATAATGTATATTTATTGTATTGATAATTTGTTCATCCATCGCTCTTGTTTGAGTCGCACCAGGAAGATGATGCCGCGGAAACAGAGTTCTATGCACATGGCCATCCACACTCCGGGGAGTCCCATGGTGGGTGCCAGCAGAGCCGATAGTGTGAGGCGTACTGCCCAGATACTGAAGAAGTTCATGAGGCAGGGGATGAGTGTGTCTGCTGCGCCTACAAATACGCCATACGCTACAATAGATGCGGCAAACATGGGTTCGGCAAATGCTTCTATGCGGAGGGAGGTGGCTCCCAGTGTGCGTATCTCTTCTACCGGTGTCATGAGTCCTATAATCTCCGGTGCAAATAGGTACATGAGTATGCCTAGTATGCCCATAATCACCATTCCCATTACTACGGTGATGTAGGCGAAGCTACGGGTGAGCTTGCGTCGCTTTGCTCCGATGCTTTGTCCCACGAGGGTGGTGGCGGCATCTGCCAGACTGTAGCCGGGCATATAGCAGAGGCTCTCGGCGGTTATGGCAAAGGAGTTGGCTGCAATGGAGTAGATGCCTAGGGGGGCTACAATGATGGTGGTGACAATCATGGCTCCGCAGATAAAGGCGTGTTCCAGTCCCATGGGCAGTCCTATGTGTAGTGCTTTGCGTAGCACTCTGCGGGTGGGTAGGAAGCGTCCGGGTTCACTCTTTAGTCGTAGTTCCCGGCTGCGCATACAGGCGTACCATAGGGATAGTATGGCTACAAGTGCTTCGGCTGCGGCTGTTCCCAGTGCTGCTCCCATCACTCCGAGGTTTGCTCCGGGTAGTGTTAGTTCGCATCCTGCAATGTTCCACCGGTGTGTGGGGAAGATGAGGAGGAAGTTGAAGACTACGTCGAGTACACACATGAGTACTCCCAGCATCCCCGGTACTCGCATATTGCCGCTGCAGCGGAGCATTCCGCTTGCCAGGAAGCTTAGTTGGAGGGTGGGGAGGAAGAGGGAGAAGATGAGGAAGTAGACGGATGCGTCTTGGTGTATCACGGGGTCGCCTCCTAGCCATGTGGGCAGGAAGGGGCTGATGGTTATTCCTACGCTGGCTAGCAGAAGGGAGAAGATGAGTGTTGCGGTGAGTGATTGCCGCAGTATTTCGCGTGCTCCTTTTGCGTCGTTGGCGCCTATGCGGTGTGCTACTTGTACCGAGAAGCCGGAGGCTACGGAGCTGCATAGTCCGCCAAAGAGCCAGGTGGTGGTGGAGATGAGTCCTATGGCGGCTGCTCCTTCGGCTCCCAGTTGTCCTACCATGGCTGCGTCTATGTATTGCATGATGATGGAGGATAGTTGGGCTATCATGGCGGGTGTGCTCAGTTGGATGGTGAGTTTAACCTGTTGAGTTACGGTCATAGGTTTTCCGTCTCGTATTCTAGCCAGCAGTGTATTCATTTTGAAATGGATCTCTTTTTTATCCTAAATTGTTATTCGGGTGCAAAGATACAATTTTTTTTCGATATAGGGGTGGGTTATATAAAAATGTGGCACTCGTTGTGAGACGAGTGCCACATGAATGGGTATTTTAGTTCGTATTATTTTACGAGAACTTTCACGCCGTTTACAATGTAAATCTTGCCTTTCTGCAAGTTCTTTACTTGCTGACCGTCAAGTGTGTAAATGGCTGCATTGGCATCTGTTGCTGCTGATAC
>CAYOKO010000066.1:0-6445 GCA_964404555.1 uncultured Bacteroidaceae bacterium | reverse complement strand
TTCTACAATGCCGCCATCCTCGGTAGTTAGTGTGGCGTCGTCAATCAAGACAGAAGCAGTGTTCTTCGGATTCATGATGACAAGAGAAAGGGTGGTTTCCTCGCTGAGGGTAAACTCGTGTGTAATCAACTGCCAATCTGTTGCGCTGATGTCGTTTGTATAGCTACCATATTGGTAGTTGCTGCTTGCAACACCATCGGTTACAGTGGTGTATCCCGGACGAACAGACGCCCCTTCTGCTACACCCATAGCATAGAAGCTGAATACATAGGTACCAGCCTCTAGCGTGATTTCTTGATAACCGAGACGCTTGTTACCACTAGCATTGTTTACCTGAACAGCATAGGAACCGGAACGAGCATCTTCGCTCTTGCTTAGAGATGCGTTTCCTGCGGATGAAGCCGTTTTCCAATAGGTAGGTTCGGTATCGGAGTTCCACTCTTCGAACCCCGGGTTGCTCAACAACTGGGTCTGAGCAAATGCGAACGTTGTTGCGCAAAGGGCAACCAAACTGAGTAATAATTTTTTCATAAGCGATAAAATTTAATGTTCGTAAATGATGAACAAAAGTACGGCTTTTCCATAAAACGAACAAGATTTTATTCGTTTTTTTACTCCAAAAACTTAAAAATCTATTCTTTTCCTTATTTCCGAAACTTGAGCTAACGATAAAAATGGAATGAAAGCCGAAAAACAGTTGCCCGAATTTTTCTTATGTCGGGAATTTTTTTTAATTTTGCGAGCATTTTGAAAAATGTTGCTGACAAATGAAAATATCGAAACGATACTTCTATATACCGTTCGCCTTCTGCGTAGCACTGTTGCTACTCATAAAGTGTACGGCATCTGTTTGGAAACCATGGCTTTTGGGCTATGGCGATACTACTACTACCGACGAATACTCCGTACCCGTGTCGGCAGCAGTCGCATCCGTACCAGACACCCCCGTAGTTAATGGCGAAGACGATGACGAAGACGACGAAATCTCCCAAGAAATGTCCGAAGATTTAGTCGCCCCTCCTCATTCCTTTTTCCTCCCCGACGGCACCCGGGTAAAGAACAAAATCTACAGCGTCTCCAGCTACGACCAAACCTTCCCCGACCTACAAGACGTACAGATAGTAGCCGCCTGCAAGTATGGCGTACCCCCCATACAGAACCGTGAAGAGGCGGAAAGTAAAAAGAAACAACTGGTGTACATAGGTAGCAGTCCCTATTATAAAATAGACGAAGGAATGACAAGCAGCATCCCCTATCTTGTACCCAGAGCGCAGGTCTTGTTGCACGATATCAGTCGCGCCTTCCTCGACTCACTGGCCATAAAGGGTATCCCGCTCCACAAGATTATTGTAAGCTCCGTGCTGCGAACCGAAGAGGACGTAGCCAAGCTGCGCCAACATAACGGCAATGCGTCCGAACAAAGTTGCCACCGCTTCGGCACCACTATAGACATCTGCTACAACCGCTTCCAGACCGTCTCCAATCCCGACGAGGAACCCCGCAGAGCAGTGCGCAGCGACTCACTTAAATGGGTGCTGTCCGAGGTGTTGCGCGATTTCCGCGAAGCCAATCGCTGCTACATAAAGTACGAAGTAAAACAAGGATGCTTCCACATAACCACCCGGTAAAAATATTTTTTTTGTCACTTCGTTAAACCATTTGCCCGTACAGCTGTCAATAAAGATGTAACAGTTTTACTAAAAACAGCAAGAACAATGAAGAAAACCGTATTAATTGCACTCGTTGCCCTGTTTATGGCAGTACCGCAGATGAAAGCACAGCGAGACCGTCAGCAGATGGATCCCACCGCCATGGCAGCAGAACGAGCAGAACGTCTAGCCAAGGATATGAGCCTGGAAGGCGACGTAAAGACCAAGTTTGTAGACCTCTACAAGAAGTACCAGGAAGAGCTCACTGCCGACATCCGCGAGCAGATGGAAGCACGAAAGGAGCGTACCGAGGAAAAGAAGAAGGACAAGGACCTAACCGACGAGGAGGCTTTGGCAAGAATCAACGAGCAGTTTGAGCAGGAGCAACAGCAAATCTCCAATCAGCAGAAGCAGTTGATGATAAAGAAAAATTATCTGGCAGAGTTCCGTGAGTTCCTCACCCCGCAGCAGTTGCTCAAGGTGTTCGGTCGTGGCGGCAGAAACCGTGGTAACAACAATAATAACAATAACGGCGGTGACCGTATGGGCGGACCCGGCATGGGCGGTCCCGGTGGGGGTCCCGGCGGATTTGGCGGCGGTCCCGGCTTCTAAGAGATAAACCTTTTGTTGGAGCTCTTCCCCTTGGGGGAGGGCTTTTTTTCGTGGTATGCATAAAAAATGTAGAGAAAATCTCACGACTTCCTCTACCTGCATGTGAAAATGTATTAAATGAATTATTTTAATCCGGTTTCTGAACCTCCGTCATGTTACCATTGATGGAGAGTCTAACCACATCGTTCTTCGCATTGGAGCGAATAGTGATACTCTTTCTGAATACCCCCGCAAACTTACCCGTACCATCGTACTTCACCTCTATGGTACCCTTCTGTCCCGGACGGATGGGCTCCTTAGGATACGTAGGCACCGTACATCCGCAACTCGCCACCGCCTGGTGGATAATGAGCGGAGCATCCCCCGTATTCGTGAAGTTAAATGTACAGGTCTGTACAGCATTGTCGGAAGAGAACGTGCCGAAATCGTGCATCGTAGTCTCGAACGTAATCTCCGCCTGCTTCGTAGTTGCAGCCTTTGTGGTTGTAGCTTTTGTGGTTTTCACCGTTTGTGCATCGCCCACGGAGCACAGCCCCAAGCACAGCACGAAAAGCAATATCTTTTTCATTATACTTATCTCATTTTTTGGTGATACGTTATCGTTATCGTCTGCAAAAATAGAACAAGATTACGAAAGAAACAAGCTTTTTTGGCAAAAAACCGCAAAAACAGCCGTTTTTTTCGTACTTTTGCACATTCGTAGCAGTCGGAAGCGACTGTAAAGTTACAAATAATAGAAAGAAGATGTTGGTATTTAATACAACTTACAGAGTTCTCAATGCGGACGCCCGCAACTTTGTGATATGGGTGCATCAGCGATTCATTCCCGCAGCAACGGAGGATAGCACCCTGATGAATGCACGTTTAACCCGCATCCTTACGCACGGCGAAGAGGAGAGCGAATGCTTTGCCCTACAGTTCGATGTGGAAGATTCCACCGTACTCCACCGCTGGTACACCCGTGTGGGCGACGGACTGCGCAAGGAGATGCAAAAGATGTTTGACGAACGAATCACGGAGTTCTCCACCCTCATGGAGATTATCTCGGGCGAGTAGGAGAGCAGTTGCATGGCTACAAACGTAGTAAAAGAAACCATTATACTAGGTATAGACCCCGGAACCAATCTCATGGGTTACGGCGTCTTGAAGGTACTCGGCAATAAACCCGAGATGCTGGGTATGGGCGTGATAGACCTACGCAAACTAAGCGACCCCTATCTGAAGTTGGGGCAAATCTTCAAGCAAGTACAGCAGGTGATAGACACCTATCTGCCCGACGAACTCTCCATAGAAGCCCCTTTCTTTGGCAAGAATGTGCAGAGTATGCTCAAGTTGGGACGCGCACAAGGCGTAGCCATAGCCGCCGCCATCAGCCGCGACATACCCATACACGAGTATGCCCCCCTCAAAATAAAAATGGCCATAACCGGCAACGGACAAGCCAGCAAGGAACAAGTAGCCGGTATGCTCCAACGCATCCTTAAAATCTCCGACAAAGAGATGCCCAAATTCATGGATGCTACCGATGCACTTGCAGCAGCCTACTGCCACTATCTACAAAAGGGAAGACCCCAAACCGACGGTCACTATAATAGTTGGAAAGATTTTATCGCCAAGAACAGCGATAGAGTAAATAAAGGATAATAAAGAAGTTAAGATGGAACAGAAGATCATCGATATAAAGAACGGCGTAACCCGCCACCCCCTCTACCGCATGGCAGAGCCTGTAAATTTGTCTCTCAAGAACGGCGAACAAATAGCCATAGTAGGTAGAAATGCCGCCGGAAAGTCACTGCTGGTAGACATCCTCACGGGAGCACACCCCCTCTTGGGCGATGCCCTGAAGTACGATTTCGCCCCCGCCGTAAGCAATAAAGCCTACGACAACATACGCTACATGACCTTCCGTGACAGCTACGGCGACAACGTAGACGGCAGCTACTACTACCAACAGCGTTGGAATCAGCACGATATCGACGAAAATACCCCCGTTGTGGGCGACATCCTCCAAGAGGCATACGACTTGGCTTGCGCCGGCGACCGCAAGACGGCAGCTTCCATCTATCACGACGATGCCGAGGCGCAAGAGCGTTACTATCAGGCTTGTGTACAACAGCGTGATGCCCTTCGCGAACGTCTCTACGAGGTGTTCCACATAGAGATGCTTCTGGATAAGTATGTTATCCTACTCTCCAGCGGAGAGCTTCGTAAGTTCTTGTTGACCAAGACACTGCTTTCCAATCCCCGTGTACTCATCCTCGACAACCCCTTCATAGGTCTCGATGTGCAAGCACGCGACCAGGTGAAGACGCTCTTGAAGGACCTCATCGGCATGGGCAGTGTGATGGTTATCCTTGTACTCTCCAAGACCAATGACATTCCCGACTTCATCACCCACATCGTCCCCGTGGTGGATAAACGAGTGGGGGAGAAAGTCAGCCGCGAAGAGTATCTGCGCAACCGTGCCCCCTTCCCCGACCATGTTTTGGAGCCGGAGAAGTACCAAAGCATCATAGACCTCCCCTACAAGGAGATACCCGAGGACTTTGCCGCTTGCCAGAAGGACAAGAGCGAGGTTGTTACCTTTAATAACGTCTCTATTAAATACGGTACACGTACCATATTAAATGAACTGAACTGGGCAGTACGCAGTGGTGAACACTGGGCACTCAGCGGCGAGAACGGTAGCGGTAAGAGTACACTCTTGAGCCTCGTCTGCGCCGATAACCCCCAAGCGTACGCCTGCGACATCGTCCTCTTTGGTCACCAGCGTGGACGCGGCGAGACCATCTGGGAGATAAAGAAATACATAGGATACGTATCGCCCGAAATGCACAGAGCCTACCTCAAGGATCTTCCCGCCATCGACATTGTAGCCAGCGGACTCCACGACTCCGTAGGACTCTACGTACGTCCCAAACCCGAACAGCGCAGCATCTGTGCCTACTGGATGGATATCTTCGGCATAGGTCATGTACAGGATCAAACCTTCCTGAAACTCTCCACCGGCGAGCAGCGTCTCTGCCTCTTGGCACGTGCCTTCGTTAAGGATCCGCAGTTGCTCATCCTGGACGAACCTCTCCACGGACTCGACGACTACAACCGCCGCCGCGTAAAGGATGTCATAGAGGCATTCTGCAAGAGACAAAACAAAACGATGGTCATGGTTACGCACTATCAAGAGGAATTGCCCAACTGCATAACGAATAGTATTTGTCTAAAAAAGAATGCATAAAAAGTGAAAAAAGAAACATAAATCAACTTTTTCGTGTAAAAATGATATTTTTCTTCCATTTTTTGTGGTAAAATGAAAGAAAATGCCTACCTTTGTCTCGCATTACAGTGATAGATAATAAATTTGTACACTATAAACAGCGAAATAATGATAAAAGGAGGATTCAAGAAGAACCAAGGATTGTATGACTTCGCCAATGAGCACGATGCTTGTGGCGTGGGCATGATTGTAAACATCCGTGGTAACAAATCACACGAGCTGGTAGACTCTGCATTGACTGTGCTGGAGAATATGCAGCATCGTGGAGCTGAGGGCGCAGACAAGAACAGTGGCGATGGAGCCGGTATCTTGGTGCAGATTCCTCACGAGTTTATCCTGTTACAGGGTATTCCGGTACCGGAAAAAGGAAAGTATGGAACCGGTTTGGTCTTTATGCCAAAGGACGAGGCTAAGCAGAACGAGATTCTTGCCATCATGATTGAGGAAATCGAGCGTGAGGGTTTGAACTTGATGCATCTGCGTAACGTGCCTGTCAACTCGGAGTGTCTGGGCGACGAGTCCAGCAGTACGGAGCCTGCTATAAAGCAGATCTTCATCACCGGTATGACCGACGACGATGAGCTTAAGTTCAACCGTCAGCTTTACGTCATCCGTAAGAAGATAGAGCACCGTATAGAGGATAAAGACTTCTATTTCTGCTCCTTGTCCAACAAGGATATTGTGTATAAAGGTATGCTTACCAGTATGCAGCTGCGTAAGTACTTCCCCGACTTGCAGAGTGTGAACTTCACCTCCGGTCTGGCATTGGTACACTCACGTTTCTCCACCAATACCTTCCCTACATGGAGCTTGGCACAGCCCTTCCGTATGCTGTGTCACAACGGTGAGATAAACACCATCCGCGGTAACCGTGGTTGGATGAGCGCACGCGAGGGAGCACTCACCAGTG
>CAYOKO010000065.1:0-10953 GCA_964404555.1 uncultured Bacteroidaceae bacterium | reverse complement strand
AAACTTCTTCGGCGATTTTCTTTGCAAAATCTTCAAATTTCATCGATCCGAGGTCGCCTCCGCCCTGTTTTCTTACAGAAACAGTGCCTTCTGCGGCTTCTTTTTCGCCTACAATGATCATATAGGGTACTCGCTTCAACTCGTTGTCGCGTATCTTGCGACCTACTTTTTCGTTGCGGTCGTCTACAAATGCGCGGATGTCTTGCTCTTCGAGATAGCTGCTTACCTTACGGGCATAGTCGTTGAACTTCTCGGAGATGGGGAGTATGGCTACCTGGTCGGGGGCTAACCACAAGGGGAAGTGTCCGGCGGTGTGCTCGATGAGTACGGCGGTGAAGCGCTCCATACTTCCGAAGGGGGCGCGGTGAATCATAACGGGACGGTGCTTCTGGTTGTCCTCGCCGGTGTATTCCAGCTTGAAGCGCTCGGGCAGGTTGTAGTCTACCTGAATGGTACCCAACTGCCAACGACGACCCAGGGCGTCTTTTACCATGAAGTCCAACTTAGGTCCGTAGAAGGCTGCTTCGCCCAACTCTACGCGTGCCTTGAGTCCTTTCTCCTTACAAGCCTCAACAATGGCGTTCTCGGCTTCTGCCCATACCTCGTCGGAACCGATATACTTCTCCTTATCGTTGGGGTCGCGCAGTGAAATCTGTGCTTCGTAGTTGTCGAAGTTCAGTGCCTTGAAGATAATCTGGATGATGTCCATAACGCGGAGGAACTCATCCTTCACCTGGTCGGGACGGCAGAAGATGTGAGCATCGTCCTGCGTAAAGCTACGTACACGGGTCAGTCCATGCAACTCACCGCTCTGTTCGTAACGATATACGGTACCGAACTCGGCGCAACGGAAGGGCAGATCCTTATAGGAACGTGGTTTCCATGCGAAGATTTCGCAGTGGTGCGGACAGTTCATGGGCTTCAACATATACTCCTCACCCTCCTCCGGTGTGTGGATGGGCTGGAAGGAGTCCTTGCCGTAGTGTGCGTAGTGACCGGAGGTTACGTAGAGGTTCTTACCGCCGATGTGCGGGGTCATTACCTGCTGGTAACCGTATTTCTTCTGAATCTTCTTCAAGAAGTCCTCCAGACGCAAGCGCAGTGCGGTACCCTTGGGCAACCACATGGGCAATCCCTTACCTACACGCTCGGAGAACATGAAGAGTTCCATCTCCTTACCTATCTTACGGTGGTCGCGCTTCTTAGCCTCCTCCAAGAGAACGAGATACTCGTCGAGCATACTCTTCTTGGGGAAGGAGATACCGTAGAGACGCTGCATCTGCTCACGGTTGGCATCGCCACGCCAGAAGGCACCTGCCACGCTGGTCAGCTTAATGGCCTTGATGATACCCGTATTCAAGATGTGCGGACCCTTACACAAGTCGGTAAAGTTGCCCTGTGTATAGGTAGTGATGGTGCCATCCTCCAAGTCCTGACTGATGTGCTCCACCTTATAGGTCTGACCGTCTGCCTCGAAAGCCTTGATGGCATCTGCCTTGGAAATCTCCTTGCGCACCACGTCCTCCTTCTTGGAAGCCAGTTCCTGCATCTTCTTCTCTATGGTAGGGAAGTCGCTCTCCTTGATGCTCTCGCCGTCCTTCAACAGCACATCGTAGTAGAAGCCCTGCTCCACAGCCGGACCGAAACCGAACTGTATGCCGGGGTACAACTCCTGCAATGCCTCGGCCAGCAGGTGGGCACTGGTGTGCCAGAAGGCGTGCTTACCCTGAGCATCATCCCACTTATAAAGTTCTATCTTAGCGTCTTTTTCAATCGGGCGATTCAATTCCTGAGTCTCCCCGTCTACGCCGCAAGCAATTACGTTGCGAGCCAGTGCCGGAGAGATGCTCTCGGCAATCTGCAAACCGGTTACACCGGCTTCGTATTCACGGCTTGAGCCGTCCGGAAAGGTAATTTTTATCATATCCTTATTTTATTATTCTTATTTATCGTGCAAAGTTAGAAAAAAAATGCTTTTTCTATGCACTATTTACCATTTTTTTTGTGATTCAGGGGCGTAGATGCCTCTAATGTCGTCTTTTTTAGTAGGCTATACGCCGTATAAAGCCCCAATTCGCCGGCTTTGCTAAGGTCGGCACGGGCATCACTGACCTTACCTTGCTTGCGGTAGAGGAGTCCACGGTTGTAGTAAGCCTCCGCCATCTTGTCGTCCATCTTCAGGACCTGGGTGTAGGTTTGCAGAGCCTCTTCGTCTCTGCCGGCTTCTTGGTAGATGCAGGCGAGGTTGAAGTGGGCATAGATCATATCGGGTTGCAAAGCGATGCATTGTTGGAGGTCAGAAATGATGGTACTCCAGTCGGGACTGCCGGGGAGTACCCCACCCTCCTTGTCGCTGCTTTGTGCTTGTTTGGCAAGTGTCCACTCGCTGTATTTGAGGGCAGCTCGCTGGAAGTATGCCAACGTCATCTTGGGATCCAGGGCGATGCAGCGATCCAGGTCGGCTATCGCTTGGGCGGTCTCGAGCAGGGCACTGTGCTCCATGGCACGGGCAAAGTAGCCCATGGCACTCTCCGACTGTTGAAGTTGTGCCGTACAGCGCTCCACGTCGGTGCGATGTTCGCGGGTTTCGGCATCGGTCAGCGGAGCCTCGTGTGCCGTGATGAGGAGTCGATGGGTAAAGATGCCGGAGCGATTTACCTCGTCCACCAATCGATGGAAGCTCACCGCCTGTCGCACTTGTTGGGGCAGTTCGTTGAAAGCCAGCACAAAGAGCGGTTGCGGCACCACCTTTACCTCCCGGTTCTGCACCAAGCCGCGCGATTCGCTGGCGTAGGTCGTTTCGTTCTCCTCGCGATCCTCTATCACAATGTCCTGATAACGTTCTATATCGGTATTGCTCTTGGTACGAGTAGACTTACGGGTAGCGTTGGAGATGCCTGCCCGTCGGTTCATCTGTGCATGGAGTACCCGGAACTCATCCATCTCTGCTGCCCGCACATTACCGGTTTTGCGGTACATCCGGGCACGATAGGAGTAGCCGGTCCAGAACTCGGGATAGTGTTTGAGTACGGTGGTGATGTCCCGGATGGCGGCTTTATAGCTTCCGGTATTGCCGAGGAGGATGGCACGGTTGAAGAGAACAATCATGTTGTCGGGTTCCTTCCGGAGTACTACGTCGAAGTCGGTGATGGCGCGGTTGTCATCGCCTACCTGGGCACGTAGCAAACCACGGTTCAAGTGTGCGTAATAGTTATCGGCATCTATTTGTAGGGCGGCATCGTAGTCGTCCATGGCACCGCGCAGGTTGTTGCGATAGTAGCGTGCCAAGGCACGACCTATGTAGAGGTTGGCATCGGAACCGGGTTTAATCTTGATGGCGCGGTCGAACTCCCCTTCGGCCTGTTCGTAGGCATCTTGTCGAAGGCTCAGTTCGGCCTTGAAGCCTAGTATATCGCTGTCGTAGGGGGAGAGCAGCAGAGCATCTTCCACATGTTTCACAGCAGCCACGGTATCCTTCCGGGCGAGTGCTACCTTTGCCTTGAGCATACGATTCTTGCTGTCCTTGGGCCACCGCTTTACGGTAGCGTCCAAGAGGGAGTCGGCTCGTTCGTAGGCGTTCTGCTGCATGAGGCAGAGTGCCAGGTTGTTGCATACGATCTGGTCGTCGGGTTCCAGGTCGAGGGCTTGATAGTAATCCTCCACGGCACGGTCGTATTCCCGCAGGTTAATGTGGCACAAACCACGTAGTTGATAGGAGTTTGCCATATAGGGATTGCGTTCGATGGAGGCATCGCAATCGGAGATGGCACCTTGGTAGTCACCCAGATAGAACTTAGCCAACCCGCGAAAGAAGTAGGGTTCCGTGAGGTGCGGTTTGGCACTGATTACCTGGTTGAAGTAGCGGATGGATAGGACATAATCCTCATAATAAAGTGCGTTTCGCCCCACCTGCATCATGCGGTCGGTATTGATTTGAGCCTTGGCAGCGAGTGAGAGCAGTGCCATACAGCACGCCCACCCCCGCAGTTTACACCTTATTATATTATATAGCATCTTATTTCTTTGCCAAGCGTTGCACCTTGTAGTTGCAATGTACTTTGCCTTTGAGCAGGTTGCTCAGCTTCCCCTTTATCATCTGCTTGCGCAGTGCCGTGAGGTGGTCTATAAACATCTCGCCCTCCAAGTGATCGAACTCATGTTGCACCACACGTGCCAAGAAACCGTCTACCCACTCATCGTGTTCCGTCCAGTTCTCATCGAAATAGTGGATGCGTACACGGGTAGGTCGCTTCACCGTCTCGTAGATACCCGGAAGACTGAGGCATCCCTCGTTGTACCCCTCTATCTCACTCTCGTCGTACTCCAGAATCTCACCGTTGATGAAAGTCTTGAAGAACCCCTTATACTCCGGGCTATCCTCCGAGATGCAATCCAGGTCGATAACCACCAAGCGGATATCCAAGCCCACCTGCGGAGCCGCCAGTCCTACGCCCTCGGACTTCTTAAGGGTTTCGAACATATCCTCTATCAATTTCTTCAGTTCCGGATATTCCGGAGTAATCGTCTGTGCCACCTTGCGCAGCACCGGTTGTCCATACGTATAAATAGGTAATATCATATCGATTTCTTAGAATTTACATTTGTTACTTTCCATCCACCCTTGCAGTATGATGGTAGCACTGATTTCGTCGACCAGCGCCTTGTCCTGTCGTGCCTTCTTGCGCAACCCGGCTTCGAGCATGGTGCGATGTGCCAGTACCGAGGTGAAGCGTTCGTCGAAGAACTCCATCGGTATGTCGGGCACGACTTTGCGCCATCGGTTTACAAAGGGGGTGATATACTTCATATTCTCGGAGTCCTCACCGTTCATCTGCCGGGGCAGTCCCACCACGATGCGGTCTACCGTCTCCCGGCGGGTATAGTCCACCAGGAAGTCGAACAGCCGGTGGGTCTCCACGGTAGTGAGTCCGCCGGCTATGAGCTGCAGGGCATCCGTAACGGCTATGCCGGTACGTTTACGTCCATAATCTATAGCAAGAATTCTTCCCATATTCGTATGCAAAGTTAGTGTTTTTCGACCATGTATCCAAATATTTACTACAAATCTTCCTCGCAGAGGGGTGTTTCGTGGTTCTACTTCTCGAAATGTTGGTAATCTTTGCAGGATTTCCACGCTCCACCCCAACTGAAACCGTGCTGCAGGAAGAGTCGGCAGAGCAGGTCGTCGCGGGTGATTTTATACGGATACCGTGCCGAACGGTTGCGATACCGGACAGCGGTGACGGGCGATACCTTCCAGGTGCCGTCGGCTCGCTGCTTGCAGTAGGGGTTGTAGAGAGGGTTGATGTCTACCGCCATACCATAGGCATGACGGGACAAGGTGGACTTACGACCGGTAGCGGGACGGTGGTTGAAGCAGGAGCTGTTGTTGGCTTGCATGGAGCGTTCGTCGTCGGCACCGTATCGGTCTATGATTTCCATGCGCTCTATGGGATAGGAGGCACGGTAGAGGGTGCGGAAGATGTCCAGGAGGTCGGCGACAATGGTGCGATGGCATACCATCTCTCCTACTCGTATGCTACCGTGTCCGTCGTGATGGAGCACACGCAGATAGCGCAACTGACTACGGGAGACGGGGGGCTGATGACGATAGGAGGCGGTGGTCATGGTGCGAAAGAGGGCGTCGGAGAGGGTGTCGGAGGTGAAAAAGGCGTCTACGCCCTGCCGTTCCACCCACAAGGAGTCTACCGCATCGCCCGCATGAAGGTGGGGGGTCTGCGCCCATGCGGTCATCCCCAAACAACATATTAGCAACAAAAAAGTTCGTATCATGCTGCAAAAGTACACAATATCTGCCAAGAAACGGTTTTTCCGTAGGTAAAAAAGACGTCATTCAAAGTTTTTTATCTAATTTTGCCGAGAAATTAATAGTACATATACTATGGATAAGGTATTACAAGACAGAAAAGCGGAAGAGGCTCGGGCTCTTTTCTTACAGGGGTACAACTGCGCACAGTCCGTTTTCTGTGCATTTGCAAAGGAGTATGATGTGCCGGAGACACTGGCGCTGAAGCTCTCAGCTTCCTTTGGCGGAGGCGTGGGCAGACTGCGTAATGTGTGTGGTGCGGTGTCTGCCATGGCTATGCTGGCGGGACTGGAGGAGGGACAAACCCTGCCCAACGACCCGGAACAGAAGCGACGCAATTACCAACTGGTGCAGCGGGTGGCAGAGAAATTCCGGGCGGAACATGGTTCCATAGTGTGTGCGGAACTGCTGCAACTGCGCAAGGGGGCACCTACCCCACCGGCACCGGACGAGCGGACGGCGGAGTACTATAAGACGCGTCCTTGCTTGCGACTCATAGAGAGTGCGGCTCGCATTTGGCAGGCGGAAAAGGAAAATAGAAACAACGAAACGAACCATTGATCATGATCTATATAGCTTATCTCATTACGGCGGTTGTCGTGGTATGGTGTTCCATACTGGCATCTCGCTACATCGACTTGATGGACAAGACCACCAAACTCTCGGGTGCTTTCCTGGGGGGTGTTCTCTTGTCGGCGGTTACCTCCCTGCCGGAGTTGTTCACGAGTATCTCGGCGACTACGTTGATAGATTCTCCGGGACTATGTATGGGCAACATCTTGGGTAGTAACTTGTTCAATATGGCTATGCTTGCCACCATCATACTGTTTTACCTGCGCTCCTTTACGCAGTGTACTCTGGCCAAGAGTCACTTCTATGTTATGGCGTTTGCCTACCTTATGTATGTGGCTGTCTACATCAATTACACGGGATGGTGCGACCACAACTTCGTGCTGGGACCTGAGGCGCATCCCATATTCTTTGTGAGCATCACCTCTCTCTTCATACTGGTGCTGTACGCCGGTTCCGTTAAGTTCCTGGCGCACGAAAACGGCACCCCGGAGCAACCCTCGCAAGAGGAGGAGCAACCGGAGTGCCCATACACGGTACGTTCGCTTGCCATTCGCTTTACCCTGGCTTCCTTGGTGATTGTGGTGGCGAGTATTGCGCTCACCTACATAACCGACATCATAGCCGATGCAGATCACCTGAACCTGGGCAGCGGACTGGCAGGTGCCATCTTCCTGGGAGTTGCCACGTCGCTTCCGGAGGTTACCAGCAGTATCTCCCTGTTCCGCATCCATAACTTCAACATAGGACTGGGCAACATCATAGGCAGTAATGTGTTCAACTTCTTTGTAATAGCCGTGGCCGATATGCTGTACTTGGGAAAGGGTGTGTACGATTTTACAGACAGCAAGGTAGTGAACCTGGCTATCTTCGGCACTCTGGCATCCTTGATATTCTACCTCTTGTGTAGTGCCAAGAAGCAGTGGATGAAGGCTCTTTTCTGCCTGGCGGTGATAGCATGCTACCTAGCTTTCCTCCTGGTATAGGAGGTGAAAGCTATGCCCCTCCGGGGGTGACACCTCTTTTCTAGCATCCGCACTTATGCTTTATGCGGAAGAAGTCCTTGTGATGCTTGCACACCGGACACACATCGGGTGCTTCGGTTCCCACGTGTTCGTAGCCACACTTGGTACACTGCCAGGTGCGCTCCTCCTCGCGCTTGTAGAGGTGATGCTCGTTGAGCAACGACAGGAAGCGACGATACCGACTCTCATGTTCTCTCTCTATGCTAGCCACGTGTTCAAAGAGTGTGGCGATACGGGTGAAGCCCTCTTCATGTGCTTCGCGTGCCATACGGGTGTACATCTCGGTCCACTCGGCGTGCTCTATGGCGGCAGCGTCGGCTAGGTTGTGCTCTGTCTCGGGCACCTCGCCTCCGTGCAACTCCTTGAACCATACCTTGGCGTGCTCGCGCTCGTTGTCGGCGGTTGCCGAGAAGAGGGATGCTATCTGGGCGTAGCCATCTTTCTTCGCTTGTTTGGCGTAGTAGGCATACTTGTTGCTCGACTTGGACTCGTTGGCATAAGCCTCCATGAGGTTCTGCTCGGTCCGGGTTCCTTTGATATTTTCCATATAGTATTCTTTTTAGTATGACGGAACATCCCGTCGCGGTTAAACATCATCTTTCAAACAGATGAGACCGACGGGTTGTTTACCGGGTGGGTACTAAAAAGAGATGAAGAAATACAAAAAAGCTGATGCTAACACTTCCCCGACAATGGAGATTGTGTTAGCATCAGCCGATATTTGCTATACGATATTTTATTTCTGGTTCAGCAACAACCAAGCGTCCGGATATTTAGCACGCAAGGTTTCGCGAGACTGTACGGCAGCGCCCTTATCATCGTAGGTAGAGGCAGCTACACGATAGGTCTTGGTAGAGGGGCTGTAAACCACCTGTGCATCATAGCCTGCATTCTTGAGGGTATTCTGCAAACCCTCGGCATTTGCCTGGAGGCTGAAGCTACCGCAGATAACGCTGTAGGTCTTGAGACCGGAACCGCTTACCAATGTTACATTGTCCTGACGAACGGAAACGCTACCCACGGTACCCTGGGTAGGAGTAGTAGTGGTAACCGTCTGCACCGGAGTAACGGAAACAGCATCGGAGGCAGTATTGTTATCGGTCTGACCCGTATAGTAAGTGGAAGACTCGGACTGAGCTTTAGCCTTCTCGTATGCTTTCTTATAAGCACTTTCACTTGACTTACAAGAGGTGAATGCCACCAAGACAAACGCCCCAATAAACATCGCAAAATTTTTCTTCATATATTCAAAGTATTTGTTTATCGGCAAAATTACACATTCTTATTCAAATAAACACCATAACCCACCAAAAAAAAGTCAAGAACGAGAAAAAAAGTCCCATTTTTGCAACAATTTCCCCTTTTAGGGCGTTGGATATAAAAAAAAGTATTATCTTTGGGGCGTTCTTAAACAGTATAACGATATGAAAGGATTATCCATTTTCGCTGCCTTCCTGGGTGGAGCTATCGTAGGAGCAGCAACAGGTCTTTTGTTTGCACCGGAGAAGGGTGTGGACACACGTTTGAAGATTGCGGAGGCTCTTCGCAAGAGAGGCATCCACTTGAGCAAGAAGGAAACCGAGGAGCTTATCACCGAGATTGCAGATGAGCTGAAGGGTTCCGACCAGCAGGCATAATACGTATAGTTTGTAGTGCTTATGTATTCGAGCGACAAAAACGTGGAAAGAATTGTAGGACTACTTCTGGAGCTGCAACAGTATGCAAAGCTCCAGAAGCGGTTACTACAGATTAATACGGTGGAGGTGACGAGCAAGATTGTTTCTTCGCTCACCTTGTTTATCGTTATCGTTGCCTTGGGGGTGATAGCTCTTTTTTTCATGGCGATGGCATCGGTTCACTTTCTCAGTGATGTCATAGGACTTGGTATGACGGCGAGTTGCGCCATTGTGTGCATTGTTTTGTTGCTGTTCATATACCTTATATATATAATGCGGGATGCGTGGATTTATCGTCCCATATCCGGCTACATTATTCACGTATTCTTAAACGATGACGAAGATGAAGCAGAAGAAGAATGTGACGAGGAAGAAGAGTGAACGTCCTACTACGCTCACGGAGTTGGCTCAGGAGAAGGTGCTGCTGAAGGCTAAGATTCGTAAGAGTAAAAAACGGATGAAGGAAACATCGGATTTGCTCTTCTACCCTACTCCATCGAAGACGAATGGGGAGATGTTTTTCCAGGCTGCGCAGAAGGGTTTTGCCTTGTACGATGGCTTAATGATGGGGTACAAAGTAACAAAATTGATTCAATCAATACTAAAAGTGAGAAAAAAATAACATTTTCTCACTTTTTATGTTTTATAACATACGAAAAGATTTGCGACATATAAAAGTTAGTAGTAACTTTGCATCGTTATCCTAAAAACAATCTTTTTACCTTAAAAAATAATACCTAATAACAATATGGAGGGGGCGGCCGGGAGGTTGCCCCCTTCAGACGTTATAAGGGGGAAGGAGGCAAAAGGATTACTACAGCACTGCATAAAACAGTAGAAAGGCATCCACAAGCCCCATAAGATGAATTATTTTCAATAAATGACGGATTTGGAGTATATTTTCGACGATTCGGCAAGACTTCTTCAATATTTTTGTTTAACTTTGCCACAAATAACAATATATGACTCAAGTGATATTTTAAATATTTGATGAATAAGATAGAATCATTATGAATATCAAGTCCTTGCAAATAAAAAATTTCAGAGGATTCGAGCGATACGGCGTTTCCTTTGCTCCGTCAACAACAATCGTCATTGGACGAAATGGTGCGGGTAAATCCACATTGCTTGATGCTGTAAAGATGGCACTTAGCTTTATCTTTGCAAGTAACAAATCTCTTGGAGATAAGATTTTGTCGGCAGGTAATCCGTCATTAAATATCAGTTCTTTTGCCGATTCGGATTATAGATACGATCCGGAAAAGGGTGTTACTTCTGCAGATGCATCCATCCATGCACAAGCCATATTTAATGGGGTCACACTGGATTGGGAACTTTACAAACGTTCTACTTCCAACGCATCCTTATATTCCACTAAATACAAGGAGGCCTTTCAGGCATTTATGCATGAATGGAATGAAAAACGGGCCAACCTGCCGTTAATTGCATGTTTTTCCGATTCTTTTCCACACAAACCAACCAAGCAGACAAAGTTCGCAATAGACAGTATTCTGAAAGACAGAATACCCCGGAATTTTGGATATTATCAGTGGGATTTGGAGACAGCATGCACTTCTATATGGGAAACACGGCTATGCAACAAGATAAATTACGTGGCTCCCTTGTACACAAAGGCATCGCGCATTGCATCTGCCATTCGCGAGATGGAGTCAAATCATTCTGTCGATGATTTGCGTGACAGCCAAGAGTATCAGGAGCTTAAAAGTTCCATGTCCAAAGTAAATGAAAACGCTGAGTCCCCTCGTGCCGAGATTGAATACGTACAAAATAGGATGGTCTGTTTCTCTAAGATTCTTCCGAAGTTACATGAGGAGAAGTACGACATTGATTATCT
>CAYOKO010000064.1:0-11152 GCA_964404555.1 uncultured Bacteroidaceae bacterium | reverse complement strand
TAGACAAACAGGTTAGTATCGATGTTAACGGAACAACACGTACATACGGTCTGTATGTTCCGTCCAACGTACAGGAGAATGCGCCGCTGGTAATTAGCCTGCACGGTATGGGCGGTCATAGTACCGACAAGCAACCTTTTTCATCGGATGTAGCGGACAGTCAAGGGTGTATCGTTGCCTATCCGCAGGGGGAACAGCTGAGTTTCTTCGGGAGTTTATACCCGGGTTGGCGTTCTACAGGAGAAACAAGTGTGGATATAGATTTTCTAAAGGCGGTGATAGAGGATGTAGCTGCCAACTATTCCATAGACCGAAAGCGAGTTTATTGTTGCGGCTTTTCCAACGGCGGTATGATGACCTATACGGCAGCGAATGTGGCTGCCGATGTGTTCGCTGCCTATGCAAGCATAAGCGGTTTTCCTTTGAACGAGTTCCATTTGCGTCATACGGGGGGACGTCCGGTACCGTTCCTCCATATCCACGGCAAGAACGATGATTTTGTAAAATACTCTCTTGTTCCTACGATTGTTTACGACATGGTAGCCCGCAACGGCAGCATCCCGGTTCCCGAAAAGAGTTCCGTAAGTGGCACGTACGACAAGAGTGTCTTTCCCGCCGGAGAGGGAGGCTTCCCCTTTGTTTATTATGAGGTTGATAACATGGGACACGAACCGTTTACAACCCGTACCGAAGAGGGAAGTTCGGCACTTACCATGTGGAAGTTTATGAGTCAGTACACGCTTGATTCTCCATGCGATACCACACTCAAGTGGCATCCTTATGTACAACTCGACGGATGGACACCCAAACAACACGGTTGGTTGATAAACAGTGGCAGCTACCTTTTGCTCTTTGGTCGCGAACAGAGTACGGATGCGAATCAGAATGTGTATCCATCGCTCCAGTTCGACAATGGAAAATACAAGCTATGCATACGGACGGAGGGAGATACAGATAAGACCTATACCGTAAAGCTCCAGAAATTGACGGGCAAACGTCCGGTGGTGCTCAACCGGGAGGTTCGGGTAGGAGAGGATGCGACACTTCTCTTCGAGATAACCGATGGTTGGGGCGAATACAAACTCACCGTAACACGAAGTGCCACTACCGATGATATAACGATTAAAGATCTTGCAGTCTACACAGCATCGGATACGGATTTCTCCTCTATCGCTTCTTGCTTTTCTTCTTCAGTGAAGTCACGGTATTACACCCCCTCGGGTATTCCCGTAGCACATCCTGTAAAGGGTGTAAACCTTGTTGTAGATAAGCAAGGAGGAACTCGCAAAGTAGTATATTAATAAATCGACTCCTTTTACAAGGATGAACTCGTCTTGTTCTATGCTTGTGACACGTTGGTTCCATCGTTCGCCTCCCCACGGATTTAGACGCTCCGTTTGTAGACCACGTCCCCATGCCATGGTTTCAGCCTCAACCTTTCGGTAGGGATTAAGCGGATCTATGGGGAGCAACATTGTAAGTAGGGTTCTTGCTTTCATACCTTTTTTATTTATAAGTTCAAGAACAAAGGTAAAAAAAGAATTGATATAACGCCTTATAATACAGGGTCATTTCCATACAATGTATCAATTTTGGAGTCTTTTGTTACATAACTGAAAACCCATTTACTCAAAACGCACTATCTTTGCCTCGTAAATCTAATAAGAACATACAATGATACTGAATGTAATAAGACGATTTCTCCCGGCGGTAGTGCTTTGTTTCTGTGTTATAGAAACCGTAGCACAGAATATCAAAGTGTCCCGGGTGTTCTCCGACGGGATGGTGGTGCAACGAAATGAAAAGATTCCCGTGTGGGGGTGGGGAGATGTCGGCGAGGAAGTCTCGGTGACCTTCAACGAAAAAACAGCAAAGACCGTTGTCGGCGAAGATGGTTCATGGAAGGTGTACCTGCCTTCCATGAAGGCCGGAGGTCCTTATACGCTCTCCGTCAACGGACAAGAGATAAAGGATGTACTTGTGGGCGATGTCTTCTTGTTTAGCGGTCAGTCCAATATGGAGTTACCCGTCCGACGATGCATGGATGCCATAGACAAGAATACGCTTAAGTATACCAACCATCGGGTACGTTATATAAAACTTCCTCCTCAATACAACTATGTGCAACCCAACAATGATGTAAAAACATCCGGGTGGCAGGAGATAAATCCCACTACAGCTCCGGAGATGGGAGCGATAGCCTACTTCACAGGACGTCTGTTACAAGAACAAGAGGAGGTGCCCGTTGGATTGGTGAACGCTTCGGTGGGCGACACCGGCGTGGAGTGCTGGATGAGTAAACCGTATCTGCAACAAGATTCTTTGTTCGCAGAAATACTGAAGGATAGAAAGTTCTCTCAACCCAATTGGGTGGACTCCGTGAATCGTGCGGAACAGCGGCAACGCCGGGAGTGGGAGCAGGCGCTTTTGCTTGCCGATACGGTGGCAACGAACATACATCGCCATATTACGTCCCTCCCTTGGAAAAGCACCAATCTTTTCTCTCTCTGGACTAGCGGAAAAGATGATTGCCCGTCGTGTCATTGATGCGGTGGTGGAACTTCCTCTAGGGGCTACGGCAGATTTCTGCCACACACTGACCTTCCTTCCGAAGGATCCGGGCATTGTACTGGAGAAGATTGCTGTAGACTGTGGCGGTTACCGGGAGCAATACCTCTTCGGGAAGGAGAGTAAGAGATTATGTGAATAGAAATATAAAATAATTATGAACACAATAGGATTAAGAAAAGCGCAGCGAATCATGATGGCGGTACTGTTCCTGCCTTGCTGCAGCGCAGTGGCACAGATGATGCCGTATCAAAACTGTGAACTCACGGCACACGAGAGGGCTGTGGATCTTACAAAGCGATTGACACTCAACGAGAAGGCACAACTTATGTGCGATGAATCTCCCGCTATTACACGGCTGGGGATACCGGCGTTTAGTTGGTGGAGCGAAGCACTACATGGGCTGGCCAACCAGGGGAATGTTACGGTGTTTCCGGAACCTATCGGTATGGCGGCTTCGTTCGATGTTCCGTTGGTGGAACAGGTTTTCAACACCGTGAGCACCGAAACGCGTGCCAAGTGGAATGAACAACATCTAAACGGTACCCCGACAACACGTTTTCACTGTCTCTCCGTGTGGACTCCCAACGTTAATATCTTCCGTGACCCTCGTTGGGGACGGGGACAGGAGACCTATGGCGAGGATCCTTTCCTAACCTCTACCATGGGGCAAGCGGTGGTGCGTGGACTGCAAGGTCCCGAGAGTGCAAAGCATAGAAAGTTGCTGGCATGTGCCAAACACTTTGCCATACACAGCGGACCGGAGTGGAGTCGCCACGTGGCAAACCTCAACAACGTTTCTTTGCGTGATCTATGGGAGACTTATCTCCCTGCTTTCAAGGATCTAGTGCAACGTGCCAAGGTGCGCGAGGTGATGTGTGCTTATCAACGATGGGACGATGAACCTTGCTGCGGTAACACCCGGTTACTACAGCAGATACTGCGCGAGGAATGGGGATACCCCTATATGGTAGTATCCGATTGCGGTGCTATAACCGACTTCTTTACCAGTCACAAAGTGTCCTCTACCGCACAACACGCTGCGGCTAAGGGAGTAACGGCGGGTACTGATGTAGAGTGTGCCTTCGGATATGCGTTTGAAAAACTGCCCGAGGCGGTGGCACAAGGATTGATTACGGAGGAGGAGATAGACAAGCATGTGGTACGCCTGCTGGAGGCTCGTTTCGAATTGGGCGATATGGATCCTTTTGAAAGTGTAGAATGGTCCAAGATTCCGGCATCGGTGTTGGGGTGCGAAGAACACCAAAAGCTTGCACTCGATATGGCTCGCGAAAGCATGGTCCTGTTACAAAACCGTGATAATATCCTGCCTCTTAAGACTACACAGCGAATAGCCGTGGTAGGTCCTAACGCCGATAATACGCCTTTGATGTGGGGCAACTATAATGGTGTACCCAACCACACAGTTACCATTCTGCAGGGAATTGTAAATAGGGTAGGAGCAGATAAGGTAACCTACCTTAAAGGCTGTGACCTAACCGATGAGAAGGAACTTACAGACTGGTTATCATACTGTTCACACCGGGGAACACCGGGCGTTTGTGGTACATTCTGGAACAATCGTACCGGAAGCGGTGAGCCGGTAACACGAGAGTACTTTACGCATCCTATTAACGTAACCACCGCCGGACAGCATACCTTTGCAAACGGAGTTAAGATGGAAGACTTCTCTGCCCTCTATGAAACTACCTTGCTGCCCGAGAAGAGTGGTACGGCAGTGATTCGAATGCAATACACCGGGGCATTTTCTCTGACGGTCAACGGACGTACGCTTGCCGCCGACAGCACTTGGCGCGATCAACCCATGCGCTTTGAACTACCGGTGGAGGCAGGTAAACCGTACAAGATATCTCTGGAATATCACCACGTAAAGACATGGGGAGCCAACCTGAAGTTTAGCATCGGCGAAGAACACGCTATTGATTACCAACAAGCTATCAATCAACTAAAAGGAATACAAACCGTTGTGTTTGTCGGGGGCATATCCTCCATGCTCGAAGGTGAGGAGATGCCGATTCAGGTGGATGGCTTTAAGGGAGGCGACCGCACACATATAGAGTTGCCCGCCGTACAACGTAATTTTATCAAGGCTCTCAGGGAAGCGGGAAAGAGAATTGTTCTCGTGAATTGTTCCGGCTCCGCCATTGCCTTGTCTCCGGAAAGTGAACATTGCGAGGCTATCTTGCAGGCTTGGTATCCGGGACAGGAGGGGGGTACGGCTGTTGCAGAAGTTCTCTTTGGGGATTACAACCCGCAGGGAAAACTTCCGGTAACCTTCTACAAGAATAGTGAACAACTTCCCGACTTTGAGGAATATTCCATGAAAGGACGCACCTACCGTTATTTCTCCGACCCGCTCTTTGCCTTTGGATACGGACTGAGTTACACTCGTTTCAAGGTGGGTCTGGGGGTATTGAACAACCGCACCTTAACCATTCCCGTGAAGAATACGGGTAAACGAAGCGGTACGGAGGTGATACAGGTTTATGTGCGCAGAGTGGATGATACGGAGGGACCCATCCGCAGTTTAAAGGTCGTCCGTCGTGTTGACCTAAAGCCCGGGGAACGCAAAAACATTACCATCCCACTGGACGATGACGCATTTACGCTTTTCGACCCCGCCACCAACACCATGCGTGTAGTACCGGGAACGTACGAAATCTTTTACGGTACAAGCTCCAAAACAGAAGATTTAAAGACCCTACAGATAGTTCTATAACAGAAATTTAAAGAAACATGGAAACAACAGAACAAAGTAACGAATTCCGTAAACTCACCTGGCTACAACGCATAGGCTTCGGCACCGGAGACCTGGCACAAAACCTTATCTACCAAACCATCAGCATGTATCTGCTCCTCTTCTATACCAACGTCTACGGACTAGAACCGGAAGTCGCAGCCGTCATGTTCCTGGTGGTACGTATCATCGATGTCCTCTGGGATCCCATCGTGGGAGCATACGTAGACAAACATAACCCCTTTCTCGGGAAATACCGCTCCTATCTGATACTCGGAGGCATCCCCCTCACCATCTTTGCCGTACTCTGCTTCTACGACGGATACTCCGGCTCCCTCCTCTACGCCTATATCTCCTACGTAGGACTCTCCATGTGCTATACCTTGGTTAATGTTCCCTACGGTGCACTCAACGCATCGCTCTCCCGCGATACCGACGAGATAACCACCCTCACCTCCGTACGAATGTTCCTCGCAAATGTGGGAGGACTTGTCGTGTCCGTTGGCATTCCATTACTTGTAGAATACTTCTCGGAAGACAACTCCATGAGTTCCAAGACCTCGGGGAACGCATGGTTTACCACCATGACCATCTATGCACTCGCAGGATTCTCTCTGTTGGTCTTCTGCTTCATACAAAGCAAGGAACACGTAGTGATGGACGATAAAGATATGGAGAATGTACACGTCTCCGACCTCTTTGTAGAGTTTCTGCACAACCGACCGCTACGCATCATCGCCTTCTTCTTTATCACCGCCTTCGCCATGATGTCGGTGGGTAATGCGGCAGGCTCCTATTTTATTCTATACAATTTGGAAGGAACCCCTGCACAGGTAAGTATATTCATGGGACTTGGTAGCATTCCGGCCTTCCTCTTCATGCCCTTGGTACCTTTTATAAAGCGTAAGATAGGAAAGAAAAATATGTTCTACGTATTCCTCACCGTCGCCATCGTGGGTATGGCAATACTCTATGCGGTAGCCAAGATAGAGTCGCTCAAGTCACAGATGTGGATTGTCTATGCGGCACAGTTCATAAAGTCTACCGGTGTGATTGTTGCCACAGGGTATATGTGGGCATTGGTTCCGGAAGTTATCTCCTACGGAGAGTGGAAAACGGGCAAGCGCATAGCAGGCATTGTCAACGCTCTCACCGGCATCTTCTACAAAGCCGGTATGGCACTTGGGGGTGTAGTACCGGGATTGGTACTAGGATATGTTCATTTCCGGAGCACTGCCAACGTACAAACACCTATGGCGCAGGAAGGTATCTTGTGGTTGGTCTGTGTTATTCCCGCTCTGCTGCTGATGGTTGCTATGTGCATCATCTCCCGGTATGAGTTGGACGATGATACCATTGAATGTATCAACCGAGAGATAGAAGCACGTAAACAGAAACTTTAAAAGCCTCAACAATATGGAAAAACGTTATTTGTATCCTGCCGATTATATGGCAGATCCGTCGGTACATGTTTTCGACGGTAAAATTTATATCTATCCGTCGCACGATTGGGAGTGCGAGAATGTAGAGAACGACAACGGGGACCAGTATGTCATGAAGGACTATCATGTGCTCTCCATTGAGGGCGACCCGCTGACGGGCAAGGTAACGGATCACGGTTGTGTATTGAAACTGGAGGACATTCCGTGGGCGGGTAGACAGTTGTGGGACTGCGATGTGGCGGAGAAGGACGGTATCTACTATATGTACTTCCCCATGAAGGATCGCAACGATGTCTTTCATTGGGGGTGTGCCATATCCGAACGACCGGAGGGACCTTTCCTGCCACAGCCCGACCCCATACGGGGAAGCTACAGTATAGATATGTGCGTGTTCCACGATGACGACGACGAATACTATGTGTATTTCGGCGGACTGTGGGGCGGGCAGTTACAGCGCTATAAAGACAACATCCATCTGGAAACGCCTCACCTTCCGGAGGGAAAGGAGCCTGCGCTTCCCGGCAGAGTGGTGAAACTCGGCAAAGATATGTTGCAACTGGGAGAGAGTCCCAAGCCGGTCATTATACTGGATGAAGAGGGAAATCCTTTAACAGCCGACAATCCGCACCGCTTCTTCGAGGCTAGTTGGATGCACAAGTATCAGGGAAGGTATTATCTATCCTATTCTACAGGAGATACACATCTTATCTGTTACGCCACGGGAGATAATCCCTACGGTCCCTTTACCTATCGAGGGGTTATTCTCACGCCGGTTGTAGGATGGACCACGCACCATTCCATCGTAGAGTTTCAAGGCAAATGGTACCTTTTTCACCACGACAGTGTACCGTCCGGTGGCAAATCATGGTTGCGCAGTTTGAAGGTTTGTGAACTGCAATACGATGCCGATGGGCGAATCATCACGATAGAAGGAACATCCCCCGTATAAGGGGATGCTCCTGCCACTACTTTTTCTCCAATATTTCGCGGAACTTATCGTCCTTGGGGTTTACGGAGTAGGCCGCCATAAAGTCCTTGGGCGACATACCGAAGAAGGCGGTGAAGTTTGTGGTGAAATAGGAGGGGGTGTTGAACCCTACGGTGTAGGCCACTTCGGATACGTTGAGGTTGTTGTTGACCAACAGGAAGGCTGCCTGCTTGAGGCGTATAGACTTGATGAGAGCATTGGGCGTACTGCCGGTGAGTTCCTTCATCTTGCGGTTCAAGTGTACACGACTCATTCCCACTTCACGACTTAAATCCTCTACGCCAAACTCCGAATTACTCATATTTTTGCGAATAACATCCACTACACGTGTCATCAACTTGTCGTCGGAGGAGTCTATCTTGAGCTGTGAGTAATCGTAGGAGACATCCTTGTGACGCTCCATCTGCTCCTCAAAGGTGGGTTTCGCAGCCGACTCCTTCGTCGCCTTTTCGGCACGTTCCTTCTCATAGATACCCTCTATGGCTGCATGCAACAAGGCAAAGTTCACCGGACGCTGTATAAAGCGATCCACCTTGCATTTAATGGCCAGTTCCTCCAACTCATCGGTACGCTCCGTGGTGAGTAGGATGAGGGGGATATCTTTGGTCTTCTCTGTGTTCTTAAGCTTGTTACAGAACTCCATTCCGCTACAGTCACCCATATTGAAGTCTACTATCACTACGTGAGGATGACGAACCTCCAGCATTTCCATAACAGCCTCGGCACTTTCGGCCACACTTAGGTCGTACCCGTCCAGCGCATTCCTTAGGTGAGCGGTAAGCGTGCGGGGAGTACCCGCCAACAACACCGAGATACTCTCCTCCTTCTTACGTTGAGGCTGCGGAATAGGCAGTTTAAGGCGTAAATCCATCAAGTAGAGAGAGCGCAAGCGAATCTGCTGTCGTTTGGCAAACCTTGCCTTGTAGAAACGATAGATATACCACGCCACCATACACAAAAGTGCAAGATAAACGATATACGCCCACCACGTTGCCCACCAAGGTGGCAGCACCACTATGGAAATCTCCTTGGTCGATGCAGCCTCCGGATTACCCTCCACATAAGCCTTTACCTGGAAACGATACGTACCGCTATGCAACTTGGTGAGTATGGCATACTCCTGATTGTTGGGAATTTGTATCCAGTTCTCCGAAATGCCCAATAGACGATATTCGTAACGTATGTTCATTACGTTGGCATAATTGAGAATGCCAAAGTTGATGCGCAGGGAGTTCACCTCGTAGGGGATAGTAATCTTGTGTGCATACCACACGGCAGAGTCGGTTATGTTGTTCTCGCTGTCGGGTTGATAGTCGGTACGCACATTGTCTACACTCAGTCCGGTGATGTATATCTTCCCCGGTGCCTCTGTGCTTTTTCGCTCTATATCCTTGGGGGAGAAGGCCACTACGCCATCGTCGCCGCCAAAGTAAATATCTCCGGAAGCCGACTTAAACACCGAGCGCGGGTTGAAGTTTCCTGCCATGGTTATGACGGGAGCCTTGTGGCAACACATCTCCTGTTTATCTATATCGTAACTGTACAGACAATCGGTGGTAGAGAACCACAATTTCTGCTCGTTGTCCGTGGTCATTGCCATAACATCGCCTAGGTCGTAACTCTCCTTACAAGGGACAGGGAGCATAACGTGCTGTCCCGGTTGGTTTACCAAAAGTCCCTCGCTGGTACCGGCATAGATTCGTCCGTTTACCTCTTGCAGACAGAAGTAACGTGCCAGAGTCTTGCCGGAGGTACGTAACTCGTACGATTTATGAGTCTTCAAATCTACGTCAACCGCTCCCGAAGCGGTACCTATCCACAGATGACCGTTCGTGGAAAGACAGAGAGAAGACACCCAGGCATTCCCTTGGAAAGGAAAGGGCGTTAATACGTGCTGCTGAATGTTGTACACATATACCCCTGCACCATTGGTAGCAATGTAAAGATGTTCGTGCCGTGCATCGGCAATGATACTCATAATGGGAGTTGAATTCAGCACATTAAGCTCCGGAAGTCTACTAGGTACACCTCCCTTGGGCAGATAGTAGATGCCATATCCGTAGGTTCCTATAAAGAGATTATCGGCAGCATCCTGTGCCAGTGCCATGACGGAGTTGGCTTCCATTATGGAGTTGGCGGCATGGTACTGAGTGCGTGTACCGTTGGGGGAGAGGATGCTGACACCGCCACCATCCATCGTGGTTACAAGAGAGCCGTCGGAGAGTTGACACTGCCGGGTAACGTATCCCTCGGGACCACCCTGCACGTAGGTACTGTTGCGCCACATACTGAACTGCTTCTCTCGTTGGGGGTAAAGGAGAAGTCCTTTGCGATAAAGTCCCAACCATAGATTGCCTTGTGCATCGAATGCCATATTGTGTATCTTGGTGTGAACCATGTCTATGGGTCCCCTTTCCGCTATGTTGTCTTCCAATATATCCGAGGAGGGAGAATAACGATAAAGTCCATCGTTCTCGGTTCCTATGAGCAGGCGTTGTTTACTGTCCATAAGCAACTGTGTTACCGGCAGACCGGAGAGTCGCTCATTGGCTATTCGTCGAAGGGTAAGGGTGCGCATATCGCAGATGAGTATGCCGTATCGTTCACTTCCCAACAGCACACCGTGCAAAGGGGGATAATCCAGAAGGGTTTCCGTCATACTCTCCTTAACGAGTTGAATCAATGCAGCATCTCCCTTGAAAGAGAGTTTTTTATTGCGGTTGGGCGAGAGGAGAGTGATACCCGTTTTACCGGTTACCCAGAGGCGATGTTGCGAGTCGATATAAGTCTTCTCTATGACCGAAGTGTGCAAGAGGGCGTGTAACCTCTCGCTCTGTTCCTGCATATAGACAAAGGTCTTGGAGTCGATGTAATTAATTCCGTTACCGCTGGTTGCCACGAGAAGGGCGTTCTGCATCTGTGGGTCGGTGCGTATGTCTGTTACACTGATGGTGCCATCGGTTCCGCGCCAATTCTGTCGCAAAAAGGCATTTTTCTTCTTGTCGAAGAGGTACAAACCATCGCCTGTACCTACCCAATAACGGTGTTTTTCGTCGTTGTAGACGCAGTTTACATAGTTGTCTTGCAGAGCATAAGCATTGCCCTTCTCCGCTTTATAGGTGGTGAAGTTGTGGCCGTCAAACGTCATCAGTCCATATTCCGTACAAACCCAAAGAAGATTCTCGCGGTCAAAATAGATATCCACGATGCGTGAGTTGGGTAGCCCCTGTTGTATAGAGAACAAGCGAGGTACCTGAGCCAATAGATTTAGGGTGCCGATGAGCAGAATGCCGACCAACCATATACTTTTTCGTATCATGATGTATAGATTCGTTTGTTTTTGCGTACAAAGATACACTTTTTTAGGGAAATAAAGACGATTAATAGAGATTTTTT
>CAYOKO010000063.1:0-11235 GCA_964404555.1 uncultured Bacteroidaceae bacterium | reverse complement strand
TCCTGAATCTGTTCGCTGCTCTGTCCCAACAAACGCTCCGCAGCATTCTTCATGCTATCCTCGTCGGTAGAGATACCCACCGTAAAGCGACAAGGAACATCCACACGAATGTTCTGTCTACTCAGCGCATTGGTAAGGTTGGCATCGATGCTGATGGGCGTTAGGCTCATGTAAGCATAGTCCTGCACGATGGGCCACACAAAGGTACCGCCACCGTGTACACACTTTGCCGAACCCTTGCCCGTGCTTCCGTAAACTACGAGAATCTTGTCGGACGGACAGCGTCTGTAACGCTTCACAATGGCTGCCACTGCCGAGATGATAACCACGGCAATGATGGCAACCAAAAACATGGTTGTGTCTTCTGTCATATACATTGTTTTTTAGGTTTTTCTATATTAATGGGGCATTCATCAAACGTCAGATAATGCGCTCCACCACCACCAAAGAGTTGCCCACCACATCGGTGATGCGAGCCTTATCGCCCGTAGCGAGAGGAATGTGGTCATCGGTTACGGCATCGTACTCATAGGTAGTACCATCCTTGCTGAACTGTATCTTCCCGGTACCGCTGCGACGTTCCGGAACCCGCAGATAGATATCACCCACAGCCCCCACGGCATCCTTCAAGTGGAAAGTACCATCCTCGTCGAAGCGCATCACAAAGCGCATAATGGCAAAGATGATGTACACCAGGAAGCAACCCACGGCAACCCCCAGCAGGTTGAGCACCCACAAGGAGGGAATCGTCTGGTAGAGCAATGCACACGTCCATCCATATCCCAAGAGGAAGTTAACCAGAGACTTCAACGTGAAGAGATGGAATCCCGATGCGTCGAAATCCAAGTCGGTATCGCCATCGAAGTCCATCCCCACAAAGGTGAGAATCATTTGGATGAGAAAGACGATGGATACACCCATAGACAGCAACCAATAGCCGCGCTCCGTGGCATCCATGGTCTCGGGGAAGAAGGAAAGTATCTGTTCAAACATATAGTAGTGGTTTTAAACGTTATCTATGTGCGCAAAGATAGTTTTTTATTTGGAACTGTTTGTTCAATTAAATAAAAAAGCGGTTCGAAAACCGCTTCTTTTAACATATATGTTTCTTTCAACTTAATTCGTGAACAGTTTTTTGCGAATCTACATCTGCGAGAGACGGTTCTTGAGTAACTGTATCTTAATCTCTTGCAGCTCGTACTCCTTTTCCATAACACTCAGAAAGTGGTTGAAGAAATCGTGCTTGGTGGTGAGATAACCTATCATGGAGAGTTCTCCCTCCTTGAAAGCCGTCTCGTTCTTCTGCTCCGATTCCGCCAGCAAGGCACGTATGTTGGTGGAGGAACCGTTGGACTGGAACATGGAATTGAGGATGAGGTATTTATCGTAGAGAGCATCAAACTCCTGTTCCGCATTCAAGCGAGCCTCCTCCAGTTCCCACTCGTTGGTCTGGCGGGCAGCACGAGCAGCCTTCACCTTGCCACGCTGGGAGAAGATGGGGAGTGCGGCACTCACGATGACACCGTTGTAGGCATCGGTGGGAACATCCTGTTCCGATGTCGTGGTGCGACGGAAACCCGCACCCAGACGAGGAAGGATACCCTGCTTGGCTATGCTTACCCCCTTGTTGCCTACCTCCAGGTTCTTGCGAGCCAACACCACACGGGCATCGTTCTCCACAAAGCTGCTCTTCAGCTCGTCGCGAGAGGGAATCTCGAGCAAGGGATAGTTGCTCAGCAGCGGAGTGTTGCCGGCAGTGCTGCGGAAGTTCTTACCACCGTTCAGCGTGCGGAGTTCGTAGTGCAAGTCGTTCAGCTTGAGGCGTGCCTTTATGAGGTCCTGCGCAAACTGCTGTGCCTCCACCCTCAGGTCGTTCACCTCGGTGACGGTAGCATCGCCACTCTTCAGCTGGTCCTCGTAGAGTTTTACGAGCTGCTGCATAAGCTTCTCCTCCTCCTGCAAGCGTTCCACAAGTTGGGTTATGTACACCTCCTCCACACACAGCGTAGCGGTGGTGGTGAGAATCTCGTTGAGCACCTGGTTGGCTTCGGCATCCAGCGCCTCGCCACGCAACTTATTCAGCTTGTTGCGTTGCGCATAGAGAGTAGGGAAGTCGAACTCCTGGATAACATTCAGCTCCGTGGCGTGTCCCAGTTGCGAACGCGAACCCCACTGGTGCGTATAGTCGATGGTTGTTTCCGGCAGATTGTTTTCGGTCTTATATTCCTCCTTGGTAGCCGTGTTCTCTTGCTTCTTCACTCTGAGGGAACGGTTGTTCTCCTCCACCTGTGTAAGCACCTCCTTTAGCGTAAGGGACTGTGCGCAGACGGGATGTGCAGGGAACAATCCCCCCAGCATCAGTATTCCGCAAAGTATTTTCTTCATATCTGTATTTTCTTTATGTATTATATCACTACAAACGTATTAAGTACAAAGATAGAACAAAAAAGCGTCGGTTGTGTTCAAAGTCCACCCCTTTAACGCTTTTTGTACCAGTTTTTTCGTTATTTCTCCTGTTTGGGTAGGGTGAATTGACGAATAACCCGTGTAAAGTCGGCTCCGTACTTGTCGCACTTAAATTCACCCACACCGCTTATCCTGCCAAACTGCTCTATGGTGATGGGCTTGAAGGTGGCCATGAGGTGCAGTGTCTTGTCGGAAAAAACCACGTATGGCGGGAAGCCCTGTTGGTCGGCTATCTGCTTACGAAGTGTGCGAAGTGCCTCAAACAACTCCGGAGACTCCTTGCGACTGTCTGCCATAGCGAAGTCGAGCCGCCCCCTCTTGTCGTCGGCAAACATCGGTTCTCCGTTGTCCGAAAACCCAATCATGCCGCCCTCCTGTGCAGCCGTGGTTCTCCTACGGGGGTGCTTCACCTCCACCAGCTTGTCGCGGTTGATGGTGACAAGCAAAGCACGTTGTTTGCCAAACAGCACATTCCTGCCACTCTCGGTGATGTGCAGGTGGTGCAGTTCGTTGTATAGTATCTCGAAGTATCCCAGTTGGAGCATCTGCAAGAGATAGTCCTGCCAGTCGCGTGCCGGGACGTCACGTCCTGCGGCAAAGGTCTTCAGCTTGTCGAATCCATGAGCGGTGATCTCCTTGGTGTAATTGCCGCGCAGCACATCTACCAGCTGATGGGTACTTATCTTCTCATTGGCTCGTGCAATGGCACTCAATGCCTTCTGTACCAATATGGTACCATCGAACCGCTGTGGCGGGTTACGGCACACGTCGCAGTTGCCGCAATCCTGCTCCATGGTCTCGCCAAAGTAGCTCAGCAGGATGCGACGGCGACAGATATCCGCCTCGGCATACTGCTGCATACGGTGCAGCTTCTCCATGTTCATATCCTGCTGTCCGCTGTCCTCGGCAAACTTCTTGAGCGTGATGATATCCCCTATGTTATAAAAGAGAACCGTATCCGACGGCATACCGTCGCGCCCCGCTCTACCTATCTCCTGGTAGAAACTCTCGATGCTCTTAGGCATATTGTAGTGGATGACCCACCGCACATTCCCCTTGTCTATACCCATGCCAAAGGCAATGGTAGCGCACACCACCTGTACACGGTCGTTGATAAAGTCCTCCTGTGCCAGGTTGCGCTCGGTAGGAGAGAGACCGGCATGGTAGACGCAGGCGTGTATTCCGTTCTTAACCAGTACTTCGCAAATACTCTCCGTGTTCTTGCGGCTCAGACAATAGATAATGCCACACTCGCCCGGACGGTTCTTAATGAACTTCAAGATGCTCTTGTCCTTATCCTTCTTTTGATACCCCCGCTGCACATCCAGACTCAAGTTGGGACGGTCGAAGGAGGAGATGAACACCCTAGGCTCCTTCAGCCCCAGTTGCTTCACAATATCCTCACGAGTAATCTTATCTGCCGTAGCCGTCAGCGCCACCACCGGCACCTGCGGGAAAGTCTCCCGGAGGATGGCAAGCTGGGTGTACTCCGGTCGGAAGTCGTGTCCCCACTGCGAGATACAATGCGCCTCGTCAATGGCAAAGAGCGATATGGAAATCTCCTGCAACCAATAACCCATCTCCAGAATCAGTCGTTCCGGCGATATGTAGAGCAGTTTGATACGTCCCTGCACGCACGCCAGTTTTATGCGCATATTCTCCTCCTCGCTGTTGTTACTGTTGAGGGCAGCCGCCATGATGCCATTGGCACGCAAGGCTTCCACCTGGTCCTTCATGAGCGAGATGAGCGGAGACACCACCAAGGTAACCCCCGGCAGCATGAGTGCAGGTATCTGATAACAAAGAGATTTGCCACCTCCCGTGGGCATGAGCACTACCGTGTCCTTGCCCGAAAGGATGTGGCGAATAATCTCCTCTTGGAGCGGCCTAAAGCGGTCGTATCCAAAATATTTGCGTAGTACGTTATACACGTGTTTCTTACTTCTTTTTCTTTACTTTAACAGCTGCCACGCCTTCGTGGGTGGGGGTGCCGGGCTTTATGGTGCCGTCCTCGTTCCACTCCATCTTGTCTATGCATACCTCGCGGTGGATGCCGGGGTCGCAGCTGCGGTCTATATAGTTCTTATTGATGCGGTGATAAACAAAGTACCATTCATCTTTGCCGGGGAGCTGGAGTACGGAGTTGTGTGCGGTTCCGTAAATCTTCTCCTCGGGACGCTGGAGGAGTATGACGGGGTTCTTGGCTACCGTTATGTCGCCGAGTGGCGTACTAGAGGTGCCATAGGCTACGTGGTAGTTGGGCGAACCGGTATCGTCTACACTCCACAGGAAGTAGTAGGTGCCGTTGCGGAAGATGACATACGGTGCTTCGCGATAGGCATAATCCTGCAACGAACCGCCCTTGGGAGTCATTATCTTAACGGTCTCCTCCTTTATGGAAGTCATATCCTCGTTCAGTTCGGCACCCGCCATATAGCCGTTGCCCCAGTAGAGGTAATACTTCTTGCTCACAGGGTCTTGGAACACATCCACGTCTATCTGCTGTCCGTGGGTCTGTCCCTCGGGACGATGATTCACAATAGGTTTGCCCAAGTCCACAAACGGTCCCGTAGGACTATCTGCCACCGCCACACCAATCGCCTTGCCATGTCCGGTCTCGGCACTGAAGTAGAAGTAGTACTTATAGCTACCGTCGTCCATCTTCTTCTCTATGATGCAAGGAGCCCAGGCATTGCCCTGTCCCCAAGAAACCTGGTTGTACTTAACATCCAGCATGATACCCTCGTCCTTCCAGTCGGTGAGATCGCTGCTGGAGAACACATGGAAGTAGTATCCCCCCCATCCCGGCGTACCATCGGTCGTGGAGTAGATATAGAACTTACCGGTATTCTCGGAGTACATCACCTCCGGGTCGGCATGGAATCCCGGCAGTATGGGGTTGCCACTCATTTTCACTTTTGCACTCGCACCCACTATGGCGCAAGCGGCAAGTACGGTCAGTATAGCTTTTCTTATCATTTTGTTAGGTTTATGGTTTCGTTTGTTTAGGATAATCCCATACACTCGCGGTAGAAGTCGAGTATCTCGTAAATCTCCTCACGGGTGGCCGTCTGGTTGATGCGGATATCGCCTATGCCCCCCAGGAGCGTGAAGTTGATGTGTCCGCCGCTGTTCTTCTTGTCGTGCGTCATGAACTCGTACAAGCGTTCGTACTCCTTGCAGGTGAAGGTGAAAGCCCCGTAGTTCTCCTTTATGAAGTAGACGGTTTGCTGCAACTTATCCTTGGGGAATCCCGTGCGCAAGGAGCTAAGATACAGTTCGCAAATCATACCCCATGCCACGGCAAATCCGTGCAGACGAGGACGATTTTCCTCCAGCATAAGGCTCTCGAAGGCGTGTCCCACGGTGTGTCCCAGGTTCAAGGCCTTGCGTATGCCCTTCTCCAGCGGGTCTTGTTCCACAATCTGCTCCTTCACCTTGACGTTCTCCACCACCATGTCCTGTAGCTTCTCGTAGTCCACGTTTTGCAGGTCGAAGGCTATGAGTTGTTTCCAGGTAGGCTCGTTGGAAATCAATCCGTGCTTCAGCATCTCGGCATATCCGGAGAGGATGTTCTCTTGGTCCAGTGTGCGCAGGAACACCGTGTTCAGGATGACGCACTCTGCCGCACGGAACACACCAATCTCGTTCTTCAGTCCGTTGAAGTTGATGCCCGTCTTGCCACCCACCGCAGCGTCTACCATGGAGAGTAGGGTAGTGGGGATGTTGATGTAGGGGATGCCGCGCTTAAAGGTGGATGCGGCAAAGCCACCCAGGTCGGTCACCATGCCACCGCCCAGGTTTATCATGAGGGAGTGGCGGGTTCCGCCGTTGTTGCCCAGCTGCGTCCACACATCGGCAAGTGTTTCCAGTGTTTTGTGGGTGTCGGTAGCACCTATTATTATATGTATGGCATCCTTCAGCGCAGGTACGTTCTCCACTACCGGCCAGCACAGGCGGTGTGTCACCTCGTCGGTAAGGATAAACAGTTTATCGTAGCTGCATACGGAGAGTGCCTCCGTGATGCATTGTTCCGGGTTTCGTGAGACGATTATTTTTTGTTTGCTCATTTATTCTTGTCTTTTGCTATTATTTCTATCTTAAAATCTCAATTTGCTGACAAAGATACGATATTTATGAGAATAATGTTGTACTTTTGTGCGTTTTTTACGACTTATGGGCAAATATACGTGTCTCTCGTTAAACTTTCGGGAGATTTTTGCATCTAAGAACCGTTATGTTTCCTTTGTTTGGAGGGGGGCGCGGACAATGAAAATGCTAAACAATTAATAAAAGATAGATGAAAAGAATAACACTGTTGTGTGTACTCCTGGGGTTGTGCCTGTCGGTGGTAGCACAGAAGGTTACCATCTCCGGATTGGTGCAGGATGCCGATTCGAAGGAGGCGGTGGTGCAGGCAACCGTACAGTTGCTGAAGGCGGATAGTAGCTTTGTAGTGGGTAATGTGACCGACCTCGAGGGTAAGTTCTCTCTCAAGGCGAGTGCGGGCAATTACATTATCAAGACTTCCTACGTGGGATACAAGACTACGTATAAGAGTATCTCTTTCAAGAGTAAACCTTCTACGCTGAATGTCGGTACCATCTCCTTGCAGGAGGATGCGGTGATGCTGAAGGGTGCCGAGGTGACGGCGCGTAAGGCTATGGTGGAGATGAGGGGGGATACCTTCCAGTATAATGCTGCTTCCTTCCGTGTGCCGGAGGGCTCCACGCTGGAGGCGCTGGTGAAGAAACTGCCGGGTGCCGAGGTGAGCGATGATGGTACCATCAAGATAAACGGTAAGGAGGTGAAGAAGATTATGATGAACGGTAAGGAGTTCTTTAAGGACGATACGCAGTTGGCTATGAAGAATATACCTACCAACATGATTGAGAAGCTGAAGGCTTACGACCAGAAGAGCGACTTGGCTCGCGTCACGGGTATTGAGGATGGCGAGGAGGAGACGGTGCTGGATCTTTCGGTGAAGAAGGGGATGAACCAGGGGTGGTTCGGACAGTTCGACTTTGCCGGGGGTACGGAGAGCCGTTACAACGAGAAGATGATGGTGAACCGCTTTACGGACCATTCGCAGATGACGCTCATGGGTTCTATGAACAATGTGAACGACCAGGGCTTCGGCGGCGGTGGTTCTTGGGGACGTGGCAACAGCAACGGCTTGTTGGCACGTAAGAATGCGGGCTTCAACTTCAACTACGACAATGGTAAGAAGGAGACGGAGAACGGTCGGTTCAGTATAAACGGTAACGTCCGTATAGACCATACCAACACCGATTCCTGGTCCTTGGTGAACAGTGAGAGTTTCTACAGCTCTACGACCTCTTCCTATGCCAACCGTAACAATCAGAGTTATGCACGCAACACCAACTTCAATACAAACTATTATCTGGAGTGGGCACCGGACACCATGACGAACATCATCTTCCGTCCCTCTTTCTCCTACTCCGAGAGCGATGGTCATAGCGACAACTCTTCCGTAACATTCAACAATAATCCTTATCTATATATGACGGATCCGTTGAAGGAGTACGCTCAGTATATCTCCGACTCCATCGTGGTGAATACCAATCACAGTACGAGCATGAACGATGGCAGCAGTACGAGTGTGAACGGTGAGTTGCAGTTGAACCGTAAGCTGAGCACCAACGGGCGCAACGTAAACCTTCGCTTTACGGGTGGATACGGGGATAGCAAGAGCAAGAACTATTCCATCACGGATATTCATTATTACCAACAGTCGCAGGCAAACAACGACGGATATACCAATCAGTTCAACAACAATCCGTCCATGAATTATAACTATTCGGCAAGTCTCTCCTACAGCGAACCTATTGCCAAGGGGATGTACCTACAGTTCCGTTATCGCTATACGTATAAGTATCAGGATTCGGAGCGTGGTATGTATTCACTGGATTCTTTGCTGAATAGCGACTTCCGTGAGCGTTACGGACTGTCCGGTAATTATACCGCCGAGGACTTGGTGCTGGGCTATGTGCCGGAGAACGAGGTGCTTCTCTACACCAAGAACCTCCAGAACAGTCAGTATGCCAAGTACAATTATAACAACCACGAGGCGCAGGTTACCTTCCGCTGGACCAAGGACCAGTTGCACGTCAATGCGGGTGTAGGTCTCCAACCGCAGAATACGCACATGATATACGACAAGGCGGGACAGCATTACGACGTGACACGCAACGTAACCGACTTTGCTCCACGTGTAGACATTCGTTACCGCTTCTCCAAGACCTCGGAGTTGCGTGTATGGTACAACGGACGAGCATCGCAGCCCTCCATGACCAACTTGCTGGATGTGGTAGACACCTCCAACCCGTTGAACATTTCCGGCGGTAACCCCGATTTGGATCCCTCCTGGACCAACTCCTTCCGCCTCTTCTCCAACAGATACAATGCGGAGTTGCAGCGTGGATGGGTAATCTTTGGAAACTTCTCCCAGACCTCACGTAGCATCTCCAATGCGCAGATATATAACCCCACCACCGGTGGTACCTACTCCAAGCCTATGAACATAGACGGCAACTGGAACGGTTCCGTTATGGTGGGCTTCAACACTGCGCTGGGTAGTGCCAAGAAGTTCAACGTAAGCACGCATACCGACTTGGGCTACACCAACACCGTAGGTTACATGAATACCACCGTGGATGGCTTTACGTACACCGGATGGGAGAACATAGATTGGTCCGGTTGCAAGAAGAGCACCACCAAGAACGCTACGGTGAGTGAGCGTCTCTCCGGTAATTACCACGAAGGAGTCTTCGACTTTGGCATCAACGGTAACTTCTCTTACCGTCACGCACGCAACAAGGACCAGGAGACAGCCAACTTCGACACCTACTCCTTCAACTACGGTTGCAACCTGAACTTGAACTTCGACTGTGGTTTCAGTCTTTCCACCGATATAGGTGAGAGCAGTCGTCGCGGCTACGAGGACAGCAGTATGAACACCAACGAGCTGATATGGAATGCGCAAGTCTCTCAGAGTTTCCTCAAGGGCAACTTAGTGCTCAGTGCTCAGTGGTACGATATCTTGAAACAGCAGAGCAACATCAGTCGTGTCATCTCTGCCACAACTCGTACCGATAGTTGGAACAACGCCATCAACAGTTACCTCATGTTCCACCTCATATACAAGTTGAACATCTTTGGCAACAAGGAGGCTCGTGCCGGTATGCGTGGTGGTCCCGGCTTCGGCGGTCCCGGTTTCGGTGGCCCCGGCGGTGGTCCCGGTGGACGTAGAATGTAAAAAGAAAGAGCGGAATCGGTGCTTCATCGGTTCCGCTCTTTTTTTATCTGTGTGCTCCTTGTTTACGGAAGGAGAATAAGTGCATCGGGTTATAATTGGTGCTATTTCTTTTGAGACGTGTAATCCACGGTATCTTCACAAAACATACCCTCGAATAATCCATCGATTTTAATGCTATGATGTAAACCGGTGAAATCCGTCACTTGTTGGGGCAGCAATCCCTTATTGTCCAGTTCATTTAGAAGTCTTACCAAGGAACGACCTACAGCCCACGCCAGATTAACGGGCACAGCATTGCCTATCTGTTTGTACTGAGCCGTTTGGTTTCCTTTAAAATGCCAGTCGTCCGGAAAAGTCTGTATTCTAGCATACTCACGCACCGTTAAAGGACGTGTCTCTGTGGGGTGACATCTTTCCGTTTGCTTCATAGCTGGTGCACAAGTTAAAGTTAGCGAAGGTTCATCAAGAGAAAGACGTCGGGCAATACCGGTTTTTCCGCCACCAAGTAAGAAGCTTCCCTTGAGGTATTCTTTTTGAACATCTATAGGAAGGTCATTCCAGTTTCCCCCCATGGGAACCATATCCATAATCTCCTTTTTGCGCTTAGGATAAACCTGCCCATCGGACTTGGTACATCGGTCTCGAAGAGTTCTCCTTTGTAGAAAGCATCGCGAAGCGTCATGATACGGTGGTAAGGAGCCGGCCACACGAAGGATGCTTTCGATGCCAGATCATTACGAATGGCAATGAGAAACAAGCGTTCTCGCTTCTGTGGTACCTGGTAAAGAATAGCTTTTAACACATGAGGCTCAACCAGTGTATAACCCAGTTCTTTAATGGTGTTGCGTATAACCTCCAGGGTTTTCCCATTGTCATGAGTAAACAAGCCACGAACATTTTCACCCACAAAGACCGCAGGTTGAATTTCGTCCACCGCTCTAGCCAACTCAAAGAAAAGTGTTCCTCGCGTATCGGCAAATCCCCCCTTGTTGCCAGCGTAAGAAAAAGCTTGACAGGGAAATCCCCCCGTTAGAAGATCTATTTTTCCCCTGTATTCTTTGAAAGAAACATTATGAACATCGTTTTCTACAACGTTCCAATTGGGGCGGTTGTAACGCAAGGTTTGACACGCATACTTATCTATCTCGTTCAGCAACACATGGTGAAATCCCGCCTTCTCCATTCCTATTGCAAGACCTCCGGCACCGGCAAAAAGTTCTATGGAGTTATATTGTCTATTGGGCTTTACACTCCATTCCTTCTCCCACAAGTTCGTTGCCATAGCATTGAACGGTTCGGTCGTTTCAAGTTGGCTCGAATCAACCACGGTTCTTCCACGTTCGTCTGTTGTTGTTTTCAGATTACCGTTGCTGATTTTCGTTTCAATTGTGCGAATGGATACACCTAGAACATCTGCTATATTTGTAATCGTAAATTGAGCCATATTCAGAATTTATCAAAGCCTTCGTATGTTTTAAATGCGAGTAAAT
>CAYOKO010000062.1:0-11650 GCA_964404555.1 uncultured Bacteroidaceae bacterium | reverse complement strand
ATAAAACCTCACCCCCGCAGCACCCACACAACAACCCCCGCAACACCCCCACACAACAAACAGCACATATCCAAAAAAAGGACCCTCTCGAATCACTTCGAAAGAGCCCTTCTTAATAAATATCTAACTCTTGATAAATAAAATCAATCTCTATTTGCACGCTTACGCTCCAGATGATCAAGCAACACCTTACGCATACGCATACTCTTAGGCGTCACCTCCACATACTCATCCTCCTTGATGTACTCCAAAGCCTCCTCCAAAGAGAAGATTACCGGCGGAACAATACGAGCCTTCTCATCGGAACCGGAAGCACGCATATTCGTAAGCTGCTTAGCCTTGGTAACATTCACCACCAAGTCATTATCATGAACATGCTCACCCACAACCTGACCGGCATACACCTCATCCTGCGGAGAAATAAAGAACTTACCACGATCCTGCAAGTTATTGATAGCATAAGCAAACGCAGTACCGGACTCCAACGCAATCATAGAACCATTGGTACGACGAGCAATATCACCCTTGTACGGCTGATACTCCTTGAAACGATGCGCCATGATAGCCTCACCCTGACTCGCCGTCAACACATTGGTACGAAGACCTATGATACCACGGCTCGGAATATCAAACTCAATGTTCACACGCTCACCCTGACTCTCCATGCTAACCATCTCGCCCTTACGACGCGTTACCATATCGATCATCTTACTGGAGAACTCCTCCGGAACATTGATGGTAAGCTCCTCGATAGGCTCGTTCTTAACACCATCTATCTCCTTATATATAACCTGCGGCTGACCCACCTGCAACTCATATCCCTCGCGACGCATCGTCTCGATGAGGACAGAAAGGTGAAGCACACCACGACCCGATACAATCCAACGATCCGTGTACCCCTCGGCAAAGCGAACACGCAATGCAAGGTTCTTCTCCAACTCCTTCTGCAAACGGTCGTTAATGTGACGGCTGGTACAGAACTTACCCTCCTTACCAAAGAAAGGAGAATCGTTGATAGCAAAAAGCATACTCATGGTAGGCTCATCGATGTCGATAGGAGGCAGCGGCTCCGGACTGGTAAAATCACAAATCGTATCGCCAATCTCGAAGTTCTCCAAACCAACAATAGCACAGATATCACCCGCCTCCACACTGGAAGTCTTCTGGCGACCCATACCCGTAAAGGTGTGAAGCTCCTTAATCTTAGTCTTCTCCTGAGAACCATCACGGTGCGCAATGGTAACATTCATACCCTCCTCGATGGTGCCACGATGTACACGACCCACCGCAATACGACCCGTATAGTTAGAGTAATCGAGAGAAGTCACCAACATCTGGAGCGAACCCTCCTCCGGCTGCGGTGCCGGAATATTCTCAATAATCGTATCCAAGAGATACGTAATATCTTCGGTTTGATTCTTCCAGTCGGCACTCATCCAACCATTCTTGGCAGAACCGTACACAACCGGGAAGTCCAATTGTTCCTCGGTAGCGTTCAAGCTGAACATCAAGTCGAACACCATCTCATAAACCTCCTCCGGGCGGCAATTGGGCTTATCCACCTTGTTTACCACCACGATAGGCTTCAATCCTATCTGCAATGCCTTCTGTAGCACAAAACGAGTCTGCGGCATGGGACCCTCGAAGGCATCGACCAGCAACAAACATCCGTCTGCCATGTTGAGCACACGCTCTACCTCACCACCGAAGTCGGAGTGTCCCGGAGTATCAATGATATTAATCTTTACTCCCTTGTACTGGATGGATACATTCTTGGACAGAATGGTTATACCACGCTCCCTCTCCAAGTCGTTGTTATCCAGCATTAAATCACCCGTCTGTTGGTTCTCACGGAACAAGTTTCCCGCCAGCAGCATCTTGTCTACCAACGTTGTCTTACCGTGGTCAACGTGCGCAATAATTGCGATATTTCTAATTTCCTGCATAATACCTATAAAAAATCGGGTGCAAAGTTACAACAAAAAAATCATCCCTCAAACCCATTTACCCAAAAACTTTGCTATCAAAAAGTTAATCTACCATAACCCCGGCTCACTGTCTGTGCCTTAGCTCTTGTTTTTCGGTAAAAAAGTTGTACCTTTGCAGCCGTAACGAAAAGTTGAAGAATGAAGATTGGAAATATAGAGTTGGGAGAAAGACCGCTATTGCTGGCTCCTATGGAGGATGTAACGGACATAGGTTTCCGACTGCTGTGCCGACGCATGGGAGCGGCTATGGTGTACTCGGAGTTTGTGGCGAGCGATGCGCTGGTGCGTATGGTGAACAAGAGTCTGCAGAAACTGACGGTGTGCGAGGAGGAGCGTCCGGTGGCTATCCAGATTTATGGCAAGAACTTGGATGCAATGGTGGAGGCTGCGCGCATAGTGGTGGACCAGGCGCATCCGGATATCCTGGACTTGAACTTTGGCTGCCCGGTGAAGAAGGTGGCGGGCAAGGGTGCCGGTGCGGGTATGTTGCAGACGCCGGACGAGATGGTGCGCATCACCGAGGCGGTGGTGAAGGCGGTGAACATACCGGTGACGGCGAAGACGCGCTTGGGGTGGAACGAGGAGCAGAAGATTATCGTTTCACTGGCGGAGCGTATGCAGGATACGGGTATCGCGGCGCTGACCATTCACGGTAGAACGCGGGCTCAGATGTACACGGGGGAGGCGGACTGGTCGCTGATTGGCGAGGTGAAGGCGAACCCGAGGATGCGTATTCCGATTATCGGTAATGGTGACGTGACGACGCCGGAGCGGGCGAAGGAGTGTTTCGAGCGCTATGGCGTGGATGCGGTAATGGTGGGGCGTGCTACGTTCGGATGTCCGTGGATCTTTAAGGAGATGCGGGATTATCTGGATGGTACGGAGCATACGTGTACGGGCATAGTGAGCGACTATCCGGTGCTGAGTACGGACTGGAAACTGGATGTGCTGAAGGCGGAGATTCTGGAGAGTGTGCAACGTATAGATGAGTATCGGGGTATATTGCATGTGCGCCGTCACCTGGCGGCTTCGCCTATCTTCAAGGGGATTCCGGATTTTCGCAGAACGCGTATCGAGATGCTGCGGGCGGAAAAGGTGGAGGACCTTTTCAAGATTATCGAGGATGTTCGCGTGTTGCTGCGTGGTGAATAAAAAAAGTTCCGGTGGTGTTCCGGAACTTTTCTACTGTATATTATGCGTTTTGCTGGCTCTTGAGTACGAGGGCGGTGAGACGCATTTGTTTTACCATAGCGAGGAGTCCGTTGCTACGGGTGGGTGAGAGGTGTTCGCTCAGACCTATTTTGTCTATGAAATAGAGTTCGGCGAAACAGATGTCGGCTGGTGTCTGACCGGAAAGTACACGCAGCAACAGAGCCACTAGACCCTTTACGATGAGTGCATCACTCTCTCCCTGGAAATACAGTTTGCCGTCGCGCATCTCGGAATGAATCCATACACGACTCTGGCAGCCCTCTATGAGGTTGGACTCTACCTTGTACTTCTCGTCGAGAGGCGGTTGGTCGGTGCCCAGGTCTATGAGCAGCTGGTACTTGTCCATCCAATCGGTGAAATCTTCGAACTCGGCGATGATTTCATCTTGTATCTCATTAATTGTCTTCATCTTTTTCTATCTTTATCAATCTTATTACCTGAAAATTCCTTATGGTGCTTCGTTGTATATAACCTGTAATACGGTCTGTCCCACGGCTTTGAGGACGTTGCTGTCTATGTACTCCATGGTGTCGTGCGTGGTGTGCCACGTGGGACCGAAGGAGCTGGTTTCGCAGTTGGGATAGTAGGAGATTATATCGATGCAGGGGATGCCTGCTATCTTGTTCACGGGGATGTGATCGTCGGTCACTGCTGCTCCGTCTCGATTTATGAAGTACTGGTCGTAGCCTAGTGCTGCGGCGGTGTTCCACACGTTGTCCAGCACATCGCCGGCGTAGTAGTCGGAGAATTGTTCCTTGTAGAAGGTGGCTCCGGCTCCGCCTACCATATCGAGCAGGATGCCGTAGCGGGGGCGATAGGCATCGACGTGGGGCAGACGGCTCCAATACTGACTGCCTAGGCACCAGGTGTCCTCGGCATCTTCTCTATCTTCTTCCCAGGATGGCAGACCGTAATCTTCGGCGTCGAAGCAGATAAAATCTACGCCTATTGCCGGTTTCTGCTGTTGCATAACACGTGCCATCTCTAGCATGACGGCTACGTCGCTGGCGGCATCGTTGGCTGCCAGGACGGGGGTGTGCCAGTTTTCCTCTTTGGGGTCGTTGTCGGCCCAGGGACGGCTGTCCCAGTGACCGCAGATGAGTACTCGTTCGCTGCATTCCGGATTAACGGAGGCTATGATGTTGCGGCACTTGAGTACGGTTCCGTCGTAACCGGTGACGTCCATTTTTTGTTCCACTACCGTGGCGCCGTACTGCTTGAAGCGTGCTACAATGTAGTCGGCGCAGCGTTCGTGTGCCTCGGAATTCATGATGCGAGGACCAAAGGCGCATTGCTCTTGGGTAAAGAGGTAGGCGCTGTCGGCATGAAACTCGGGTGTGGGGTTCAGTGCCAATGTGTCGGTGGGTACTGTCGTGGTGTCGGCTGGGCGTTTGCCGTTGCTTGTCCACAGATAGGCTACGGCTACTATTACTGCCAAAATAAGAACGACTATACCCAAAGTACGTTTATTCTTTATTGCGTTCATTTACTTCACTTTTTTACGTTATAAGACGTTGGCTTTATAGGAGTTCTCGCGCTGTAGGAAGCGGAGATAGTTCTGTCCGAGGATATTCTTAATCATCTCCTCGGAATATCTGCTCTTGAGCATACGGCGGGTGAATTGCAGGAGTTCCGATGCGCTTGCCAGGCCACGTATGCCGCCGTCTCCATCGAAGTCGGTTCCGAGTCCCACTTTGTCGGGTCCCATTATGTCGAGGGCATGACGGAGGTGCTCCATGGCGTCGCAGATGTCGGCTTGGCCTACCTTGCGCAGGAAGCCGCTATAGAGGGTTATCTGCATGAGACCGTCGTGCTTTGCGAGGGTGCGCATCTGGTCGTCGGTGAGGTTGCGAGGGTGGTCGCATAGTGACCTACAGGAGGAATGGGAACAGAATATGGGGTGCTTGCTTATCTCTATGGCATCGTAAAAGCTCTTCTCGGAGGCATGGGATAGGTCTACGGCCATACCTACGTGGTTCATGGCGTGGATTATCTCCTCGCCAAAGGGACTCACGCCGTTGTGTTCGTGGTTGCCGCGGGCGGAGTCGCAGATGTCGTTATCGCCGTTGTGACAGAGGGTTGCATAGATGATGCCTCGATTGGCAAACTTCTGTACGTTGCTTACGTCCTTGCCAAAGGCGTATCCGTTCTCCAGTCCGAACAGGATGACTTTCTTGCCGCTTGCCTTGGCGCTTTCTATGTCCGACAGGTTTACTGCCTTTACCAGATGTTCTTCGTTGGCTTTTATCATCTGTTCCAGGCGGTCGTATTGTTTGTTGGCGTAGTCTGTGGCTGCCTGCAAGCCGGCATCGTCGCGTGCGCCTTGCGGTATGTAGGCTACCATGGTGGTGGCTGTCCACTTGCCTTCGTCCATCTTGTGCAGGTCTACCAGGAGTTTGGGGTCGCGTGTGTGGAACTGCACTCCTTGGTCGAAGAACATGGGGGTGTCGCAGTGGGAATCTATCGTGATAGATTTTTCGTGTATATCGCTTGCTTTGCGGTAGAGGGTAGCCTCATCGACCAACCACCGGAAGATGGGTAGCATGGTCTTATCGCCACGCAGGAGGAAGGTTTCCGGATGCCACTGGACTCCTAGAATGGCTTTAAATTCGGAGGATTCTACGGCTTCGATAATGCCATCGGCGCTGTGTGCTACGGCACGTAGGCGTTCACCGGGGTGGCACACGGCTTGGTGGTGTACGGAGTTGACGGCGAGGGTTTCGGTGTGGAAGATTTCGTGCAGAATGCTGTCTTCTACTATCGATACTCTATGCGAGGGGTAGCGGACGTCCATATCCTGGTCGTGCTTCAAGAAGGGGACATTGCCTTGTGGGGCTTGTGCGCAGATATCTTGATAGAGGGTGCCTTCCAGGGCGTAGGTTATCATTTGGATTCCACGACAGATGCCTAGCATGGGTATCTGACGGTCGTATGCCCAGCGGATGAGGGTTAGTTCTGCTTCATCGCGCTTGGGGTTTACGGAGTGGAGTTCGCGAATGGGTTCTTCGTCCATGAGCAAGGGGTTGAGGTCTCCCCCACCGCTCAGGAGCAAACCGTCGATGCGTGAGAGGGTTTCCAACAGGGCATCGCTCTGCAAATAGGGTGGTATAATGAGTGGTACGCCTCCGGCTTCGACAATGGAAGCGAAGTATCCCTCGGCTAGTTCGCATCCTTTGGCTCCAAAGTTGCCTGTTATGCCTATCACGGGACGGTGCTTACCTGCGGGGAAGTGTGCATTGGACTCCCGATAGGTGTGCATCCATGCCTTCTGCTGTGTTTCCTCCATATTTATTCTATATCTATTATGGGAACTTCCTTATTGATGCTTTGTTCCAGGGAGATGAGGGTCTCCGTGGAGATTACTCCGGGGATGCCTTGTATCTTATCGTTGAGGAGTTCCATGAGTTGCTCGTTGTCGCGAGCGTAAAGCTTGGTTAGCATGGTGTAGGCGCCGGTGGTGAAGTGGCATTCTACTACCTCGGGTATTTTATTGAGTTCTGCTACTACGTCTTTATACATATTGCCTCGTTCCAGACGTATTCCTACGTAGGTGCAGGTGTTGTAGCCTAGGCTCTTGGGGTTTACGTGGTAACCGGAGCCTACGATGACGCCTAGGTCTACCAACCGTTGAACGCGCTGATGAATGGCTGCACGTGAGACGCCACACACCTCTGCCACATCCTTGAACGGGATGCGTGCATTGCATGATATTATATCCAATATCTTTTTATCTAGACTGTCTATTTTCTCCATATATAGTTTTCTTTTACTTTTATTGTCGTCAAATAGTAAGCAAAAGTACGAAAAAATATGCAATCTGTCGGTAAATACAGATAAAAAAAAGGAACCAATGTACTTTTTGGTTCCTTTTTTACATATTTGGGTGCCTTTTTGCTACTTTTTAGCAGCTGCCGGCTCATCCTTTCCTATCTTAACCAACTCAATGGTGAAGGTAAGCATGGAGTAGGGCGGAATCTTTCCGGCTTCGCGATTTCCATAGGCTAGTTCTTGCGGGATGTAAACTTCCCACTTACTGCCTACGGGCATCATGGTGAGTGCCTCGGTCCAGCCCTTAATTACTTGATTGGCACGGAAGGTGCTGGGCTTCTTACGCTTGTAAGAGCTGTCGAACACGGTGCCATCGAGCAATTTTCCTTCGTAATTGACCTGTACGTACGATGTATCGGCGGGGATTTCTCCATCGCCTTGAGTCAACACCTTGTACTGGAGTCCACTCTTGGTGACTTTAACGTCCTTATTCTTCTTGTTCTTCTTCAAGAATTCCTCGCCTTCGGTACGGTTGGAGCCGTACTTGCGCTCGGTTGCCAAGTCCTTATAGTACGCCATCTGCTTCTGAGCCATCTCCTCGGCTTGTTCCATGGAGATGCCCTCTCCTCCTACTACGCCCTCGGAGAATCCCTTGATAAAGAGATTGGTGTCGAGTACCAAGGTAGAATCGGCATCGGTCAATTGTTTTTCAACAGCCGGTACGATTTGGTTATTTACCTGCTGACGGATTTCAATACCCGTGAGGTATGCTTGATACTTCTTATCCTCGGGTGTCATCTCTTGCTTCTCGAATCCGCGCATGAAGTCGGCTATGTATGCCGTGTCCATGTTCTTGCGCTGTACGAGATAGTTCTTGAGTCCGTTGGAGTTTGCTTTACCTACTGCATAGCAGAAAGAGTCTAGAGGACAGGGGGCTACGGTGGTAGTCTTGGCTGTCTTCTTGCTCTTTGTCTTCTTTGCCGCCTGGGCGCCTACGAAGAGCACTGCGAGAGCGGCAAGCAATATGTATCTTACCTGTTTCATTTCCTTACTTTGCGGTTTCGGTTTCAATACCCAACAATTCAACAGTGAAAATCAAAGCGGAGAATGGCTTGATAGGACCGGTCTGACGGTTGCCATAGGCCTGCTCCTGTGGGATGTAGAGGATCCACTTACTTCCTACCGGCATGTGTGAGAGGGCTTCTCTCCAACCCGGAATTACCTGGTTTGCGTAGAGAGTGGTGGGCTCGTTGCGCTGGTATGAGCTGTCAAAGATATTACCGTCGATGGTCTTACCCTCGTAGTTTACCTTAATGCGAGCGTCGGCTGCGGGGATTTCACCCTTACCCTCGGTGATGACCTTGTAGTAGATGCCGTTGCCAAGTGACTTCACGCTGTCGGACTTAGCTATCTTGGCCATGAACTCTTCACCTGCCTTACGGTTGGGACCGAACTGCTTCTCCATGTTGGCGTTCTTAATCTCGTCCATCTTGATCTGTGCTAGTTCTTGTGCACGTGAGGTGCTCATGATGGTGGTATCGCCCTTAACACCGGCTGCTAAACCTGCCAGGATGTTGTTCAGGCTCATGGTCAGGGTGGAGTCTTCACCGAATACCTGATTGTTCAGACCCGGAAGCATCTGCTTGCTTACGTTCTGACCAATCTGGAGACCCATAATGTAGGCTGCTTGCTTCTTGTCATCATCGCTGGAAGCGCCATCCTTGAGACCTTTAATAAATTCTTCGATGCATACGTCTGTGGTATCGATTCCCTGATATGCAAGGTACTGCTTAAGGCCCTGTGACTGAGACAAACCAATACAGTAGCTCAAAGAGTCAACATCGTTTCCCAGGCTTGCTTTAGGAGCATTTCCGGAGCAAGATGCCGCCATAACAGCTGCTGCTGCCATCAACGGCAAAACTAATTTCTTCATCTTTTAAATTTTAAGTTATATATTTATACTTCTGTGTATCTATTAAAGAACTTCGAGGAGTTCTACATCGAATACCAATGCGCTGAACGGGGCGATGAGCTCACCGGCGCCGTTCTCACCGTAGGCGAGGTTGTAGGGGATGAAGAAGCGATAGGTTGCTCCTTCTTTCATGAGCTGCAAGCCTTCTGTCCATCCGGCTATGACACGGTTCAACGGGAATACGGCGGGTTCGTTGCGACTGTAGCTGCTGTCGAACTCGGTTCCGTTGATCAGGGTGCCGCGATAGTGGCAACGTACTTGGTCGGTAGCCTTGGGGGCTTTTCCGTTACCCTCTTTTACTACCTGATATTGCAATCCGCTTGGCAGGGTTACAATGCCTTCCTTTGCGGCGTTCTCCTTCAAGAATGCTTCGCCCTCTTCCTTTACGGCTTTGCCTTTCTCGGCTGCCTTGGACTCGAAATAATCGTTTACCAAGATTTTACCCTCGGCATGGGTGATAGCCAACGGGGCATCGTTCAACACGTCCTTGATGGCTGCTGCGAAATCGTCTACAGAGAGACCGTCTATCTGCATCATCTTCAACTGCTGACCAATTCCCAAACCCAATGCGTAACTTAATTTGTCCATACGTACTTTAATCTACTTTATATTCTTATTATTTTTAAATCGTGCAAAGTTATGCTTTTCTTGTGACTTTGAGGCGTGTATTTCGCTTTTTTTTCGTAAATCGGTCGAAATATCGACTTTTCTTCGATTATGGATGGGTGATTGTGTCCCAATTTTCCAAAAGTTGATTCTCGAGCTGACGGATGGTTACACCTCGTACGTTGGCGATTTCTTGATACACGGTGGCGATGGTGGTGGGGGATTCGTCCGTTTCCGCTAGGAAGCGTTCGGCGGGACACTGCCTTGCAGTGTTTTCGTTGAAGTGTTCGCCAAGGCTGACATAGGTGCCGGGTAATCGTAGCCATTGCATCATCTGCTCGGGTTTACTGCGGTAGCCGTGGAATATCCAGGGGGTGGAGGGGTGCATCGTCCTGCGGAGTGCATATATGCGGTCGAATGTCTTGACGGAGTGTACTATCAGGGGGAGATGGTATCGTTCTGCTAGTTCTATTTGTTTTCGGAACAGTGTTTCTTGTATCTCCATGGGGGCACCGTGTAGTGCATCGAGTCCGGCTTCGCCTATGGCGATTATGCGTTTATGAGGCAAGAGGGATACTAGTTTGTCTTCCAGTTCCTCGGGGGTGGGAGCAGAATCCCAGGGGTGCCAACCTACACTGAAGAGGAATCCGGAAGGTTCCTTGTCGTTCATTATCTCCGTTATCACCTCGACGTCCGACGTTTTGGTAACGGAAAGGCTACGAACCTGCATCACCGTGCTACCATCGGAATCGGTATAGGGTATATCGTGGTGTGTATGAACATCTACGTACTTTCTCATGGGGAGGTGTTGTTTAACGGTTTAACAAAGAGTTTCTTATGGTACGGGGTCGTATCCACTCCCGCCCCACGGATGACAGCGTAGGATTCTGCGGATGGCGAGATACAGTCCCTTTATGGGTCCGTGTTTCTGTAGTGCTTCCATGGCGTATTGTGAACAGGTGGGGGTGAAGCGACAAGAGGGGGGTGTATAGGGGGATATACACGTGCGATAAAAGCGTATGGGCAGCAGTAGAAGGAACACCGCCCCGGCACGCAGTTTGGTTCCTATGGAGCGTAGGCTCATATCTTTTTTTGATTTTCCAGATACAATTTATCGGAGATGCGGTTCAAGAGGTTCTTTACTCGTCCCTCCACTTCACTATAGGGAAAGTGCTTATCGCTCAACCACAAGAATGCAATAAGCAGCCCTTTTTCTTCGCCTGTGGACGCATTGTCTTGCTTCTGCAAACGGTTGTATTCGTCCAGCGCACGCCACACTACGGCTTTATTTAGGCGATACCCTTCGCGCACCAATCGCTTGATGCGGTTACGGTCTACGGCGTGTTTGAACCGTCGTTTAGAGACGCTCACCATCATAGAGACGGGAGCATCCACCAAACTTCGATCGGTCAACATGAAAACAACTCGGATGGGATAGGCGGTGAAGGACTTGTTGGTACCGTTAAAGAGTTGCTGTATGAGCTTTTCTTTATAGATACGCTCACACTTCTTTAGTCCCACATTATAAGTCTTTTCCATTTTTAGCCCAAACCGATTGTACTTCTTATTATTACTTATTTTTCTCCTCCAGGAATGCCTGAATAGCACTCGTTATGGATGGGTACTTGGGAGACGGAGCCTCCACTTGGATAGTGAGTCCTGCTTCCTTCGCTGTCTGCGAGGTGGTAGGACCAAACGTAGCAATGGCTATATCCTTCTGCTCGAACTCCGGGAAGTTCTTCAGCAAAGACTGAATACCCGAAGGGCTAAAGAATACCAACATATCATAGTCAAACGGTTCATCCTTGGCAAAATCATTGCTAACCGTACGATACATCACAGCCTCCGTGTGTTGCAACTTCTTGGAATCGAGGAGGTTCTTCACTTCATCGTTATGCACATCGGACAGAGGAACAAAATATCTCTCACTCTTATGCTTCACCATAGAAGGCAATAGGTCTTCCAGTTTCCCGGTAGCACTATAAAAAACCTTGCGTTTACGATACTGAACGTATTTCTGAATGTACAGAGCTATCATCTCCGAGGAACAGAAATATTTCATATCTTCGGGCATCGTTAATCGCATCTCCTCACATAGGCCAAA
>CAYOKO010000061.1:0-11774 GCA_964404555.1 uncultured Bacteroidaceae bacterium | reverse complement strand
TCAGTATCTTTGCGCCAAAATAGCAAAATGATATGGAAGAATACATAAAAATAACCATTCCGGAGGCGGAAGTGGTGCGTGCAGCGGGCGAAGATATGGATGCTTTCGTGGAGGTGTTCTACGGGGCTATCATGGAGGCGTGTGGGGGTAACCTCACGGCAGATGTGCTGCAACACTTGCATGCGGACCAGGTGACGCTGGTGGCGTATGTCATGCTCAGGAACGAGGTGATGGATGGGGGATTCGTACAGCTTATTCATAATGGATACGGTCCTTTCATCTTCGAAAACCCGTTTGCCAAGGCTATGCGTCTGTGGGGGCTGCGTGAGTTCTCCAAGTTCTTGTATTCGGCACGCGAACTGTATGTGCAGTACAAGGGGGAGATTGAGAAGGATTGTACGGACGAGGAGTTTATGGCGATGTTCGAGCACTATCCGGAGTTTGACGAACTGGACGATGCTTTCGTGGAGATGGAGGAGGAGGTGACTGCGGCTGTGGCACACTATGTGGACGAACACATAGAGAACTTTGCTACCATCGTGTAGATTCCTTTCTATATTTAAATAGGTATTATAATAAATGGTGAGATGAATAAGGATTTGAAACCTAAAATTATTAATATAAAGAACAAGCGGGCTAGTTTCGACTATGCCTTCCTGGATAAGTACAAGTGTGGCATTGTGCTCACGGGTACGGAGATTAAGTCTATCCGCTTGGGTAAGGCGAGCTTGGTGGATACGTTTTGCTACATCAATAACGGCGAGGTGTGGGTGAAGAATATGCACATCGCTGAGTATTTCTATGGTTCCTACAATAACCATGTGGCGCGTCGCGACCGTAAGTTGTTGTTGAACCGTAAGGAGATTCGTAAGCTGGAGTCGGAGACGAAGAGTCCGGGTGTTACGCTGGTGCCGGTGCGTCTTTATATAGACGATAACGGACGTGCCAAACTGGAGATTGCTTTGGCGCGTGGTAAGAAGGAATACGATAAGCGTGAGAGCCTGAAGGAGAAGGCCGACAAGCGTGAGATGGATAGAATGTTTAAGAAACGCATATAATGTATTTGTCGGAATATGAAAGGATTGAAAGATTTGGTTAAAGAGCGTATTCTTATCTTGGATGGCGCCATGGGAACCATGATTCAGCAGTATGGACTGACGGAGGATGATTTTCGTGGCGAGCGTTTTAAGGATATTCCGGGACAGATGAAGGGGAATAACGATATCCTTTGTCTTACACGTCCGGACGTTATTCGCGACATCCATCGTAAGTACCTGGAGGCGGGGGCGGACATCATAGAGACGAACTCCTTCTCGGGACAGCGCATCAGTATGGCGGATTATCACGTGGAGGAGTTCTGCCGGGAGATTAATACAGCGGCGTGCCGGTTGGCACGTGAGTTGGCGGATGAATATACGGCTCGTACCCCGGAGAAACCGCGTTTTGTGCTGGGTTCCGTGGGACCTACCAACCGCACCTGTAGCATGAGTCCGGATGTAAACAATCCGGCATATCGTGCCCTTACATACGACGACTTGGTGGATGCCTACGTGGAGCAGATGACGGCAATGCTGGAGGCGGGAGTCGATGGTCTACTGATAGAGACGGTGTTCGATACGCTGAATGCCAAGGCTGCTGTGCGTGCGGCGGAGGTGTCCATGGAGCAGACGCAACGGGAGGTGCCCTTGATGCTGAGCATCACTATAGCCGATAAGGGTGGACGTGTGCTGAGCGGTCAGACGCTGGAGGCGTTTCTGGCGAGCTTGCAGCATGCTCCATTGTTCTCCATCGGCTTGAATTGCTCCTTCGGGGCGCGCGATATGAAGCCCTTCTTGCGTCGCCTGGCAGAGCGTGCTCCTTTTTATATATCGGCGCATCCGAATGCCGGACTGCCCAACAGCCTGGGGCTTTACGACCAGACGCCGGAGATGATGGCGGAGCAGATACAGGAGTTTGTGGAGGAGGGACTGGTAAATATTGTGGGCGGATGTTGTGGTACTACGGATGCTTACATATCTCGCTATCAGGAACTTATTACGGAGTGTGGGGCGGATGGAAGTGTAACGTATCGCAAGCCGCACGTACCGGCAAAGGTTACGCAGAATATGTGTCTGAGTGGTCTGGAGCTGCTGGAGGTGACTCCGGAGAGCAACTTCATCAACGTGGGTGAACGTTGCAATGTGGCGGGTAGTCGCAAGTTCCTGCGCCTCATCAAAGAGAAACAGTACGATGAGGCTTTGAGCATCGCCCGCAAGCAGGTGGAAGATGGTGCTCTGGTCTTGGATATTAATATGGACGATGGCTTGCTGGATACTCCGGTGGAGATGGCGCATTTCTTGAATCTGCTGGCTTCGGAACCGGAGATTTGCAGTGTGCCTTTCATGATAGACTCTTCCAAGTGGGAGGTTATCATGGCGGGTCTCAAGTGTGTGCAGGGTAAATGCATCGTTAACTCGATCTCCTTGAAGGAGGGGGAGGAGAAGTTCCTTTCTCATGCTCGCGAGGTGAAACGTATGGGTGCCGCTGTGGTGGTCATGGCGTTCGACGAGGTGGGGCAGGCGGATACTTACGAACGTAAGATAGCGGTGTGTGAACGGGCTTATCGCTTGTTGGTGGACAAGGTGCAATTCCCGCCGCAGGACATCATCTTTGACCCGAATGTGCTGGCGGTGGCTACCGGTATGGAGGAGCATAATAGCTATGCGCTCGACTTTATCCGTGCTACGGGATGGATTCGTAAGAATCTGCCGGGAGCACATGTGAGCGGTGGTGTGAGCAACCTTTCCTTCAGCTTCCGTGGTAACAACTATATACGTGAGGCTATGCACGCTGTGTTCCTTTATCATGCCATTCAGCAGGGTATGGATATGGGTATTGTAAATCCTTCTACGAATGTACTTTATACGGATATACCTAAAGATGTACTCGAGGCGGTGGAGGCGGTCATCCTGAATAAGGATGCGGGTGCCGGAGAGCGTCTCATTGAGTTGGCTACGGCGCTCAAGGCGCAGGCGGAGAGTGCGGGCGATGCCAAGTCGGCAGCGACTACCGATAAGGATGCTTGGCGCACGGAGAGTGTGCAGGAGCGTCTGAAGCATGCGCTGGTGAAGGGTATCACGGATTATCTGGAGACCGACTTGGAGGAGGCTCTCAAGTTGTATCCCCATGCGGTGGACATTATAGAGGGTCCGCTGATGGATGGCATGAATGTGGTGGGTACACTCTTTGGCGACGGTAAAATGTTCCTGCCGCAGGTGGTGAAGACGGCCCGTACCATGAAGCGTGCGGTGAGCATCTTGCAGCCGGTGATAGAGCAGGAGCGTGGCAGTGCTTCGGGTTCTACGTATGCCGGAAAGGTGTTGCTGGCTACGGTCAAGGGCGATGTACACGATATAGGTAAGAACATCGTTTCCGTGATTATGGCGTGCAACAATTATGAGATTGTGGACCTGGGTGTCATGGTTCCGCCCGAGGAGATTGTGCATCGTGCCGTTGAGGAGAAGGTGGATATCATTGGTCTGAGCGGTCTTATCACGCCGAGTCTGGACGAGATGGTCACGGTGTGTCGTGAACTTCGGGAGGCGGGGGTAGATATCCCCGTGATGATTGGTGGTGCTACTACGAGCGAACTGCACACGGCACTGAAGATAGCTCCGGTATATGGCGGTCCGGTGGTGTGGCTTAAGGATGCTTCGCAGAATGTTACGGCGGCGGCTCAGTTGCTGAGTAAGCAGGAGTGTGGCAGGTATGTGGATGCGTTGAAGCAACACTACAACGAACTGGTGAAAGGACATGAAAACCAAGAGAGTAAGACGGTTTCGCTGGAGGAGGCGCAGAAGAATAAGTTGAATCTGTTTTAATAATTGTCGAAATAAATTTATTGGTATGAGAAAGAAAAATCAACTGAAACAGTGGTTGTTGCTACTGCTGCTGTTTGTCACCCACGGAGCGATGGCTCAGCTGGAGAACCCGGCGGAGTTCAAGACTTCGTTCCGTGTGGTGTCCGACAAGGAAGCTGAGATTTCATTTGCCGGTAAAATTGAGAGTGGATGGCACATCTATTCCACCGGTTTGCCGGAGGATGGACCTACGTCTGCTTCGTTCCATGTGGATAAAATCTCCGGTCTTTCTCCCAAGGGTAAGTTGCAGACGCGTGGCAAGGAGATAGAGGCGTACGATGATATGTTTGGCATGAAGTTGCGCTACTTTGAGCACGAGGTGACCTTTGTACAGTCCTTTACTATTACGCAGAAGGAGTATTCCATTAAGGGTTATCTAGAGTATGGTGCTTGTAGCGAACAGGCGTGTATGCCGCCTACGGCTGTCAACTTCAATTTCCATGGCGAGGCTGCGGGTGCTGCTGCAACAGAGGCTCCTGAGTCAGCGGATGCGGTAGAGGAGACGACTGCGGCGGAGGATTCCGTAACGCAGGATAATGCCTTGGTAGACAGTACCGAGGTGAGCAGTGAACTGGTGGATGCCGGCGATTGGTGGCGTCCTGTTACCGAACAGTTGACGGCGCTTAGCGGTGGGGCTTCCCAAACAACCGACAAGGGCTTGTGGGCTATCTTCCTCTTGGGTTTCTTGGGCGGTTTGGTGGCTCTCTTCACTCCCTGTGTATGGCCCATTATCCCTATGACCGTGAGCTTCTTCCTCAAACGTAATAAGGACAGCCGCAGCAAGGGCGTGCGCGAGGCATGGCTCTACGGTGCAAGTATTGTGGTTATCTATGTAACTATGGGTCTGCTGGTAACGCTCATTTTCGGTGCCAACGCCTTGAATATGCTCTCCACTAATGCCTACTTCAACCTCTTCTTCTGCCTCATGTTGGTGGTGTTTGCCGCCGGTTTCTTTGGGTGGTTCGAACTTACGCTGCCCTCTTCCTGGAGCAATGCGGTAGATCGCAAGGCAGAGGCAACCACGGGGCTGCTAAGCATTTTCCTCATGGCATTCACCCTTACCCTTGTAAGCTTCTCTTGCACGGGTCCTATCATAGGTTTCCTCTTGGTGGAGGTAGCCACTACGGGTAGCATCATTGCACCTACGGTGGGTATGGCGGGCTTCGCCATAGCATTGGCATTGCCCTTTACGCTCTTCGCACTCTTCCCTGCTATGCTGAAGCGTGCTCCGAGAAGTGGCGGATGGATGAACGACCTCAAGGTTTGTCTAGGCTTCCTGGAGTTGGCATTTGCCCTTAAATTCTTCTCCGTAGCCGACCTGGCCTACGGTTGGCACTTGATGGATCGTGAGGTGTTCCTGTGCATCTGGATTGTGTTGTTTGCTCTGCTGGGTGCTTATCTCATGGGATGGTTCCGCTTTGCACACGGCGAGGAGGAGATGATGGAGGATCCCGAGGCGGCAGCTCCGTCGGCTACTCCTGTACCCAAGTTCTTCCTGGCGATGGCAAGTTTCGCTTTTGCTATCTATATGATACCGGGTCTCTGGGGTGCTCCGTGTAAAGCAATTAGTGCGTTTGCACCGCCCATGAATACGCAGGACTTCAACCTATATAATGAGGAGGTGAAGCCGTTGTATCTGGATTACGATGCGGGTATGGCGTATGCCAAGCTGCAGGGTAAACCGGTGATGATAGATTTCTCCGGACACGGTTGTGTGAACTGTCGTAAGATGGAGAGTGCCGTGTGGAGCGATGCTACGGTGGCGGCTAAGTTGACGGATGATTATGTACTCATCACGCTGTTTGTGGACGATAAGACTCCGCTTCCGGAACCTATCACCATACGTGAGACTGGTGGCGAGACCATCTTGCGTACCATAGGCGATAAGTGGAGTTACTTGCAGCGCAGTAAGTTCGGTGCCAATGCGCAACCGTTCTACGTGCTTCTCGACAATGCGGGTCTTCCGCTTGCGGCTCCCTATTCATACGATGAGGATGTGCAGAAATACATCGATTTCCTGGATTCGGGATTAAAAGAATATAAAAAGTAAAGAAAAAGGGGCGTCTACTTGGGCGTCCCTTTTTTGTAGAATGAATGTTAGATAATACCTTGAGCCATCATAGCGTGGGCAACCTTCATGAAGCCCGCTATGTTGGCACCTTTTACGTAGTTGATGTATCCGTCCGGTTCGGTGCCGTAGTGTACGCACTGCTCGTGGATACTCTCCATAATGTAGTGCAGCTTATCGTCCACCTCCTTTGCCGTCCAACTCAAGTGCATGGCATTCTGGCTCATCTCGAGTCCCGATGTAGCCACGCCACCGGCATTTACCGCCTTGCCCGGTGCGTAGAGCATCTTGTGGGCAATAAATGCGTCGATGGCTTCCGGAGTACATCCCATATTGGATATTTCGCCAACACACGTTACACCGTTGTTTATAAGCCGTGCGGCATCTTCACCGTTCAACTCGTTCTGCGTGGCGCAGGGTAGGGCAATGTCTATCTTTACCTCCCACGGGCGGCGTCCGGGAACGAAGGTGGCTTCCGGAAACTCCTTGGCGTAGGGTGCTACTACGTCGTTGCCTGTTGCACGTAGCTCCAGCATATAATCTATCTTTTCGCCGGAGATGCCCTCAGGGTCGTAGATGTAGCCATCGGGACCGGAAAGCGTAACAACCTTAGCACCTAGTTGGGTAGCCTTGGTGACGGCTCCCCATGCCACATTGCCGAATCCGGACACGGCAACCGTCTTACCTTTTATGTCTATTCCCTTGGTCTTGAGCATCTGGTTTACAAAGTAGAGACCTCCGAATCCGGTAGCCTCGGGACGGACGAGCGAACCTCCAAATTCCAACCCCTTACCGGTGAAGGTTCCGGTAAACTCTTGTTTCAGCTTGCGGTACATACCAAAGAGGTATCCCACCTCACGACCACCTACGCCTATGTCGCCTGCCGGTACATCGGTGTCGGGACCTACGTGTCGCCACAGTTCCAGCATGAAGGACTGGCAGAAGCGCATAATCTCGCCGTCGCTCTTGCCTCTGGGCGAGAAGTCGGCTCCTCCCTTGGCTCCACCCATGGGTAGGGTAGTGAGGGCGTTCTTGAAGATCTGTTCAAAGCCCAGAAATTTAAGAATGGAGAGGTTGACGGAGGCGTGGAAGCGCAAGCCACCCTTGTAGGGACCTATGGCATTGTTGAATTGTACGCGGTAACCCAGGTTTACCTGTACCTTGCCGCGGTCGTCCACCCAGGGTACCTTGAAGGTGATGATGCGGTCGGGTTCCACCAGTCGCTCTATGAGCGATGCACGCTCGAACTCGGGGTGTTGGTTGTAAATCTCTTCAATGGAGAGTAGTACTTCGTGTACTGCTTGTAGGTACTCGGACTCTCCGGGATGCTTTGCCTGCAATGAGGCCATGATTAGGTTGATGTCCATACTGTTACTATTTAATGGTACGATAAGGTGTAGGGCGTTTCTCCCACGGTTGAATTTCCCGGTGGAAGGACTCCTTTATATATCGGTGGCAAAGTTAAGCATTCGTATTCTTGTGCCAAATCTTTTTCCACTTTTTTCGGAGGGATTACGGTTTTTCCGTATTATTTTCTCAAAATGTCGTATTATTCGGTGAAAATTTCTGATGGGGGATGTTTTAATGAAACTTGAATTACGTTAAATACGCTCATGCTATGTTCCGTATATGGAAAAGATTCTCTAACTTTGCAGCCGTTTTGAAATAAGGATATACATACAATGAAGATAAAAGAGACCTCTAGAGTACTGTTTAACAAAATCTTCCGGACGAATTCAACCCTAAAACGCGAGCTTGCCATACTGGCTGTCCCCATCTTTATAGAAACGCTCTTGATGATGGCTCTCGGTGCCGTGGATACCTTTATGCTGTCCAAATTTTCCGATGCCAGTGTTGCCGCAGTTGGTTTTGTGAATCAGATTATCAACTTCTGTTTCCTTATCTTCGAGGTAATCAACCTAGGTACCTCCGTGCTGTGCAGTCAGTATTTGGGAGCAGGGTTGCAGACTCGTATGGAGCGGTTGGTAGGTGTGTCACTCCTTGTAAACCTCCTCTTCGGTCTCACCATAAGTCTCTTCCTTTTCTTCTGTGGCGAACCCATTCTCATAGCCATGGGACTGAGCGACGATATGCTGGAGGAGGGCGTCTCCTATATGCGCATAGTGGGACTGGGAGCCTTTGTAATGGCACTCGCCATGACCCTCTCTGCTACACTGCGTGCCAACAACAAGGCATACTTCCCTATGTTGGTCATTGCCATCATCAATGTACTCAATATCAGTGGTAACTATATGCTCATCTTTGGTAAATTCGGAGCACCTGCACTAGGCGTAACCGGAGCCGCTATCTCTACCGTGGTATCGCGTACCATCGCTATGTGCATACTGTTCTTTATTGTCTTCCGCACTACGCTACACAGATTTCCCACGGAGATATTTCGTCGTTTTCCTCGTACCGAGCTTAAGAATCTGTTGCGCATAGGACTGCCTTCGGCAGGCGAACAGATGTCCTATTCCTCCTCACAGTTGGTCATCACCTATTTTATAAATATGCTGGGTATGGAGGCTATGGCTACACGTACTTATTGTGTCAACATCATCATGTTCGGATACCTCTTCTGCATCTCTATAGCGCAGGGTGGAGCCATCTGCATAGGTCATCTCATAGGTGCCGGCAAGCAAGAAAGTGCCTTTATCTTGGGTAAGTATGTGCTGAAGAAATCGGTGCTCTTCACGCTGTTAATCTCCGTGTGCATAGCTTGTTGCGGTCCTTACATTATGTCACTGTTGACCGAGAATCGTACCATCGCCTCGCTGGCAATCACCATTCTCTGGGTGGATGTGGTGCTGGAGATAGGTAGACCGGTAAATATCTTTGCCTGTGCAGCCCTGCGTACGGCAGGCGATGTCAACTTCCCGTTCTATGTGGGAGTAGTGGTGCAATGGAGTGTGGCTGTTATGGCATCCTACTATTTCGGCATCGTTGCCGGTATGGGACTGGTAGGTATATGGTGGATGTTTGCGCTAGACGAAAACATCCGCGGTGCCATCTTTGTGCGCCGTTGGTATTCCGACAAATGGCGTAACAAAGGGTTTACTGTGCCGGAGCTTAGGGCGAATGTATAATGGCGTGAATCGACACATCAATTACTACTCCGTGTCCTTTCTTAATCAAAAATTGTGAAAAAACAACAAACCTGCTTTTTATTCGTAATATTTCTTATTTTTTTATCAAACGTCTTTTCTATGTTCTCAAATAATTATATCTTTGCAGAAAATTAGTGAGACTATATGTGTGGAATAGTAGGATATATAGGTAAAAGAGATGCTTATCCGGTGTTGATTAAGGGTCTTAAACGCCTGGAATACAGAGGGTATGACAGTGCGGGTGTGGCTTTAATCAATACGTCCGGAGCGTTGAGTGTTTATAAAACCAAAGGAAAAGTATCGAATCTAGAGAATTACGTAGAAGACAAGGATATAACAGGTAATATAGGTATTGCGCACACACGCTGGGCTACTCATGGAGAGCCGAGTGCCGAAAATGCGCACCCACATTACTCAATGACAAAGAATCTGGCTCTTATTCATAACGGTATTATTGAGAATTATGCTATCTTGAAGAAGCGTCTTCAAGATAAGGGCATTGAGTTCCGTTCCGATACCGATACGGAGGTGCTGGTTCAGCTCATAGAGTATGTTCGTACTACCGAAAAGTGTAGCTTGGTGGCTGCCGTAGAGATATCTCTGCAGGAGGTAATTGGAGCGTATGCTATAGCTGTGCTCGACAAGAACGACCCCAACCAGATTGTGGCGGCTCGCAAGAGTAGTCCGCTGGTGGTGGGAATAGGCGAGGAGGAGTTCTTTTTGGGTTCCGATGCATCGCCTATCGTGGAGTACACCGACCAGGTGGTCTACTTGAAGGATGAGGAGATAGCTGTCATCCGCAGAGGGGAGCCTCTGAAGATTGTAGACTTGCACAACGAGACGATGAAGACGGATGTCAAGACGGTGAATATCAACTTGGGACAGTTGGAGAAGGGTGGATATGCCCACTTTATGCTGAAGGAGATATTCGAACAACCCAACTGTTTGGCAGACTGTATGCGTGGTCGTGTGAATGTGGAGGGTACGAATGTAACTTTGTCTGCCGTTATTGATTATAAAAAGCAATTGCTTTCTGCCCACCGTATCATCATCGTGGCGTGCGGAACCAGTTGGCACGCCGGATTGATAGGCAAACAACTCATTGAAAGTTTGTGTCGCATACCTGTTGAGGTGGAGTACGCATCGGAGTTTCGCTATCGCAATCCCGTAATTACGGACAAGGATGTGGTAATCGCTATCTCCCAGAGCGGTGAAACGGCCGATACACTGGCAGCTGTGGAACTGGCTCGTAGCAAGGGAGCCTTTATCTATGGCATCTGCAATGCCATAGGTTCCAGTATCCCACGCGCTACGCATACGGGTTCCTATATACACGTAGGTCCGGAGATAGGTGTAGCATCTACGAAGGCCTTTACGGGACAGGTTACGGTGCTCACTATGCTGGCACTGGCACTGGCTAAGGAAAAGAATTCGCTCGACGAAGAAACATATCTCTCTATTGTGAAGGAACTTACCATCATTCCGCAGAAGATGAAGGAGGTGCTGGAGCAGAACAAGAAGATAGCTGCCCTAAGTAGGGTGTTTACCTATGCACATAACTTCCTCTATCTGGGACGCGGATACTGCTATCCGGTGGCTCTGGAGGGAGCGTTAAAGCTCAAGGAGATTTCCTACATTCATGCCGAGGGTTATCCCGCAGCCGAGATGAAACATGGTCCTATCGCCTTGATAGACCAGGAGATGCCGGTGGTGGTGATTGCTACGCATAACGAAATGTACGAGAAGGTACTGAGCAATGTGCAGGAGATTAAAGCTCGTAAGGGTGTGGTAATAGCCGTAGTGACAAAGGGCGATAATACGATAAGTAAGATTGCGGACGACTACATAGAGCTGCCCGAGACGATAGATTGCCTGGAGCCGCTCTTGGCAACCATCCCGCTGCAACTCATGGCGTATCATGTGGCAGTATGCAAGGGAAAGGATGTGGATCAGCCACGTAACTTGGCTAAGTCGGTTACGGTGGAGTAGAGAGTGAAAAGATTGTGGATAATATTATTAATAAGGTATAACAACATCAGAGACAACAAGAATGGAACAACTAAAGCATGAATGCGGTGTAGCCATGGTGCGACTGCTAAAGCCACTCGACTACTATCAGCAGAAGTATGGCACCTGGATGTACGGATTGAATAAGTTGTATCTCCTCATGGAGAAACAACATAACCGCGGACAAGAGGGTGCTGGACTTGCTTGTGTTAAAATGGACGCAGAACCGGGAGAGGAGTATATGTTCCGTGAACGTGCATTGGGTTCCGGTGCTATCACCGAGATATTTGCCAATGTGCAGAATGCATTCAAACACTACACGACGGACGAACTGTGTAACGCGCAGTTCGCACAACGTAATATTCCCTTTGCCGGAGAGATTTACATGGGCCACTTGCGGTATTCAACTACCGGTAAGAGTGGTCTTTCTTATGTTCATCCGTTTATGCGTCGCAACAACTGGAGAGCAAAGAATTTGTGCATCTGCGGTAACTTCAACATGACGAATGTCGATGAAATCTTCAGCGATATTACGGCGAAAGGTCAGCATCCGCGTATCTATTCGGATACGTATATCATGCTGGAGCAGGTGGGTCACCGCTTGGATCGCGAGAGTGAGCGTTTGTACAAGGAGGCATTTGAACAAGGACTTCAAGGAAAGGATATTACAGACTTCATTGACAAGAACATAGA
>CAYOKO010000060.1:0-11831 GCA_964404555.1 uncultured Bacteroidaceae bacterium | reverse complement strand
TTCAAGTCACGGTAATCCTTAAATATATCCTTGCTCTTTAAGTTCCACCGCAGCATCTTCCAGCTCCTTGTACCAAGCCTCGCCGAATTTGCGGATGAGAGGCGCCTTAAGAAACTGATACACCTTAACATCCTCACGCTTCCCCAGCAGCACAGCAGCCTTGCAAACATTCCAACGATGATAATTCAACCCTATGGAACCATTACTAAGCCTTGCCGCACGAATAGGGTAGAGGTGACACGAAACAGGCTTGTAAAACTTTGTAAGCCCCGCACGATACGCCTTCTCCAGCGCACAATAACACGTACCATCCTCCGCATAACACGTAAAGACACAATCCTTGCCACGCACGATGGAAGTAACCAAATCGCCCTCCTCATCAATATACGCCACACCCTGTTTCTCTATTACAGCATGCGCCTCGGGAGACAAATCACCCTCTATGTACGGCAACGCCTCCTCAATCTCGGCAATCTCATCCTCCTCCAGCGGAGCACCCGCATCACCCTCAATGCAACACTCCCCCTTGCAGGCACCTAAATCACACAAGAAATGCTCCCTCATAATATCGAGAGAGATAATAACATCGTCTATCTGAATCATACTCTTTTATCGCTCTTTTTCAAGTCAATCTCAATATCCCTATTCACTATAGGACCGCAAGCGCGCAATCTCCTCCGCCCACAAACTCTCGTTGGGCGTCTCCAAGATGAGCGGCATATTATCCGTACGAGGATCACGCATGAGCTGTTTGAAGAACTCCTCACCCATAAGCCCCTTACCTATGCTATCGTGTCGATCCACATGAGACGCCAACGGCTTCATGCTATCATTCACGTGGAAAGCACGCAAGTAGGAGAGACCAATCACCCGTTCAAACTCCTGCATCACCTCCTCATAGTGTTGAACCAAGTCGTATCCCGCCGTAAACGTATGGCACGTATCTATACAGACACCCACACGACTCTTATCCTCCACCTTATCTATAATAAAGCGTAACTGCTCGAACCGATAACCCAGATTGCTACCCTGTCCCGCAGTATCCTCAATCACCGCCGTCACCCCCGCCGTAGCATCCAGCGCACGGTTTATACTCTCCGCAATATTGCACAAACACTCCTCCGGCGTAATTTCACGCAAGTGACTCCCCGGATGAAAGTTCAGCATCGTCAATCCCAGCTGACTGCAACGCAGCATCTCATCCAAGAACGCCTGTTGACTCTTCTTGCGATCCTCCTCCACCGGATGACCCAAGTTTATCAAGTAAGAATCGTGCGGCAGAATAGCCTCCGGAGAGAAACCATACTCCTCGCAACGCTCCTTAAACAACGCAATACTCTTCTGCGTGAGCGGCGGACTCACCCACCTACGCTGATTGCGCGTAAACAACGCAAAAGCATTCGCCCCGATGGCGTGCGCATTGACCGGTGCATTCTCCACACCCCCCGTCGTAGAAACGTGTGCTCCTATGTACTTCATACTCTATACAATATTAATGCTTTTACCCTATACACCATCCGCATCATCGTCCACATCCGGTTGCGGATTGGGAATGTCGGCATCCATGTTCGTATCCTGCTTGATAGTGATACCCCCATCGGCATCCAGGATGACCACCAACGGGATGTACATATCGGACATGGGATAACTCACGCTCGCAGCAAAGTGCAAACCATCGGCCTCCACCTTGTCGAACACCAATCCCTCCAGAATGCCACGCGTCAAGAAATCATCGTCCAAGTAACTATGGAACGACTCCTTGTGAAACGTGTGATTGTAGAACTCACCCCCATCACGCTTCACCAGCACCGAAATCTTGTTATCATAGTACTTATGACCATCCTCATCCTGCACCGTAGGCAAATCCGTATCCGGTACACGCTGAATAGTATATTCATAGGGAAGACCCCGATACTCCACCTTGCCCGTAAGCGTAGACTCCGGAGTGCGACGTATGCCATCCACCTCCTGCATCTGCTCCAGCACCGTATCCGAAGGCTTCGTATCCTCCTTCACCTCCTTCTTGCACCCCGTCAGCACGAACACCAGTGCAAGACCTGTTAGTATTCCAATCTGTTTCATATCGCAAAGGTAGCTATTTATTTTGACACACATCCTTATTTTATCTAATTTTTTTGTTTTTTGCCGAATTCCGGGTCTATTCGCAGCAGAGCCGATACCCCCACCGTAACCAAACAACACACCATGACGATAAGGAAGAAGGAGCGATACCCCACCGACTCCTGCAACCATCCCGACACCATACCGGGAAGCATCATACCCAGCGCCATCAATCCCGTGCAGAGAGCATAGTGCGCCGTCTGGCGTTCTCCCTGCGCATAATAAACAAGGTACAACATATACGCCGTGAACCCGAATCCATACCCCAGCTGCTCTATGCAGACACACGTAGTAACCACCCACAGCGAAGCCGTATTAAAGTAACTCAAGTACACATACACCAAGTCCGGAATGGTAATGCACGCCACCATAGGCCAGAGCCACCGCTTCAATCCGCCATGACCCACCACAAAACCACCGGCAATGCCACCCACCGTGAGACCAATCACCCCCACGGTACCCTGCACCCAGCCTATATCCAGCGGCGTAAGTCCCAGTCCCCCCTGCTCGGGCGCATCCATCAGGAAGAGGTTGCTCATCTTCACCAGTAACGCCTCCGGCAGTCGGTACAGCAACATGAAGAGAAGAGCCGCAACCGTCTGTTTCTTACGGAAAAAGCTCACAAACGTATCGCCGAAATCCCTCAGCAGATTGCCCACCGTTCTCCCGTCGCCCGCCGTGCGCTCCACATCCCTCCTCGCTTTCGGCAAGAACGCCGTGTGGTAGAAACACACCAGAAAGAAGAACGTAGACATCACAAAGAACGTAGTACTCCACGCCTTCGTTGCCGAATGCGTCTGCTCCAGGAAACCCGCCAACATCACCAATCCACCCTGTCCCAAGATGGAAGCAATGCGATAGAACGTACTGCGCACCCCCACATACACCGCCTGTTCATGCGTGTCCAGTTCCAGCATATAGTAACCATCCGCAGCAATATCGTGCGTAGCACTGCAAAAGGCCGTAATCCAAAACGCCACCAAGCTCCATTGCAGAAACTGCGAAGTAGGCAACGAGAAACCCACCATCGCCAGCGAGACACCTATGATGCTCTGCATCCACAGCACCCACCTGCGCTTGGTAGAGATGAGATCCACGATAGGACTCCAGATAGGCTTTATCACCCACGGCAGATAGAGCCATCCGGTGTAAAGAGCTATCTCCGTGTTCGATAGGTTCATCTGCTTATACATGATGGTAGCAATACTCATCACGGTGACGTAGGGGAGAGCCTCGGCAAAGTAGAGCGAGGGAATCCACATCATGGGGGGAATATGTTTGTTATTCATTTAATATTCGTTGGTAAAGTAGGTAAATGATACTGATAAGAGAAAGAATGCAGAAGAGAGAACGATACCCTATCCACTCCTGCAGATAACCCACCCCCAGTACGATGGGGAGAGTGACCAGCACCACCGATGAAGTGGTAAAAGGATTGTTCCCCTCCATACGCTTCAGCGGATGAATGCGCGGGTGCAACTGCGTAATGAGGTTGATACCCAGACCTATGCACAACTGATTGACGAACACGATGACACCTATGACAGACAACGCCTCCGGTTGCCACACATTCATGAGCAGAAACATAAGCGAAGGAACCACCCACAAGAAAGCAATCCATACACGAGCCTTCTGACCGTTTTTGCGGTGCAGCAGATGGTAACCCCACACATGCCCCAAGGTATAAGCTATGATGCCGATGGTACCCTGCACCCAACCAATCTCGAGCAACGTAAGTTCTACACCACCGTTTATATGACGGTCTATAAAGAAGAGCGGACGCAGCCGCAGAATACTTATGTTGGGCAACAAAAAGAAGAACATGGAAACCATGTACCGGAACATATCGCCCCTGGACGTATGCGTCATAGACCCCACCTCAATATTCTCCGAATCGCTACGCAACCGCGGCATCTTTCCCGTAAACAGCAGTACAATCGTAAGCAGCAACATACCCTCTATGAGAGCTATGGCAAAGAACACATAACTCCACACCAAGGAGATGCGCGGAAAGAGAATCTCCAGGAAACCCGCCGAGAGGATGATAAGCCCCTCGCCCAGCACCAAGATGATATGGTAAAGGATGGAATTCAAGTAGTTGGCATACACAACACTCCGCCTATCCAGATGCATACGAATGTACAAATCCTTAGCACTACTGAACACCGTCGTCGCCAAGATAATCACCAGCAAACTCGTAAACACACTCTTAGACGTGTACGTCCGCTCCAGCAGCGCGTACGCCATGTCCGCCAACTGCCACACTATGATAAGTCCCGACGCCACAAACGAGAAATAGTAGGACGCCAAGAACGTAAGCACCCGTTTCACCAGCGGCTTGAAGCACCACGCCCCAAAGGCACCACTCGTAATCACAAGGATAAGCGAATTGGGATACCCCAACCGTTTAAGCATGAATACGGCAATGGTAGTGGTAATCACATAGGAAAGTGCCTCCACTATGTAGAGAATGGATGTTCGTATGCTGAGTTTCATTGCCTTAATATATTTTCTTAATGCCCGCCTTGCGGTAGTAATGCAGCAGAATCTCCCGATAAGGATACCCCTTTTCGCCCATCACCGCAGCACCAATCTGGCACATACCCACACCGTGCCCCCATCCGGCACCGGTCAAGATGAAACGCTCGGGTACCCCCGTCTCCGTTCTGCCCTCCTTATCTATAATAAAAGCCGAGCTCAGCAGATGCGTATCGGAAAGCGCCTTACGAATCTCCAGCTCCTTGCCGATAATATGCGTCTTCTTGGTTCCCACAATTTTAAGTCGGAAGATACGTCCACTCTTACCCCGCTGTACAGGTTGCAAGTCCATAATCTCACCATACTCACACTTCAGCTTCTCGGAAACCAAACGCTGAATCTCCTCCTGCGTCAGCACCACCCTCCAGCGATAGAACTGCGTAGTCTCCCGGTCGTAACTCTTCAAGATACGCTTCAGCACCGCACTATCCGTACGACAGAAAGACTCCGGCACCGAACGAATCCACTCCGCAGCCGCCTGCTCATCGGTAAGGTCGGGAACCGCAGCATCCACATCGTCGCGGATAGGTTGGAGCGTCTCGTGCTCCTCCTCCTCCCAACAAGAAGCATACTCCTCGGTCACACCGCCACAGCACTTGGAAAAGCGAGCATCGCAGATGTGGTCACCCTCCGTAAGAATCTCACCCCGAGTAGCTTCCACCGCAGCACGCGCCTGGTCGTGCGCCGCCACCGTGATACCCTGATACCGCTGACAATGATCATCGGCACACACATCGAAAAGCGTATGATCCTCCCGGTCGTACCAGCGCAGCGTCTCATTCTCGCTCTTCACAAAACTGAAGAACGCCTGCTCATGCTGCTTATGCTCCGCACGTCGCTGCATCTGCGCCAACAGCCAACTACGGCTTATCACCGCACTCGCCTTCAGGAACTCCGCACTCGCCGTAGCACTCATCTCACTCCCTATAACACTCGTAAGATACTCCTCGGCAGGCAGAGAATTAATCACCTGTATCTTACCCTCGTCCACCACCAGTCGCAGCTTTCCCGTAAACGTCTGTGTCTGCGTCTGTTGCCAGTGAAAGTGGATACCAATCACCACATCGTGTATATCGAACGTAGCCCCCTCCGCCTGCGGACGGAACGTAAGCTCCTTATATATATTACCCTGCCACAAGATACCCCCCTCGCAGATAGCCGCCTGTTGCGTACCCGTAGCCGTGATACCCTTCGCCGTGTAGGGCGCATTCAGCGTAAAGCGAATCAGTTCGCCACTCATAATCCCCACGTTCACCTCCGGCTCCGTAAGATTCAAGCACCCCTTGTTGGGCACATCCTCCTTGTCCACCGGCGTACGTTCGCCCCGCAGCGAGCACACTATGCGCTCAATCTCCTCGGGCGACACACAAACCTCACGCAGAATCTCCGCCCCACGCTCCGGTGTAACACGTTGGAAATCATCCTCTCTAGGCGTAATGAGCAATCCCGCCATATCCAGAGCACCCGGACTAATGAGCAACTGCCCATCCCCCTCCGCATAGTAGCAATCCGGACGATGCTTGCTGCGCGGGAACACCAAGCAACGCAGCGAACCATCCTCCTCACGAGCACACAGCACATTGACCGGAGCCTCCGGCGAACCCTTAGGACAAGGCAACGCCGCATAGAGTCGGCGGAAGAGAGCCACCGCAGTCTCCTGCTTGTCGGCACGAATCAAGAACGCCGGACACACATACTCCTTCAAGAGATAGATACCCGTATCCTGCGCCTCCCCCGTGTACTCATCGCCCAGTTCCTCCTGCAGCGATTGGTGCGCCGGGAACACCCGCTTCATACTCTCCTCATACTCCTTGCGATACCGCTCGAACGGCGTAATGCCCCGAGTACCCGCCTGCAAATGCGCATGGTCGGGAGCCGAAGCCCCACACTCCGGACCATTGTAGAAGAACATCCACTGCGGAAGCGATGCCGCCATGTGTACCAACGTCTCTATCTGCGGCAGGATACGCTGCGGCAGATGGTGACGAGTCACCACCGTAAAGTGTTGCGGAAGAATGGGGTAGGGGTTCACCAAGAGCGTGTACCTACCCTCCGTCTCCAAGCTAGCCTGCTCCTGCGGACGATGCGCCGCACATAAGAAGCAACTCCGTTTGGCGATGCTCTCCTTGCGAATATCCGCCCCCGTAGACACAATGCGCGCCGGATTAAACTGCGCCGCCAGTCCCGTATCGTTGAGCGGAAGTTCACGTGTAAGCACACGCTTCAGTTGGTTGTATCGTGTGCGAGTCTCCTCCCACTGTATCAATTGTTTATCGAAGAACTCGTTCACCTCGTCGCACGTAGCCGTATGGTTGCGGCGGCGGTTCAAGGCAATGCGAGCCTCCACCTCAATGGTTCTAATATGATCCTTATACAGATTGTTGGCGTTGATGCGCTCCAAGCTCAAAGCCGCATCACTGTTGCCCTCCCAACGTCGGCACAAGTACTGTTCCGTCATCACCCTACCTATGCGGTAGCGACGAGAGAACGCCAACCCCAGCGCATAGTCCTCACCATAACTCGTGTTAGGAATGTGCCACTTACGCAGCAACGGCGTGAAGAAAGCACGCGGAGCACCCAGACCGTTGATACGCAACGCATTGTTACGTCCGTTCTCCTCCGTCCACTCCTTGTGATCTATGATACCCGGAGGCAACGTCTCCAGGTTGAAGTTGCAGATACGATAAGTACCCACCACCATGGCAGCCCGCTGCTCACGGAACGCACCCACCATATCTTTTAAGGTATGCGCGTGCGCGTAAAGATCGTCGCTATCCAACTGCACCACAAACTTACCACACTTCTCGTGGTGGATAGCATAGTTCCAGCACCCACCTATATTCAAATCGTCGTACGGCGGAATGAGATGAATCACCCTGCTATCCTGTGCTGCCAGTGCCGCAATCTCCCCCGTCGTCCCATCCGTACTATGGTTATCCACCACAAGGACGTTGAACGCAAAGTCCGTCTCCTGCTTCAGCACACTCTCTATTGCATCACGAATGGTACGTTCACGGTTGCGCACCGGGATAATCACCGACGCCTCTACCGGGAACTCCACCCGGTCGTACTCAATCTCCTCCACCTCGCTCGCCGGCAGATACGCACCAATCGCCTTGAGATGCTCCGTGCAAGCCGCCTCCATCTCCAACTGAGAAGCCCGGTTGCGCGGATCCACATAGTTGAACTGCGCCTCGCCCTCCTGCTTCACCTCCGGCTCCTCCACCGTGTAGAGATACTCGTTAAGGTGCCACACCTGTCCGTGACGCGAAAGGAACAAGCGGAAGTCATACAGCGCCGCCGCCTTATACGCAAGTTCCTTCCCCTGCGTCTCCGCATACTCCTGTAGCAAAGCCGTAGGGAAAAGCAGCACCGGACCAAAGTCGAAATCATCGCGCAGCGAACCCAACCGATAGTCTATCACCGGATGGTTGGTACGCACACCCCCCTTCACCGAGTAACTATCCGTATAGAGAAGCGCCGGCGCCGCATCCTGCAACACCGTCAATAGGCGAGTGGTAGCATAGTACCCCATACGCAGCAACCCCTGTCCGGTAAACAAGAGCGTATAACGCCGGGTAGCCTTTGCTGCCATTTCACGCAGCGCATCACTGTCAAAAGGTGAACAACTTAGCGCATACACATTCTTCACCGCATCGCACCCCAAGAGTGCCTCTATGTTGTTCCTGGTCGTCTGCTCATTGGCAGGAGCCAAAAAGCAATCTATATATTGTTTCATCTTAAATCTGTTTTCGTAGTGCAAAATTACTACTTTTTATTCTCTTTTTTGCTCAATCTGTAAAAAATATCTTTGTTTTTACGCAAATATAAAAAAATATTCGTATGTTTGCAATGCGAAAATCGCAAAACACGTGTAACGATAGAAGTATAAAAACAACTAATAAGAAAAATGTACAATGAAAAGTGACATTGAAATAGCGCGTAGCGTGCAACTGCGCAAAATAAAAGATGTAGCGGCAGACATAGACATCCATGAAGAAGACCTGGAGTGCTATGGCCATAACATCGCCAAAGTACCCATCGGTTTAATCGATGAGGAGAAGATAAAGAAGAGTAAGCTCATTCTCGTAACCGCCATCAGTCCCACCAAGGCAGGTATCGGCAAGACAACCGTATCCGTTGGTCTTTCACTCGGACTGAATCGCATAGGCAAGAAAGCCGTAACCGCCCTCCGCGAACCCTCCCTGGGTCCTTGCTTCGGTATGAAAGGTGGCGCAGCCGGCGGTGGCTATGCTCAGGTACTCCCCATGGAGAAAATCAACCTCCACTTTACGGGCGATTTCCACGCCATCACCTGTGCCCACAACATGATTAGTGCCCTGCTGGACAACTACCTATATCAGCACGAGGCAGAAGGCTTTGCCCTGAAGCAAGTCCTCTGGAAGCGTGTGCTCGACGTCAACGACCGTTCCCTGCGCAGCATCGTAACCGGTCTAGGACCACGTACCAACGGTAAGACGGCAGAGAGCGGTTTCGACATCACCCCGGCAAGTGAGATTATGGCCATTATGTGTCTCTCCAACAACCTGGACGACCTGCGCAAGCGCATCGAGAACATCACACTAGGCTTCACCTTCGACGACAAACCCTTCACCGTTAAGGATATGGGCGTAGCCGGAGCCATCACCGTGCTCCTCAAGGATGCTCTGAACCCCAACTTGGTGCAGACCACCGAAGGAACCCCCGCATTTGTACACTGCGGTCCGTTTGCCAACATCGCCCACGGCTGCAACTCCATTGTAGCCACCAAGATAGCGCTGAGTCACTCCGAATACACGGTGACAGAGGCCGGCTTCGGTGCCGATTTGGGTGCCGAGAAGTTCTTCGACATTAAGTGTCGCAAGGCAGGTCTCTCTCCCGCACTGACCGTACTCGTCGTTACGGCACAAGGCTTGAAGATGCACGGCGGAGTAGCACTCGAGGACATCAAGACTCCGAACGTAGAGGGTCTCAAGGCAGGTTTCTGCAACTTGGACAAGCACGTACACAACCTCGCTTCCTTCGGTCAGACCGTAGTTGTTGCCTTCAATAAGTACGCAAGCGACACCGACGAGGAGATAGAAGCTCTCCGCACGCACTGCGAGCAGGAGTTGGGCATAGGTTTCGCCGTGAACAATGCCTTCTGCGAAGGTGGTAAGGGTGCCGAAGAGTTGGCACACCTCGTTGTTAAGACCATCGACGAGAAACCTTCCAAGCCGTTGCAGTATCAGTATGAAGACGACATCCCCGTTAAGGAGAAGATTAAGGCGGTAGCCACCAACATCTACGGCGCAGCCAACGTAACCTTCGCTGCCCCCGCCACCCGTATGTTGCAGCGCATCGAGAAGATGGGTTGGGGTAAGTTCCCGGTATGTATCGCCAAGACGCAGTACAGCTTCTCCACCGACGATAAGGCCTACGGTGTTCCCACGGGCTTTACCGTAAATGTTCGCGACATAGTAGTGAACACGGGTGCCGAGATGATTGTAGCCATAGCCGGTGACATCCTCCGTATGCCGGGCTTGCCTAAGTCTCCGCAGGCGGAACGCATAGACATTCACGATGGCATCATAGAGGGTTTGTCATAACCCTCCCTCCATTATTTATTTGCCCGCATCGACTCATTTAATTGCGCGCAAATAGGTGTAAGAAAGCGCAGGACTTTGCATAAAAGTCCTGCGCTTTTTCACTGCTAATTGCGGGCAATTAGAATGCTCTATAAGGCGTCTTGTGGAAGTGAAAAAAAGGCTCGAAAACGAGTGGAAGCGTGGAGGAAGGGTAGAAATTCCGATTTTACTTCCACACTTCCACAAAAGACATCAATTCTCTGTATTCTAGATCTTTACTCCAACTCTTTTACTTCCACGCTTACTTTCCGGAATTGGACTACAAACAAGCATATTATTACTAGTCTTTAAGCTATTTTACGATGAATGGGGCGTAACGGGTGAAGGTTTCCTTTTATGCCGATTTAAAACGCAGTATATCAATAAGTATGAAACATACAGCTTTCTTAACAATCTGCGGAAGTGAAGGGCAGAAGGGTAAAAATGAAGGGAAAGTGAAGGGCGCCCCTTCATTCGTAATATGCATATTACCAGTGCTGTTACGAGGAAAAACAGGAAAAATGAAGGGTCTTCCGGGAAAAACCTCCCGGGGGGTGTAAAGCGTCCGGTGGACCCTTCACTCTGTTAAAGAGTCTATAACCTCCACGCTCTGTTGTTGCTTCCACGCAGCAAAGCTACTTCCCCTACAATGCCGACTGCGTTACCGGAGATTTACTAGTAGTAACGCAAACTTTTCATACTAAGAAAACATGGTTTCTCTAGTAGAGAAGCAAACTTTTCTCAGTATAAAACGGATCCGAAACTAGTATGATTTTGCCCCAAAGTCCTGCCTATTCTTGGAGCGATTTATATAGAGTTTTAGGTGCGATTTATATATCGTTTTCACCAACTCCGAACTTCGGTCGAGATTCATCCACCACTACTCCGTAGTCCCTTTTGCCTCCACAACCTTCCAGTCGGAAAGAGTACGTTCTTTGGTGGAGAATCTTACTCCCACCTTATACACGGTTCGTGGATCCGACAAATGGGGGACTGCGTACCCCTTCTTGTCTATTTGCTTTAGAGCTACGTTTGTAGAAGCATTAATCTTAATCTCTACTACGTAGATGTATTTTGGTGTAGTAATCTCCACATCCGTTGCGCCTGTGGATAGGCGTACTTCGGAGTGTACGTTCCCATACAATAGGTAAAAGAAAAAATGGAAGAATTTATGATAGTACTCCTCTGTCGCCTCTTTACTCTGAAGAATTTCCGACTCGTTCTTCCCGTAGGGGATACTTTTGAGTGCAGAACGCAGTAGCTCCATGGCTCTATCTATGTTTCCTTCGCGCAAGGCTGTAGATGCACGCGATGCAGCATTGGCGGTTTCATCTGGGTCGGCACTGGAGAAGAGTGGTAACAGATTCTTGAGCAACCCCACACGAACCTCCGCATTGGGCATACCTAGTTGATACAAATCCTCCTTCTCATCGTAATCCTTTATGGTGAGATACCCCGACTGATACAGTAGAGGAACGATGCTGGCATGATCCTCTAGTGAACGGACAAATTGACTTTGGTTTGCACCACCGTTGCCATTGATTTTATCCAATTCGAAGCGGAAGT